>DASRJE010000233.1:0-108551 GCA_035649635.1 Vicinamibacterales bacterium | reverse complement strand
CTTGTCCGTCGTCGCACGCTGCGCGAAGGCGGATCGGCCGACGCGCCGAAGGCGCAAAGGCCGATGTAGCTCAGTTGGCAGAGCGCGTCCTTGGTAAGGACGAGGTCACCAGTTCAATTCTGGTCATCGGCTCCATCCTTCGCTCACGGATGCAGGCGAAGGATGCCCACCATAGCTCGCGAAGCGAGCGACGGTGGGCCTCACGCCGGGCAGCCGTGAGGTACGGATGGCAAGCCAAGCCGCCGAAGCTGCGAGGCGAAGGCGGACAACACGAGGTCAGTTCGGAAGAGCAGACGCAGTCATCACTTCTAGAGCGAGCACACAACGCATATGGCGAAAGAGAAATTTGATCGGTCCAAACCGCACGTAAACGTGGGGACGATCGGGCACATCGACCACGGGAAGACGACCTTGACGGCGGCGCTGACGAAGGTGGCGGCGGACAAGGGGTGGGCGAAGTTCGTGCCGTATGACGAAGTGGCGAAGGCGTCGGAGTCGCAGGGGCGGCGCGACGACACGAAGATCCTGACGATTGCGTCGAGCCACGTGGAGTATTCGACGGCCAACCGGCACTACGCGCATGTGGACTGCCCGGGGCACGCCGACTACATCAAGAACATGATCACGGGGGCGGCGCAGATGGACGGCGCCATTCTGGTGGTGAGCGCGGTGGACGGGCCGATGCCGCAGACGCGGGAGCACGTGCTGCTGGCGCGGCAGGTGAACGTGCCGTATCTGGTGGTGGCGCTCAACAAGGTGGACGCGGTCGACGATCCGGAGCTGCTGGACCTGGTGGAGCTCGAGGTGCGGGAGCTGCTGAGCAGCTACAAGTTTGACGGGGACAACGTGCCGGTGGTGCGGGTGAGCGCGCTGAAGGCGATCCAGGGGGACCCGGAGGGCGTCGAGGGGCTGGTCAAGCTGATGGACGCGCTCGACAGCTACATTCCGCTGCCGCAGCGTGAGATCGACAAGCCGTTCATGATGCCGATCGAAGACGTGTTCTCGATCTCGGGGCGCGGCACGGTGGTGACCGGGCGCATCGAGCGCGGGCAGGTGAAGGTGAGCGAGGAAGTTGAGATCGTGGGCTTCAAGCCGACGGAGAAGAAGGTGGTCACCGGCGTCGAGATGTTCCGCAAGCTGCTCGATTCAGGCGTGGCCGGGGACAACGTCGGGGTGCTGCTGCGCGGCGTGGAAAAGACGGACGTGGAGCGCGGGCAGGTGCTGGCGAAGCCGGGGTCGATCAAACCGCACACGAAGTTCAAGGGCGAGGTCTACATCCTGTCGAAGGAAGAGGGCGGGCGGCACACGCCGTTCTTCACGGGATATCGGCCGCAGTTCTACATCCGGACCACCGACGTGACGGGGTCGTTGAAGTTGCCGGACGGGGTGGAGATGGTGATGCCGGGGGACAACACGACGATCACGGCGGAGTTGCATGTGCCGGTGGCGCTCGAGAAGGGCGCGCGCTTCGCGATTCGTGAAGGCGGCCGGACGGTGGGCGCGGGCACGATCACGGAGATTTTGGAGTAAGCCATGCGCGACATCGTTCAACTGGCGTGCGGTGCGTGCAAGCGCCGCAACTACAGCACGACGAAGAACAAGAAGAAGACGACCGAGCGGCTGGAGTTCAGCAAGTTCTGTCGTTTCTGCCGAAAGCATACGGCGCACAAGGAGTCGAAGTAGAGCATTGGTGATTGGTGATCTTTGATTCCTGATTCGTTGTTGATTAGTGATTGTTGATTGTCGATTTGATTGGCCGATTGTGGAGCTCCACCAATCAACGATCAACATTCAACAATCGACAACGATTGAACAATCAGCGATCAGAAATCATTAACGATTTGAAGGTCAGTAGCTCAATTGGTAGAGCATCGGTCTCCAAAACCGAGGGCTGGGGGTTCGAGTCCCTCCTGACCTGCCATCCTTCGCTCGCCGCTTGATCGTGCCGGCGAGCTACGGATGGCAAGCCAGCGAGTCGGTCCACCGTAGCGCAAAGCGCGAAGGTGGAAGGCGGACGTTAAGGTCGGATTGGTAAGGACTCGAGTCCCGGATCCCGAGTCCCGATAGCGAAGTAGACAACATGGCCACGATAGAGCAAGTCAAACCAGCGGGCGGGAGCGAGGGCGGCGGCATTACCGGATGGTGGAACAGTGGCCGCACCTTCCTGACCGAAGTCCGCAATGAAATGAAGCGCGTGACGTGGCCGGCTCGCAAAGAGGTGTACGCCACGACCGTCGTCGTCATCCTGACTTCGACATTCTTCGGCCTATACCTCTGGGGCCTCGACCTGGCGTTGAACGCGGCAGTGAACTGGATCTTCCGGCGCTTTGGTGCGGCATGACGGACGTAGTGACAAACGACCAGGGCGGCCACGCCAAGAACTGGTACATCGTGCACACCTACTCGGGCTTCGAGAACAAGGTGAAGGAATCGCTCGAGCAGCGCGTCCAGGCCTATGGGCTCCAGAACGAGATCGGTGAAGTGCTGATCCCCACGGAGGACATCGTCGAGAAGCGCGGCGGCCGTGAGGTGAAAAGCGCGCGCCGGTTCTTCCCCGGCTACATCCTGGTCGAGATGACGATGTCCGACCATGCGTGGCACGTGGTGAAGAACACGCCGAAGGTGACCGGCTTTGTCGGCGCAGGCACGAAGCCGACGCCGCTCAGCAAGGAAGAGGTTGACCACATCCTCGAGCAGGTAAAGACGGCGGCGGAGAAGCCAAAACCGAAATACACGTTCGAGAAGGGCGACCACGTGCGCATCAACGAGGGACCGTTCACCAGCTTCAATGGCGTCGTCGACGAGGTGAACCTCGATCGCAACACGCTGAAGGTGATGGTGACGATCTTCGGCCGCGCGACGCCGGTGGAATTGGATTTCTTGCAGGTCGAGAAGATTTAAATGGCGAAAAAAGTACAGGCAATGGTGAAGTTGCAGATTTCCGCGGGCAAGGCGACGCCGGCGCCGCCGGTGGGGACCGCGCTCGGTCCGCATGGCGTGAACATCATGGATTTCTGCAAGAACTTCAACGCGAAGACTGCCAAGGATGACGGCCTGATCATCCCGGTCGTCGTGACGGTTTACAGCGATCGCAGTTACACCTTCATCACCAAGACGCCGCCGGCGTCGGTGCTCTTGAAGAAGGTGGCCAATCTCGCGAAGGGATCGCCTGAGCCGAACCGCAACAAGGTCGGCACGGTGACGGCCAAGCAGGTCGAGGACATCGCGAAGCAGAAGATGCCGGATCTCAACTGCACTGATCTCGCCGCCGCAGTGAAAACGGTGAAAGGGACGGCGCGGTCGATGGGCATTGACGTAATCGGATAAAAAGACCCCGGGCGTGATTTCCGCGTGTTGCGAACGGAAATCACCCCCGGGGTCATAGCAGTGGGAGGAGCTCGAGTGCTCCGCCAGCACCACAAGGAGGCACATGGCAAAGCACGGCAAGAAATTCACAGCAGCCGAAGCGCAGGTGCAGGACCGTCTGTACTCGCTCGAAGAAGCGATTCCCCTGATTCAAAAGGTGAAATACGCCAAGTTCGACGAGACGGTGGAAATGGCCATGCGACTGGGCGTCGACCCCAAGCACGCGGACCAGATGGTGCGCGGCACGGTCGTTCTGCCCCACGGCCTGGGTAAGAGCAAGCGGGTTCTGGCGATTACCGGTGCCGACAAGCAGAAGGAAGCGCAGGAAGCGGGTGCGGACTTCGTGGGCGGCGACGACGTGGTGGAGAAGATCCTCGGTGGATGGATGGACTTCGACGCGGTCGTGGCGACGCCGGACATGATGCGCGGTGTGGGCCGCCTTGGCAAGGTGCTTGGCCCGCGCGGTCTCATGCCGAACCCGAAGACCGGCACCGTGACGCCCAACGTGGCGCAGGCGATCCGGGAAATCAAGGCCGGTAAGGTGGAGTTCCGTGTCGACAAGACCGGGATCATCCACGCGCCGGTTGGAAAGACGTCCTTTGCCTCGAACAGCCTGATCGAGAACGCGCATGCGCTGGTCGACAGCGTGGTGAAGGCGAAGCCGTCGGCGGCAAAAGGGAAGTACCTGAAGTCAGTCACCGTGTCCTCCACGATGGGGCCGGGCGTCGGCATCGACACCGCGCACATCGATGAGCGGCAGAAAGTCTAGGGGGAGCGATGGCTGTCACCAAAGCTGAAAAAGAGCAGGAACTTCAGGACCTGTCCGCTGCGTTCAAGGCGGTCGACACGGCGATCCTCGTGGACTACAAGGGGCTCAACGTTCCAGCGGCGACCGAACTGCGCCGTCAGCTGCGATCGGCGAAGGCGAACTACAAGGTCGTCAAGAACACGCTTGCCAAGCGGGCTACGAAGGGCACGCGCCTCGAAGCGCTCGAGAAGCATTTCGAGGGAACGACGGCGATCGCGTACACGGACGCGGATGCTGTTGCCCTCGCAAAGGCGCTCACGACGTTCATCAAGGCGACGCCGAAGCTGGTCATCAAGGCGGCCGTCGTGCAGGGGCAGGCCATTCAGCCGGCTGCGGTCAACGACCTGGCCACGCTGCCTGGCAGGCCCGAGTTGTATTCGAAGTTGCTGTTCCTGTTGCAGGCTCCGATGCAGCAGCTTGTGACGGTGTTGTCGGCAACGCCGCGCAACCTGGTGACGGTGCTCAACGAGGCAGCGAAGAAGAAGTCCGAGGGGTCGTAGGGCGGGATCGCATTCGCCCGTAGGACGGGTCCTGATTTATGGACCCGTCGTATCCGGCGGGTCTCCAAAGCGAGAGCCGCCCTACAGGAGTAGAGGAAAAAATGGCCGAATTGAATCAGCAGCAGGTTATTGACTACATCAAGGGCATCAGCGTGCTCGAGCTGTCGCAGCTCGTGAAGGCGCTCGAATCCGAGTTGGGCGTCTCCGCCGCGGCGGCTGTGCCGATGGCGATGCCCGGGATGGCGGCGGCTGGTGGCGGCGGCGCCGCGGCTCCGGCCGAGGAGAAGACCGAGTTCAACGTCACGCTCACCGAAGTCGGCGCGGACAAGATCAAGGTCATCAAGGTCGTCCGCGAGGTCACCAACCTGGGCCTCAAGGAAGCGAAGGATCTCGTCGAGAGCGCGCCCAAGCCGATCAAGGAAGGCGTGAACAAGGACGAGTCAGAAGCAATCAAGAAGAAGTTCGAAGAAGTCGGCGCCAAGGTTTCTATTTCGTAGCTTGTCGGGGCTCGGGATCCGGGACTCTGGACTGGAAGGTTCCGGGTTCCGGGCATCTGAGCCCGTGCGTTCGGCGTCTTACCAGTAAGCGTTATGCCTTTTTTCGTGGCTCGAGCCGCAATCGAGAGCCGGCGTCCGGATCCCGGATCCCGAATCCCGAGTCCCGGTTCAGTGAGTCCCGAGGGTTCTAGCCGATGTACAGCCTTCCCAAGAACGTCTACCGCGAGCGCAAGGACTTTTCCAAGATCAAGACCACCGTTCCTATCCCAAACCTGATTGAAATCCAGCGGAAATCATACGAGCGCTTCCTGCAGATGAACCGTCTGCCGGCCGAGCGCGAGGATGCCGGCCTGCAGTCGGTGTTCAAGTCGGTGTTCCCGATCAGCGATTTCCGCGAGAACTCATCGCTCGAGTTCATCGAGTACTCAATCGGCAACTGGGAGTGCAAGTGCGGCAAGCTGGCAGGTCTGCATCACCTGCGCAAGCCGTGCAGCAACTGCGGCGCGACGCTCGTCGCCGATCCGTATGGCGATCACCAGGTGCTCTGCCCGCGCTGCGGCAAAGAGAACCAGGCGCGCGGCGACGTCTGTGACATCTGCGGCCAGACGGTCGGGATGAAGCTCAAGTACGACGTCGACGAGTGCCAGGAGCGCGGCATGACCTACGCCGTGCCGCTCAAGGTCACCATTCGTCTCGTTGTCTGGAACAAGGATCCCGATACCGGCGTCAAGACGATCCGCGACATCAAGGAGCAGGAGGTCTACTTCGGCGACATCCCGCTGATGACGGACAACGGCACGTTCATCATCAACGGCACCGAGCGCGTCATCGTCAGCCAGCTCCACCGGTCGCCGGGCGCGTTCTTCCACTCCGAAGACAAGACGCTCTACGTCGCGCAGATCATCCCGTATCGCGGTTCGTGGGTCGAGTTCGAATACGACCAGAAGAACCTGCTGTACGTCCGCATCGATCGCAAGCGCAAGTTCCTGGCCACGGTGTTCCTGCGCGCGCTCGGCCTGCGCGGCGCCGACGAGATCATCCGCACGTTCTACGCGGTCGATCGCATCGCCCTCAACCAGGGACCGTCGCTGCAGTGGACAGTTTCCGACAGCCTCGTGGGGCTGCGTGCGGCCGGTGACGTCAAGGCGGGCGACTTCTCGATCCAGAGCGGCAAGAAGATCACGGCCAACGCCATCGCGGCGCTGCGCAAGGCCGGCATCGAAACCGTGCCGGTGGCAGACGAGGCGCTCGAGGGCGCCTTCGCCGCGGCCGACATCATCGACCCGGAGACGGGCGAGGTGATTCTCGAGGCGAACGAGGAGCTCACACCACGCGTGATCTCGATGGCGCAGGAAAAGCGCGTCGAGCGCATCGAGGTGTTCTTCCCCGAGCGCGACGACGTGGGCGCCATCATCAGCCAGACGCTGAAGAAGGATCCGATCCGGACGCACGAGGAGGCGCTGATCGAGATCTATCGCCGTCTGCGGCCTGGTGATCCCCCGACGCTCGACAGCTCCCGGTCGCTCTTCGAGAACATGTTCTTCAACCCGCAGAAGTACGACTTCTCGCGCGTCGGCCGCCTGAAGCTGAATACGAAGCTCGGGATGAATACGCCGCTCGACGAGAAGATCCTGCACCCGCAGGACTTCTACGAGGTCATCAAGTACCAGCTCAAGCTGCGCAAGAACCCGCAGAACGTCGACGACATCGATCACCTGGGCAATCGCCGCGTCCGCTCCGTCGGCGAGCTCCTCGAGAACCAGTTCCGCATTGGTCTGGTCCGCATGGAGCGCGCCATCAAGGAAAAGATGTCGGTCTACCAGGAAATGGCGACGGCGATGCCGCACGACCTGATCAACGCGAAACCGGTCATGGCCGCGATTCGCGAGTTCTTCGGGTCGTCGCAGCTCTCGCAGTTCATGGACCAGACCAACCCGCTCTCCGAGATCACGCACAAGCGGCGTCTCTCGGCGCTCGGGCCCGGCGGCCTGTCGCGCGAGCGCGCCGGATTCGAGGTGCGCGACGTGCACCCGACGCACTACGGACGCATCTGCCCGATTGAGACGCCGGAAGGTCCGAACATCGGCCTGATCTCGTCGCTCAGCTGCTACGCGCGCATCAACGAGTTCGGCTTCATCGAGTCGCCCTACCGCAAGGTCAAGGACGGCCGTGTCGTCGACTTCGTGATCATTCACAACGCTGGTGGCAACCCGAAGTACAAGGCGGGGGACATCGTCGAAGCGGATGAGATCGTCGGCTCCGACGGTCGGTCGAAGAAGAAGGGCGTCGAGTTCGAGCCCTACTCCTTCTATCTGTCCGCGTGGGAAGAGGACCAGTACATCATCGCGCAGGCCAACTCGCCTGTGGACGACAACGGCCGCTTCCGGCAGGAGCGCGTCGAGGCGCGACGCGCCGGCGACTTCGTCCTGTCACCACGCGAGGATATCCAGTTCATCGATGTCTCGCCGAAGCAGCTCGTCTCGGTGGCGGCCTCTCTCGTGCCGTTCCTCGAGAATGACGACGCCAACCGCGCGTTGATGGGATCGAACATGCAGCGCCAGGCCGTGCCGCTCCTGCGGGCGCGCAGCCCGTACGTCGGCACTGGCATGGAGTACATCACCGCACGTGACTCGGGCGCGGTCGTGATCACGCGCCGGGCCGGCACAGTGGACTACGTCGACAGCCAGCGCATCGTCGTGCGCGTCGAGGGTGCGAGCGAGGACGATGAGATCAGCAAGGAGATGGGCGCTGACATCTACCCGATGACGAAGTTCAAGCGCTCGAATCAGAACACCTGTATCAACCAGAAGCCGATCGTGCGGGTGGGACAGCGCGTCGTGAAGGGCCAGGTGCTGGCAGACGGTCCGTGCACGGAGTTGGGTGAGCTGGCGCTTGGACGCAACGTGCTCGTCGCGTTCATGCCGTGGCGCGGGTACAACTTCGAAGACGCGATCCTCGTCTCCGAGAAGATGGTGAAGGAGGACTACTACACCTCCATCCACATCGAGGAGTTCGAGATCGAGGCGCGCGACACCAAGCTCGGGCCTGAAGAGATCACGCGGGACATTCCGAACGTATCGGAAACCTACCTGCGCGATCTCGACGACAGCGGCATCATCCGCATCGGCGCGTATGTGAAGCCGGGAGACATCCTGGTTGGCAAGGTAACGCCGAAAGGCGAGACGCAGCTCACTCCGGAAGAGAAGCTGCTGCGAGCCATCTTCGGAGAGAAGGCCGGCGACGTGCGAGACGCCTCGCTTATCTGCCCGCCCGGCATTGAAGGCATCATCGTCGGCGTGAAGATCTTCTCCCGAAAGGGCATCGAGAAGGATGACCGTGCGAAGGCGATCGAGCAGGAAGAGCTCGACATGATGGAGAAGAACCTGCAGGACGAGATCCGCATTCTTCACGACGAAGTGAAGAAGCGCGTCGTGCAGATGCTGACTGGTCAGACGCTGCGTGCGGACGCGTTCGACGAGTACGGACGCGAGCGGCTGCTGCGGAAGGGTCAGGAGCTGACGCTGGAAGTGCTGGCGACGGTGCCCTATCAGCAGATGGTGCGCCTCAAGATCCAGAGCGACGATCCGCGGCTCGAGGGCGACCTGCGGTTGCTCGAGGAGCGCACGGAGCGGCAGGTCGAAGTCATCCGCCAGCTCTTCGAAGAGAAGAAGGAAAAGATCCGACGCGGCGATGAACTGCCTCCGGGCGTGATCAAGCTGGTCAAGGTGTACGTCGCGATGAAGCGCAAGCTGTCGGTCGGCGACAAGATGGCCGGCCGCCACGGTAACAAGGGCGTCATCGCGCGCATCCTGCCCGAGGAGGACATGCCGTATCTGCCGGATGGAACGCCGGTGGAGATCGTTCTCAACCCACTGGGTGTGCCGTCACGTATGAACGTCGGCCAGATCCTCGAGACCCACCTCGGGTGGGCGGCGCACGCACTCGGTCTCTACTTCGCGACGCCGGTGTTCGATGGCGCCACGGAGACGGAGATCAAGAACTGGCTCGCGGAGGCGGGTCTGCCCAAGGGCGGGAAGACGCCGCTCTACGACGGCATGACGGGTCAAAGCTTCGAGCAGGAAGTGACAGTCGGCTACATCTACATGCTGAAGCTGTCGCACCTGGTCGACGACAAGATCCACGCGAGGTCGATCGGACCGTACTCACTCATCACGCAGCAGCCGCTCGGCGGAAAAGCGCAGTTCGGCGGCCAGCGGTTTGGAGAAATGGAAGTGTGGGCGCTCGAGGCCTACGGCTCGGCGCACATTCTCCAGGAGCTGCTCACGGCGAAGTCCGATGATGTGACGGGCCGCGCCAAGATCTACGAAGCGATCGTGAAGGGCGACGCCTCGTTCACACCAGGGCTGCCAGAGTCCTTCAACGTGCTCATTCGCGAGCTGCAGTCACTGTGTCTCGACGTCGAGCTGGTGTCGACGAAGCGGAAGCCGGAGGCGTTGGTGCCGGCGGAACCCAGCGGCGAAGCAGCCGTATTGGAGCAGGTGTAACTCCGATCGTAGTGTCCGGCTTTAGCCGGACCGGGAAACGAAAAATATGAGACCAAGTTTCTACGACAACAAAACGAGCCTGCGCGCCGACTTCGACGCGATTCGGATCTCGCTGGCCTCGCCCGAAAAGATCATGTCGTGGTCGTTCGGCGAGGTAACGAAGCCGGAAACGATCAACTACCGCACGTTCAAGCCGGAGCGCGACGGGTTGTTCTGCGCGAAGATCTTCGGCCCGATCACAGACTGGGAGTGCCTCTGCGGCAAGTACAAGCGCATGAAGCACCGCGGCGTGATCTGCGACAAGTGCGGTGTCGAAGTGACGCAGGCCAAGGTGCGCCGCGAGCGCCTTGGACACATCACGCTGGCCACGCCGGTGAGCCACGTGTGGTTCTTCAAGGGGCTGCCGAGCCGCATCGGCCATCTGCTCGATATCTCGCTGCGCGATCTCGAGCGCATCCTCTACTTCGAGGCTTACGTCGTCATCGATCCGGGTGAGACCGACCTCAAGCAGAACCAGTTGCTCAACGAAGAGCAATTCCGCAAGGCGCGCGAGGACCACGGGACGAAGTTCCGCGCGCAGATGGGCGCCGAAGCGATCAAGGAACTGCTGCGCCGCGTCAATATCGAGAAGCTCGCCGAGGAGTTGCGCGCCAAGATGCGCAGCGAGAGCTCGGTACAGAAGAAGCTGAAGTTCGCGAAGCGGCTGAAGGTCGTCGACAGTTTCCGCAAGTCGACCAACCAGCCGAACTGGATGATCCTCGACGTCATCCCGGTCATTCCACCGGAGCTGCGCCCGCTGGTGCCGCTCGACGGCGGCCGCTTCGCAACCTCGGACCTCAACGACCTCTATCGCCGCGTCATCAACCGCAACAACCGGTTGAAGAAGCTGATGGAGCTCAAAGCGCCGGACGTCATCATCCGCAACGAGAAGCGCATGCTTCAGGAAGCGGTGGACGCGCTCTTCGACAACGGCCGCCGCGGTCGTGTGCTGCGTGGCGCGAACAACCGTCCGCTGAAGTCGCTGTCCGACACGCTGAAGGGCAAGCAGGGTCGCTTCCGTCAGAACCTGCTGGGTAAGCGCGTCGACTACTCCGGCCGCTCCGTCATCGTCGTCGGGCCGGAGCTGAAGCTGCACCAGTGCGGTCTGCCGAAAAAGATGGCGCTCGAGTTGTTCAAGCCGTTCATCTACAACAAGCTCGAGGAGAGACAGCTGGTCGCGACCATCAAGCAGGCGAAAGAGATGGTCGAGCAGCAGCGTCCCGAGGTGTGGGACATCCTCGAAGAGGTGATCCGCGAGCACCCGGTGCTGCTGAACCGCGCGCCGACACTGCATCGACTCGGCATCCAGGCGTTCGAACCCGTGCTGGTCGAGGGCAAGGCGATTCGCATCCACCCGCTCGTGTGCACGGCGTTCAACGCCGACTTCGACGGCGACCAGATGGCGGTCCACATCCCGCTGTCACCCGAGGCGCAGATCGAGGCCTCGGTGCTGATGATGTCGTCGAACAACGTGCTGTCGCCGGCGAACGGCGCGCCGATCGCGGTGCCGTCACAGGACATCGTCCTCGGCTGCTATTACCTGACCAAAGCCAAGGCCGGTGCAAAGGGCGAAGGGCGCGCGTTCGGCAACACCGAGGACGTGATGCTGGCGCTCGAGGCTGGCGAGCTAGAGACGCTGTCGCCGATTCGTCTGCGCTTCTCGGGTCAGCTGCTCGACCTGACGACGGCGCGTGACGACCAGGACGTGATCCACACCGAGTCGCAGGAGGTGAAGGCGAAGATCATCAACACGACTGTGGGTCGCGTGCTACTCAACGAACAGCTTCCCGCCGGCATGCCGTACATCAACGGTCTGCTGAAGAAAAAGGGGCTGCAGCAGCTCGTTCAGAAGACGTATCTCGACTTCGGGCTCGAGCGAACCGTCGATATGCTCGACTCGCTCAAGAATCTCGGCTTCACTTACGCGACGCGGTCCGGCCTGTCGATCGGCATCGACGACCTGATCATCCCGGGCAACAAGCAGCAACTAGTGCAGGACGCGCGCAACGAGGTGATCAAGGTCGAACAGCAGTACCTCGAAGGCGCGATCACCAACGGCGAGCGCTACAACAAGATCATCGCGATCTGGTCGGAGGTCACAGAGAAGATCGCCGACGAGATGTTCGGCGAGATGGCCGACATGGATCGAAGCGGCAAGAGCTTCAATCCGGTCTACATCATGGCCGACTCCGGCGCGCGCGGCTCGAAGCAGCAGATCCGTCAGCTTGCCGGCATGCGCGGACTGATGGCGAAGCCCTCGGGCGAAATCATCGAGGCACCGATCACGAGCAACTTCCGTGAAGGCCTCACCGTGCAGCAGTACTTCATCTCGACGCATGGCGCACGCAAGGGTCTCGCGGACACGGCGCTCAAGACGGCCGACTCAGGCTACCTGACTCGTCGCCTCGTGGACGTGGCTCAGGACGTCATCATTTCGGAAATCGACTGCGGCACCCTCGACGGCATCGAGGCACGGGCCATCGTCGAATCGGGCGAGATCATCGAGCCGCTGCGCGACCGCATCGTCGGCCGCGTCACGCTCGAGAAGATCGTCGATCCGTTCGGCGCCGGCACGATCGTCGATGTCAACGAGGAGATCGACGAGGACAAGGCGTCCGCCGTGCAGGAAGCGGGTATCGAGAAGGTCCGCATCCGCTCGGTGCTCACCTGCGCCACGCGGCGCGGTGTCTGCGCCCGCTGCTACGGCCGCGATCTGGCAACGGGTCGGCTGGTCGAGCTCGGCCAGGCGGTCGGCGTCATCGCCGCGCAGTCGATCGGCGAGCCGGGCACGCAGTTGACGATGCGCACGTTCCACATCGGTGGAACGGCGTCGCGAATCTCCGAGCAGAACACGCTCGATGCGCGTCATGCCGGCACCGTTCACTACGAGGGGATGGTCGTCGTCGAGACCCACAAGGAAGGCGGCCAGCTGATCGTCATGAACCGTAACGGCTCGCTCGTGGTCAAGGACGAGAAGGGGCGCGACCGCGAGCGCTACCCGGTGGTCTACGGCGCGCGCCTCAAGGTGAAGGACGGGCAGAAGGTGGAAGTCGGCCAGACGCTGGTCGAGTGGGATCCGTACACGTTCTCGATCCTCACCGAGGATCTGGGAACGGCGCGCTTCAAGGACATCATCGACGGATTGACGGTCCACGAAGAAGTCGACGAGGTCACCGGCCTCTCGCGCTTCATCATCGTCGACTCGCCGGATGAGAAGAAGCAGCCGACGATCGAGATCAAGGACAAGTCGGGCAAGGTCACTCGCAAGTACCACATGCCGTCGCACGCGCACCTGATGGTGCAGGACGGCGAGACGGTCGAAGCAGGTGACGTGCTGGCGAAGATCCCGCGCGAGACCACGAAGACGAAGGACATCACCGGCGGTCTGCCGCGCGTGGTCGAGTTGTTCGAGGCTCGCAAGCCGAAGGATCCGGCGGTCATCTCCGAGATCGACGGTATCGTCAAGGACGGCGGCGTCGTCAAGGGTCAGCGCAAGATGATCATCGTGCCCGACGACGGCAGCGAGCCGAGGGAGTATGCGCTGCCGCGCGGCGTGCACGTGAACGTCCACGAGGGCGAGCGCGTGCGGGCGGGCGAGCAATTGATGGACGGTCCGAGCAATCCGCACGACATCCTGCGGGTGCTGGGCGAGAAGGAACTGCAGAAGTACCTGGTGAACGAAATTCAGGAGGTCTACCGGCTGCAGGGCGTCAACATCAACGACAAGCACATCGAGGTCATCTCGCGCCAGATGATGCGGTGGGTGCGGATCGAGGATGTCGGCGACACCGAGTTCCTGATCGACGAGCAGACGGACAAGTTCCGGTTCCTCGAGGAGAACGAGCGGGTGATTCAGGCGGGCGGGCGGCCGGCGACGGCGCAGCCGCTGCTGCTCGGGATCACTAAGGCGTCGCTCTCGACCGACTCGTTCATCTCGGCGGCGAGCTTCCAGGAAACGACGCGCGTGCTCACGGAAGCGTCGATCTCCGGGAAGATCGATCACCTGCGCGGGCTGAAGGAGAACGTGACGATGGGCCGACTGATTCCCGCGGGCACGGGCTTCGAATGGTATCGGCACGTGCGGATTCCGCCGGACGAGCCACCACCGCCGCCAGTGCCACCGCAGCCGACGGAGGACGAGCTCGATCTCGATCGGGAAATCGAATACGCGTTCGATACCGACGAACCGATGCTTGGACGTCCGCCCGCTGGCGACGTCGAGTAACGCTCACACGTAGGGCGGGTCCTGTTCTTTGGACCCGCCTTCAGTAGCGGCGGGTCTTCAGGCCCGCCTGATGTAGTGTCCGGCTTCCCTGGCCACTGAAGCGCGCGGCGCGAAGGTGGCAGCGGGACTTCACGACACACGGAGGCACAGAGGCACCGAGCTTCTGTGCCTCTCTTGTTGTACGCGGCAAAGGTAGCGTCCGGCTTCCCTCTGGCCCACCCTACCTGCCCGCCGCGAAAAGGGCCTTCATCGGTCCTATCGTCTTCTTCGAGCGGTAAGCACGATGGCGGGGATCGAGTGCGCCCATCCTCCCTGAGGCGGCGCAGCACCTCGTACCCGTCGAGCACCGGCATCATGGCATCGAGGACGAGGAGGTCTGGATGCTCAGCGATGCAACTCGCCACGGCCGCCTCGACGTCCGACGCCCTCAGCACATCGTAGCCGCGCGCGGTCAGCTTGAAGGCGGCGTTTGGCTGCGGTCACGAAGTTCTCTTAGGGTGGTAAGCTTCAGACGCTGTAGGACCGAGGCCGTCAGCACGAGGACGCGGGCCGGCGGGTTCTCCGGCGCCATTCCACGAGACTGCCGGCAGCACAACGTTCTTCGCGCTCAGTGAATGTCAGGAGGGCACATGCGCGCGCACGCTCGGCATCGTCACATCGGTCTGGTAGTTCTTGCAGGTCTCATCCTTCTCGGGTCAGCCGGATCATCCGCTCGGCCGTTCCCGGATCTCATTCCGCTGCCGGCCGACTTCGGGCCGGAGGGGATCGCCGTCGGGCACGGCACCACGTTCTACGCGGGGTCGCTGGCGGCATCCACACTGGGTCAGATTCTGGTCGGCGACTTGCGGACCGGTGAGATGGCGACCCTGGTGCCGCCCCACGGGGTGCCGGCGATCGGGTTGAAGCATGACGCAAGGAGCAACCTGCTGTTCGTTGCTCGTGGTGGCAGCGGCAGGGGAACCGTGTACGATGTGACCTCGGCGGAGATCGTTGCCTCGTACCAGTTTCAGATTGCGCCGACGTTCATCAACGACGTGGTCATCACGCGCGAGGCCGCGTATTTCACTGACAGCCAGCGACCGTTCCTCTACAAGGTCGCGCTCGGACCGGCTGGCGCACCCGCGACGACCTTCATTGAGGTTCCACTGCCCGGCACGTTCAGGACGAACGGCATCGCGGCCACGCCCAACGGAACGCATCTCTTGGTCGTCAACGGGATGACTGCGCAACTGCATCTGCTGGACACCGAGACGCACACGCCGGTGCCTGTCGATCTCGGCGGAAACACACTTCCCAACGCGGATGGCCTGTGGCTCGACGGCAAGACGTTGTATGTCGTGCAGAACTTCCGCAACCAGATCGCGGTCGTCGAGCTATCGCCGGAGTACCTGTCAGGCGCGATCGTGGGCTTCATCACGGAACCCTTCGCGTCGAATCCAGCTACGAAGGTTCCGACCACGATTGCGGCGTTCGGCAATGCGCTGTACGCGGTGACGGCAGGCTTCGCGGCGCCCTCGCCGGATTTCGTGGTCCGAGTGACGAAGTAGCTGTATTCACGGAGAATCGTCTCCCGGTCCTATCGTCCTGGTGACGTTCGTGATCCTCGTCTTCCGGCTCTGAGTTGAGCCGCTTTCGTTTCCGTCTGCGCCTTCCTGGTCAGCAACCCGGAGGCGCACGATGCTTCGACGAGTTCTCACCATCACCTGCGGCGCCATGACATTGCTGCCGGCGACCGCCGTCGTGGCGCTGGCGCAGCCATCGAACCGCGGCTATGTCGGAGGATCGGTCGGCAGCTTTGCCGTCAGCGCCGACAAGGCGGATGGCAGGTCAGCCGCCGCCGGCATTCTAGGGGGATTGCGGGTAACGCCGTGGCTCGACATCGAAGGCGAGGTCGCGATCCCGTCGAGCCCGTTCACGCGTTCCTATGGCGAACCGAACACGCTCAGCCTGTCGCTCGGCCCGTCTGGAGGGTCCCGTGAAGAGCTCGAGCGCAATGGCATCTGGCTGCAGTACGACCACCGCCGCGAGGTCACCGCAACAGTCTCAGGCGTGGCAATCTTCCACCCGTCGCAACCCGCGCGCGTGACGCCGGGCCTGATCGTCGGCGTGACCAGTCATCGCGTCCAGGACAGCACCGTCTACACGCCGCTGAGGCTCGGGCCCGGTGTGGATCCGAACAATCCGAATGCGCGGCAACGGACCGAGAGCGGCGCCCGCAACCTCGGTGCGCTCACCGTCGGCGCGAACGCCGCGATCGCCGTCACCGGCCGCCTCGCCGTCGTGCCCGACTTCCGCTACGACTACGAATCGATCAGCGACGAGATCAACAACTCGCTGCGCATGTCGGTGCGGGTGCTGTGGCGGTTCTGAAGTGACGGATCATTGATCACGGTCGTTGCGGCTCACAATCTCGAGTTCGATCGCCGCGGTGCTCCTCGGCGAGGCACGCGAGGTGCATGGCGGCTATTGGAAACCTCGCCACGCCGATGCACCTTTCAGAGGAGGAGATGAATAACCTGGTTGATTTTGTCCGCGAGGGGTTGCTCGAT
This sequence comes from Vicinamibacterales bacterium, assembly GCA_035649635.1. Lineage (GTDB taxonomy): Bacteria > Acidobacteriota > Vicinamibacteria > Vicinamibacterales > UBA2999 > Gp6-AA40. The sequence goes on along the minus strand of DASRJE010000233.1, from coordinate 92,062 downwards.
CGGCGTGCGATGCCGGAAAGCCTCCAGAGGCTCATTCCGCGACAGCTTCCAAGCGGTTTTCCACTGCTGCTTTTCCAATGAGTGCCCTGTGCCCGCTGGTCGAAGCCGGAAATCCCGCGGGACCGCAACCAATCAGCAATCAGAAAGCAATTCGGGGCCGGACTCGGTAGGTAGAGGCGGGCCTTCAGGCCCGCTGAGTGTCCGGCTTCCCTGGCCACCGTAGCGCGCGGCGCGAAGGTGGCAGCCGGACCAACGATCACGACACACCAGCCTTCGCCCAGGCTAACGGCGGGGCAAGCCGAGGCGCAGAGGTACCGAGCTTCTGTGCCTCTTGCTTTGTACGTCGCACCTGCCTTGAGGGCTGCACTCAACCCCACGACATCGACGCTCACGTCGTCTATCGCAGCCTCGCGTACTCCGTTTTGGCTTCCTGGAAGAGAGGGACGTCGGAATCGGCGCCCCTCCAGAGCTTGAGGAAGTCTTCGTAGGCCACACGGGCATTCGCGGTGTCACCTTCAAGCACGTGGGCGCGCGCCAGTCCAAGGTGGGCCACCGCGCCGAGCGGGAAGTTGAGAACGACGCCACGGCGACTGATGATTCTCTGGAACTCGCCCGCGGCTTCCTTGCCGTTCCGCGCGTGAAGGTAGGCCTGCCCGCGGAGATAGGCGGGATACATCATGCCCACGAAGAATGGTTGCGACTGGCCGAGCTCGTACGGCGCAGCAGTTTTCAGCAGCTCAAGGGCCTTGGCGCTGTTCTTCGCTGCCAGTTCAATCGCGGCCCGGATGGCCGGCAGCCAGTAGACCTGCACGATCGTGTTCTGCGGAAAGTCCCGGTCAAGACCGTTTACGAGTCTCTGTGCCTGCGCCACGTCCCCCGCTCGCACCAACGCCAGCGCCGCCATCGTCGTGACATCTCTTCCCGGTGTCAACGAAAGCGCCGTCATTGCGTTTTGACGAGCGGCCATCGCATTGCCAAACTCCGCCTCGCGCAGGGCGGCATTGGCCTGCCATAAAGCGGCGGTTTCCTCGGAATCGGCGCGGCGCGCTGATTCCACCGCCCGCTGCGAAAGCTCCCTCGCGCTGGCCAGCCGGCCGAAGTATGCCTCCGTGTCCGATTGGACCGAGAGCAACCAGTCCTCCTCGCCGGAGCGGCCCGTTGCCCAAACCAGCTCACGCTGCATCGCATCTTGGTCGCCGCGAAGGAAGGCCATCAGATAGGAACTGCCGCGAAGATGGACTCCGTCCAGTTTCCGTGCGAGCGCCTGCTCCACGGTTCTCCTCGCATCCTCGGTGCGGCCGAGCGCCAGTTGGATCCAAGCCAGATTTCCCTCCGCCACATAGCTGTTCTCTTCCAGGCGCAAGCTCTCCTCTGTTTCCAGCAAGGCCATCTCCCACTGGCCAAGCCTCATGTGGTTGTTTCCCAAGTTGCGGTGAGGGAAGGGGTCGAGCGGGTAGCTTTGCTTCCACATCTCGTAGCTCTGGTTGGACTTGTCCAGTTCGCCGGTCCCCAATGAGTAGTAGAAGGCGCTAATGCGGTACCTTTCGCGCTCGCTCACTCGCTCGCGCAAGGCGAACGCCTTCGTCGCATTCTCGATGGCCTGCGTAGCCTGCCCAACGTTGCTGTACGCAGCGGCGAGGCCGACATACGCGACCGCGAAATCGGGATCGAGCTCGACGGCTCGTTGCTCGTATGGGAGGGCCGCGAGAGTGCCTTTTGTGAAGCTAGTTCTTAGGCCGATGCTGTAGGCCTTCAGCGCTTCCAGAGACGATGTGGTCGCCTCCGCAAGCGGAATGGCGAACTTCTGCACCGAGGCCAGCGATTCGCCCAGCGTTGTCCGCAGCGCTGACGCGGAATCGTCCAAAGCCTTCAGTACCTCGCCTTTGCCGGAAGCGCGTGCCTGCTGGGCCACCAGCGTGTCGCCAGTGGCGCAGTCGATCGTATTCAAGCCGATCACGTACTCATTGCCCAGTGCGGAGATCGAGCCCGCCAGCATTGCCTTGCCGCCCACTCTCTGGCACAGTTCGCGCGCCACCTCGCCGGTGACCGGCTCGTCCGGCGAGCGGCCCATCAGGGGCAGAGTCGCCCACACCCTCCGGTCGGAGATGACATTCAAGAACGGTGATTGATCCAGGCCTACGACCAGCGCTTGTTTGAGCGTGTCATCAAATACGGCATCGCCGGTGCTGTTCTCGAAATCGGCAATGACGATGGTGTCTTGCTCTGAGAGTGTCGTAGCTCGTCGAGTGTTCAACCACAGTGCGCCAGCGGCGAGCGCGACGGCCGCGGCCATCGGTATGAGGACTTTCCAATGTCGGGTTCGAGCCTCGACGCGTTTTGGGGTTTCGGGACCTAACCGCGGTTCGAGCTCTCGCCGAAGACGTTTCAAGTCAGTGCAAACGTCATCCGCGCTCTGATAGCGCAGATCCCGATTCTTTTCCAACGCCTTATCAGTGATGTCCTGCAGCTTCGGCGGGAGATCTGGATTGAGCTGCGCCGGCGTCAAGGGTTTTCGGTTGAGAATCGCGTCGTAGATCGCCGCCGCGGTGTCACCGCGAAACGGCAAGGCGCCGGTTGCCATTTCGTACAGCACGACGCCGAGGGAGAAAAGGTCAGTGCGGGCGTCGAGGTCCTTGCCGAGCGCCTGTTCGGGCGACATGTACGCGAGCGTACCCGGGGCGCTGCCGGGTCTGGTCAGATGCTCGTCGGATATCTGAGCGGTCGCCGTCGATCCCGCTGTAGCCGCTTCTGCCGAACGTGCAGTGAGCTTGGCAAGACCGAAATCGAGAATCTTCGCGTGACCGTGTTCGGTGACGAAGATGTTCGCGGGCTTGATGTCGCGATGAACGATGCCCTTTTCATGTGCCGCGCTCAATCCCTCGGCCGTATCGATTCCGATCTCCAGGATCCGCGTCAACTCCAGCTCGCAGGCCGCAATCAGGTGCTTCAGCGTTGCCCCTTGGAGGAATTCCATGACGATAAACGCGCGCCCGTCTTGTTCACCGATATCGTGGATGGTGCAGATGTTGGGGTGGTTCAGAGCGGACGCCGCGTGGGCCTCGCGTCGAAATCGATTGAGCGCTTGGATATCGTTCGCCAGCTCGTCAGGAAGGAATTTGAGCGCCACAAAACGATGGAGCCGGGTGTCTTCGGCCTTGTAGACGACACCCATGCCACCGCTCCCGAGCTCGTGGAGGATCTTGTAGTGGGAGACCGCCTGTGTCGGCATCATGGCGCGCTGACGGGTCGCTCATCTTACTTCAGAGCCAGCCCTGCTCCACCTTCAGGCAGACTGATCACAAAAGGATTGGCGTTGGTCTCACCCGCCTTCGAGCGCAGGCACGATATCGATCTCATCGCCGGGCCCCACAGAGATCCCGATCTCCGCGACGCCGAGCTGGCGGTCGTTCAGGAACAGCACCATGACGGGATTGAGCGCGCCATCCTTCGCCCAGACGAGCGTCGTCAGGTTGGGATGTCTATCGGTCAGCGCGCGGAGCGCAGACTCGACCGTCGTGGCCCGCACATCAACGGAGTTGACGCCGCCGATGCGCTCGGCGAAAAGGTTCGTGAAGCGGATTAGGGGCATATAACCACAGGCAATCCCTGGCGCGGCCGGTCAGGCCTTCGCCATCTCGTCGATTTCCCTGTCGAACACTGCCCAGACTCGATCGCTGAGCTGCGAGAAGAACTCGCGGGTTACGAACGGGGGAACGCCCAGGTTGGGGTTGGGCCGGTCGAACACCTCCGACGGCAGCGTGTAGTCCGATCGATCGTACCCCTGCTTGCGCTCGAGCCACAACGCGCGGACGAACGCGCGCCGCACGGCGGCCAGCAGCTCCGCAGACGTCATCTCGAACCCGCTCTCGTGCTTCAGGCCCTCGACGACGTGGTCGCCGGTGATGCCGGCGAACTTGCACAAGCCGAGCAGGTCGTCGCGCACGAAGTACAGACCGCGCTCGGTGATCAGCTTCGCCCAGTAGTCGAGCGAGGTGTTGCCCTCGAGCGCCAACGCCATGTAGGTGGCCATCGACATGTGTCCGCCCGCGATTGCCCACGGATAGCCGGGGTTTGTGTCGGGCTGGTACGCGGGGAACTCCAGGCCCTTGCAGTGCATGGCGTACCCAGTTTCCCCGAGGCTCTCCGACAGCCGCTTGACGCCGCGGCCCACTTTGGGAAACCGCCCCGTGGCCGCGCCCTCGACGAGCTCGCGCGCTTTGTCGAAGTCTCCAAAGGTCGCGCCGTTCAGGATCGGCGCGTCCGGATGTCTCTCGTTGTAGTCCATCACGTACGAGATCGTCGTACCCAGCGAGATGTTGTCCATCCCGAGCCGGTCGACCATGCTGATGAGCGTGGCAGCCTTGCGCGGATCGTGGATCCCGAGATTGGTCGACAGCAGGTTCACCGGCTCGTAGTCGAACTTGGCCAGGAAGGCGCCGCGCGTCCCGTCAGCGTTCTTCTCGTACACGTTCTTGTGGCAGTTGATGCCGCAGCGAAAGCACGACTCGGCCTTGACGACGAACTCCGGCTGCACGTGATCGCGGAACATCAGCTCGGGCTTGCCGTCGCCCGCGGGCCGGAAGTTGTTCTGGGGAACGAAGTGAAACTTCTCGAGCGGCTCGTAGTTCGACCAGGTCCCGCCGAGCCCGCCTTTATCCTTCTCGCGGAACTTGCGCGATCCAGGGCCGGTCGACGCCGCCTTGTTGATGTCGCGGATCTCCGGCTTCAGCTTCGCGATGCGGTCTGGCGCCTGCGCGACGATCGCCAGCAGGCGCTTGTAGCCCATGACGGCGCCCATCCCGCCGCGGCCAGCCCATCGGCACTTGTCGTCGCCCGACCTGAGTTGGTTTTCGGTGCTGAGTGCCACCGACGCTATATAGCAATCCTCGTAGTGCTCGCCGGCGGGGCCGATCACCGCGAAGTGGGCGTCGGCGTATCGATCGCGCAGCCACATGATCTTCTCGTGGCAGGTGAGCCCGAGCAGGTCGTCGGCGGGCTCGAACGCAATCTGAGGACCTTGCTCGCTGTGACGGATCACCAGATACACCGGCACCTCGGCCCGGCCCTCCAGAATCACCTCGTCGAGCCCGGTCCATTTGAGCTTCGGGCCGAACTTGCAGCTGCCGGCCGACCACATCGCGGCGGGCAGGCCCTTGTTGGAAACCTTGAGTGGGCTGTAGGCCGAGAAATACGTGCGAAGACCGGTCATGACATTCGACGCCGTCAACACGCCGGTGTTGACGATGAGAGGATTGTCGGGCGTGAACGCGTGCGTGATGGTCCGCTCCGCCAGGATCTGGAACGATCGCCCGAATCCTCCCAGCACATCCTCGAGGTTCCGGCACGGCACGTCTTCCAAGCGGACGTCCCGGGATGCCAAATCGATGGTCGCACGCGCGTAGACGACTGCGCGAGGGTCGCTGCGGGATCCGTCGAACGAGGTGCGCATCGCGACAATTTATCACTGGGACGTCGCGTGTCTCCAGCGAAGGCACTCGTCAACACTCGCACCGGCCGTGCCGTCAGCCCCAGGCTCGACAGGTGACGTGTTAGCCGGACACAAACTGTCGTTACCGCGGATCCCGTGCGTCGGTAGCGGGTCGACCTGACGATTCGTTACCGGTCGGAGGGTCCTCGGCCGGCGTCTTCAGCGCCGCGATCTGCCGCAGCGCCTCCCGGGCTTCGCTTTCATCGCTCGCGTTCAACCCAAGCCGAATCGCCTCGTTGAACGCGTCCTCCGCCCTCTTCATCGATACCGGATCTCTGGTTTGCTGGGCGCGCTTCCAATAGATCTGCGCACTTGCCAGCTGGATCTCGGCCGACCCGGAGCCGATCCGCAAGAGGCCCGTGGCGACGGCGTCCTCGATGGCCTGACCGAGGTCGTCTTGCTTCGGTGGTTGCGCGTCGCCAGCAGTACGCTGGCCGCTCACAACCCGAGGCCTGTCGAACACGCAGCTGCGCGTCCAGTTCACCATGAACACGATCGAGACCACGATAGCGGCCTTCGTCCAGAACGAGCGCCGCTTGCGAACGCGGCGGCCGTACCGCCGCCCCCGCCGAGTCGCGCGCGGATCGGGTGTGACCGTATATGGAGAATCAGACCCGGATGGTGGCGGCAACGGCGCGTACGTCGAACCGGATTGTCCGACAGGTGGTTGAGCGGCGGGCGGCGGCAGCGGCGGTGGTGCGAGGACGGCCGCCGGCAGCGGCGGTGGTACGAGGACGGGCGCCGGCGTGTCCACGGCAGTTGGCGCCTCCGCCTGGACGGCACGGTGCGCCCGCCGCAGTTCGGCGTTGAACGCCTCCATCGTCTGATATCGCTGGGTCACGTCGCGCTCCAGCGCGCGCAACACGATCCGCTCGATGTCAGCGGTCGCGTCCGCACGTCTGGCGCGCAGCGGGACAATCGCGCCGTACGCGATTTCGTGGAGCACGCCCAGGGCGTGGCCCGAGGTGAACGGACGCGCGCCGGCGATCATCTCGTAGAGCATCGCGCCGAGCGAGAACACGTCGCTTCGCGCGTCGATCGGTTCGCCCCTGGCCTGCTCGGGCGACATGTAATCGACCGTTCCCAGCAGCATGCCAGCCAGCGTTGCCGGCGCCAGCGTCGTCGGTTGATCGGCCAAAGAACCGCTGCCCACGAGCTTTGCCAGGCCGAAGTCGAGCACCTTGACGCGTCCGCGCTCGGTGACCATCACGTTGCCAGGTTTCAAATCCCGATGCACGATGCCGGCGGTGTGTGCGGCACCGACGCCTTCGGCCACCTGAAGGGCGACATCGAGTGCCTTTACCAGCGGCATCGGACCGTCGTTGAGGATGTCCCGGAGCGTGCGTCCGGGCACGAGCTCCATCACGAGCACGTCGGTGCCGTCGACCGTGAAAATGTCGAAGATCGTGACGATATGCGGATCGTTGAGCGCGGAGGCTGTCCGCGCTTCGTGCAGGAAGCGTGCACGACGCTGCTGGTCATCGCTCTTGTCGGCCGGGAGGATCTTCAGCGCCACGCGGCGATCGAGACGAAGGTCGAGCGCTTCGTACACCACGCCCATCCCGCCGGCACCAAGCTCGGCAACGACCTTGTAGTGCATCAACGTGCGACCGACCATGTCGAGACTCTACATCGAGTGACACGCGTCGTTGACGTCACCCTTTGACGGCAAATCCCCGTTTGGCCAGGACATCGCGCACGCGATCGCGCAGATCGCCCTGCAGTTCGACGCCGCCCTCGACGACGGCCCCGCCCGTGCCACAGGCCTTCTTGAGCTCCTGACTCAGATCCTTCAGGAATTGATCGTTCTGCGGCAGCCCGTAGACGACCGTGACCGTCTTGCCTCCACGTCCCTTTTTCTCCATTCGGAGCTTGGCCACGAGGCGCGCTGGGATTGGTTCCTCTGGCGGACGCCGGGAGCTACATCGGCAATCCCTCTGCGGCCAGCCGCACACAGGGCACTTGCCGGAGTTCTCGGTGGAGTAAACCAGGCGCGCGTTGTTCTTCAGGCTCACGACACGATCATCTCCGAAGAGAGCCAAAACGGCCTATCCCGAACCTTGCCCAACTCGTCGATCTATGATTACTCGCTCGGAACGCGGAAGCTGCTCGCCGCTGTCGGCACTTCACGGTTGCGGATCCTGCGTTCGTCGCGAAGAGTGGCAAGGCGCAGTACACCACGGTGCGACCGAATGGCCGCCCTGATAGCCGCGCAGGTGGAATCGTCTTCGAAGTGACAGATGCCGAACTGGAGCGGTCCGACGCGTACGAACCAGAAGGCTACACACGCATCTCGACGGTGCTCGCGTCCGGCAAAGTCGCATGGGTGTACGCCGGCTCCTCGGCTTGACAATCGAACGCTGCCACGGCACTCTCTGCCCGCATTCGATCAAGTAGCGAGGAGGCACGATGACGAGACGAGCTCGATGGGCAGTTACGCTCGCGGTCATTGGCGGGTTTGCGGTGGCGGCCCCGGCACTGGCGCACCATTCGTTCTCTGCGGAGTTCGACGGCAGCAAAACGTTCGTCGTGAAAGGCGTCCTCACGCGAGTCGACTGGACCAACCCTCATATCTACTTCTATCTGGATGTGAAGGACGCGAAGGGCAAGGCGACGGAATACGCGTTTTCCAGCGGCCCCCCCGGCACTCTGCGGCGCGCCGGCGTCAAGAAGACCGATTTCAAGATCGGCGACACGGTCACCGTGACGGGCGCCCCGGCCAAGGACGGCACCAAGCACCTCGGGTGGCTGAAGATGATCAAGTATTCGGACGGCAGGGTGTTTGTCTACCGCGACGGCTCCGAGTAGCTGAACGGATTCACCATGATTCAGCGTCCCTTCTCTCATAGTGTCGCCGCGGCCGTAGCTGGCGCGGCGCTGATCGGTTTCTTCGTCGTTGTCGGTTGCGGCAGAACCCCGGCGCAGTCGGCGGAGGCCGTTGCAAAGGCGCCGTGCTTCGGCTGCTCCGTCGATGGCAAGACGACGCCGACGACGGCGGACGGTCATCCGGATTTCAGCGGCCACTGGAACGGCGCGGCGCCGAATCCGAACCAGCCGCAAGCCAATGCCACGCCTGCCGGCGGAGCGGCCGACGGACGGGGCCGCCGCGGTGGCGGCGGCGGCGGACGCGGCCAGGTGATGAACAAATACGCGGATGGCTCGATCGTGTTCGACTTCTCGACCGAGTACAACGAGGAGAACGGCGCTGGCCGCATCTGCATCAGCGACGACTGTCAGGCGCCGAATCAGCCGCCCTATAACGACCAGTGGATGGTGAAGGTCCGGGAAATTGCCAAGACGCAGTTTGGCGGAACGACGCCGCTGGATCCGGCCCACGACTGCCGCCCGCAAGGCGTTCCTCGAGCCGGCATGAACGGCATCCTCGTCGTGCAGACACCGCAGTTGATCGCGGTGCTGTACGAAGCCGCGCCGTACTCAACCTATCGGCTCATCTTCACTGACGGGCGCCCGCATCCCGATCCCGACGATCTCGAGCCGAGCTTCTGGGGGCATTCAATCGGCCGCTGGGAAGGCAACACGCTGGTTGTCGACACGGTCGGTCTGACCGAGGAGTCGTGGGTAGGCGGCGGTGGTGCGACCGGCCGGAACATGTACACGTCGATTCACAGCGACAAGCTGCACGTCATCGAGCGGTGGACGCGCGACGGCGACGTGCTGACCAACGACGTCGTGGTCGAAGATCCAGTCGCGTTCAGCAAGCCGTGGGTGATCGGCCCACGTCGCGTCCGTCACGCGAGCCCGGATGACGTGGTGTACGAGAGCATCTGCAAGCCGACGCCGAAGGAGCATTTCGTGCCACCGGATCCGAGCGATCCGGATATCAAGAGCCGTTGCGGCTACCGCTGCGAAAGCGACGAGCCGGATCCCAATGCCGCGCCTCCCGCAGCAGTGATTACCGGGAACTGGGATGTGACGATCAAGTACACGGACCGGGTGGCCAACGAACGCTGGAGCATCCAGCAGAAGGGGAACGCGCTCACGGCCAAAGCGTCCGGCGAGCGTGGCGAGCTGCCAGTGTCCGGTTCAATCGAGGGAGCGTTCGTCCGCGTCACCGCGAAAGACGGCGACAAGGGCTATAAGATCCGCGCCACCGTTGACGGCGATGCAATGGACGGCTCGATTACGCTCGGGGTCGGCCAGCAATATCTGTGGCACGCGAAACGGGCGAAGTAACTGTTCCGCGCACGCAATCGGCACAGCGGAGTGCCCGATGGATCTCGAGGATCAGCGGGTCAGCGTCGTCCGAGAGACGTAGGGAGCGCGCTCATGCGGATCATGCCCGGCTTTCAGAACATTCGTATCGGAGGCAACGACAGCCAGTTTCACGACGACATCGAGGAGATGATCAACCAGATTGCGCGTACCTCGATCGGCAACCAGCTGCTGGTGGCGATCAATGACAATACCAACGGCAATCTGACCTGGATCGGCCTCACCACCGGAGGCAACATCACCCAGGTGGTGAACAACGACATGTCGCAGCTCGACCGGCCGTTCGTGCTCCTGCGTGGACTGATCCGGCAGCTCAAACAGGACAGGAACAACGCCGCCCTGCGCAAACAGGTGTCGGACGAGATCGCCACCGCGCTGCGCCGCGCCGAGGGCCGCGGGCGGAGCAAGCGTACTCTCGCGCAGCGGCTGTCGGTCACACCCGGCGAGGCACTGGGCACGACCGATCACCATAACGTCAAGATGGTCGATGACGCCAAGAAGGCGCCGCATGCGCCGACGAAGCCGGTCGCCAATGTGCTCGACGAGCTTTGCAATCCGAACGGCAAGTGGTACGTCGAGAGCCTCGTCGAGGGATCCGGGCATTATACGTTCGGCGACCTGCTGGCACGTGTCCTCCACCGGGATCTGAGCTCCGGCCCCGGGCAGACGGCCAAAATCATGCTCAATCCGGCGGTCGACGAAAGCTGCGTCGGCGACGGCAAGATGGCCAAGCGCCCGCCGGTGATCGGCCTCTACCACGAGCTGGTGCACGCCTATCGCAACGTCCGCGGCCGGCGGCTCTTCGACGACTTCATGTCGTGCTCGCTCCCCGACGACGAGCTGATGACCACCGGCCTCGAGCCGTACACCTACGTTCGCTTCACCGAGAACAAGTTCCGCGGCGCGGTCGGCGAAGCGCACCGGCCCGGCTATCGGTGAACGGACGCTTCAACCACCTCGCCGAGCGTCAGGTAGCCACGAGATGACCTCGATGTGCTAGTCGTTCGTGGAGTAACTCGTCGCTTAATGTAGGGGCCGCGCTGGAGGCGGCCCATCGAACAACGTAGGGCCGGTCCTCTTCGGGCCGGCCCTGACCCATTAACGATGGCCCATAGCCCGAGGTCCAGACACAAACCACGGGCCGAGGCTGGCGGACTCTTATAATCAGCCCACCTTGATGGGTGTCCAATGACGCTTCCCGCCGGCACTCGCCTCGGTTCGTACGAGGTAGTCGACCTGCTCGGGGCGGGTGGAATGGGGGAGGTGTATCGTGCGCGCGATACGCGCCTGAAGCGTGACGTCGCGCTCAAGATCCTGCCTGCCTCGTTTGCCTCCGATCCCGAGCGTCTCGCTCGTTTCCAGCGCGAGGCCGAAGTGCTCGCCTCACTCGATCACCCGCACATCGCGGCTATCTACGGTATCGAGGACAGCAACGGGACGATGGCGCTCGTGCTGCAGTTGGTTGACGGTGAGACGCTGGCCGATCGCATCGCGCGCGGTTCGATGCCGTTCGACGAGGCGCTGCCGATCGCACGACAGATTGCCGAAGCACTCGAAGCGGCACACGAGCAGGGCGTCATCCATCGCGATCTGAAACCGGCCAACGTCAAGATCACGCCCGATGGTGTGGTAAAGGTGCTCGACTTCGGGCTGGCGAAGCTGGTGGAACAGGGATCCGCGGCAGCCGGGTCCACAAAACAGGATCCGGCCTACGGACTCACCCGCGACCCGGCCTACGCGTTGTCGCAATCGCCGACGATCACGACGCCTGCACTCATGACTGGTGTGGGCATGCTGCTCGGTACGGCGGCGTACATGTCGCCTGAACAGGCGAAAGGACGCCCGGCGGACAAGCGCAGCGACATCTGGGCATTCGGCTGTGTGCTGTACGAGATGCTCACTGGCAAGCGTGCGTTCAGCGGTGAGGATGTTGCCGATACTCTTGCGTTCGTGCTCACGAAGGCGCCCGAATGGAGCGCGTTGCCGGCTGCGACACCGGCTGCGATTCGACGGCTGTTGCGCCGCGCGCTCGACAAAGATCGCCGGCGTCGTCTTGCAGACGCGAGCAATCTGCGTCTCGAGATCGATGACGCGTCTGCGAGTACGACGGACGCTATCGCTGTTGCCTCTTCGGGCGCGCCTCCTCGACCTCCGGCATGGCGTCTTCCTCTCATCGTCGCGATGGCAGTCGTACTGGGTGCACTGATCGCCGGCGCCATCATGTGGCGCATCCGGCCAACGCCAGACACTCCCGCGGTTACGCGTTTCGCGGTGACCATTCCAGACGATCAGCAACTCCAGGAGAACGGCCGTACCGTTCTGGCAATATCGCCCGATGGCAGCAAGTTCGTCTACGCGGCCAACGGACGTTTGTATCTGCGCTCGCTCTCCGGGTTGCAGGCGACGCCGATTGCAGGAACTGAGACTCCACAGTTTTTCAGCAACAATCCCGTGTTCTCCCCAGATGGTGAGTGGATCGCGTTCGTGTCCGGTCGCCCGGCGAACATCCGAAAGGTCCGCACGTCTGGCGGGGCGCCGGTCACCGTGTGTGAGGGATGCGGTCCTCTGGGACGCATGGACTGGACGGCGCAGGGCATCATCTTCGGCCAGGCCGGCAACGACGCCGGGCTGCCCCAGGGATTTGCCGGTACACGAGTGAATCAGCCCGTCTCGGCGGTCATGCGCGTTTCGCCGGATGGCGGCGAGCCGCAGGTGCTCTTCGACGTGCGGGGATCCGTTCCGTGGGCGCCGCAGATGCTGCCTGACGAAACGACCGTGCTGTTCACGCTCTTGAACGTGGGCGATCCGGCTGCCGTTCCAACTGTTATTGCCCAATCGTTGGTCACCGGCGAGCGAAAGACTGTCGTCGACAACGCCGGTGCGGCCCGTTATGTGTCGACCGGCCATCTCCTCTACGCGCGTGAAGGTGTCCTGTTTGCCCGGCGCTTCGACCCAGTGCGCTTGGAGTCGGGGGAAGCGGTACCTGTCCTCGAAGGTGTCAGGCGACCGTCTTTTGTGGGCCAGGACACCGTGATGCCCACCGCCTACTACGATGTCTCACTCAACGGTTCGTCGATCTATGTCCCAGGTTCGCCGACGCTGTCGCTGCAGCGCAATCTTGCGATGCTGGACGGCAACTCACGCTTTGTCCCAATCAAGGTTCAACCACGTGCGTACGACTCGCCGCGGGTCTCTCCAGATAGCCGGCAACTGGCGGTCGGCATCGATGACGGGCGCGACGCGCAGGTCTGGGTGTACGACCTGGCCGGCGCCAATCCGATCCGGCAGCTGACGCAGACGGGACACAACCGCTTTCCCGTGTGGTCTCCAGACAGTCGATACATCGTGTTTCAATCGGATCGAGAAGGTGACCTCGCGATATTTCGCCAGCGAGCGGACGGCAGCGATTCCCCAGAGCGCCTGTCGAAGCCGGAGGCCGGTGTCGCCCACGCGCCGGACAGCTGGTCGCCGGACGGTGGCACGTTGCTCGTCGAAGTCGCCGACGAGAAAGTGCGGACACTGTGGGGATTGCGCGTCAGCGACAAGACGATGACGCGCGTTGGCGATATTCGTGTGGACGCTCGGTTCGCGCTCGACGCATCGTTTTCGCCGGATGGACGATGGCTCGCGTACCGTGTCGATAGGACGGGAACCACCCCGGCTATTGCCGTCGAGCCTTATCCGCCAAACGGGTCGCGGTACGTGCTGGCGGATAGCTTCCATCCAGTCTGGTCGCGCGATGGCAAGACGCTGTGGTCTCGCAACTGGACGACCAGTGCATTCGTTGCCACGCCTGTGATCACCAAGCCCGCCTTTGCGTTCGGCACCTCACAGCCGCTGTCGATCGGCCTGACATCGCGGCCCGCCCGGAACGCTCGCATAAGTTACGACATCACACGTGATGCCAAGATTGTCGACGTGATCGCTACTCGAGGAGCCGAGACCGAGCCGGGTACACGGATCAACGTGGTGCTGAACTGGCTGGACGAAGTCGCGCGGCTCGTGCCCCCGTCGGGCAAGTAGGTTCCGGGACTCGGGATCCGGGACTCGGGATTCGGGTTTAGCGGTAAACGTAGTGTCCGGCTTCTGGCGACCAAGTGCCGACCGACGCCACGCCGGGACAGACGATTCACGCGTTGATTCAGGCGACGGACAACGGCAAACCGGCGCTCACGAGCTTTCAACGGGTCATTGTGACGGTGGCATCGAAGTAGCCATACCCGCACGTTCTTTCGAACGCTGCGATAACGGTCGTGCTAAGGTACGCGTCGTTCTGGCCCCGTGCAGGAGCGACTATGCGGCTCATCATCGCAACTGTTGGCGTGCTCGTGCTGAGCACAGTCGCTTCGGCACAGAGCGAGAGTCGGATCGAAGGCACGATGGCCAATGCGCGTGGGCCACTCGTCGGCGTCGAGGTCCGAATCAGGAATACGTCTACTCAAGAAGTGCTGGTTGTGCAGACGAGGGAAGGCGGTCGATATTCGATAGCCGTCGCGCCCGGCACCTACGACGTGTTCGCTTCGGCTCCCGCCAGCACCACGTTCGCACGGCGTCAAGTCGCAATAGGTCCGGGCGCCACGGTGCGTGTCGATGGCATGATTGTCGAAAGTCAGAACGCGGGGACACCCGGTGAGCTGTTCTTTCAATACGTGGCTGCCGAGCGAACAGCGCCGACGGGGAAAGCGCCAAGAACGCTCGATGGCAAACCCGATCTGAGCGGTGCGTGGCTGCCGAGTGCCGATCTCGAACCCGAGCCGACGCCGTTTCAACCGTGGGCGGAAGCGCTGTTCAAGGAGCGTGCGAACCGCGCGGGCGAGGACCCGCGAGGGCGATGTCTTCCGACCGGCGTTGTGCGCATGCACGCGTTCGATCTCGTCAAGTACGTTCAGACGCCGCATCTCCTCATCATGTTGATGGAAGGAGGCATCCCAGGATCGCGTCAGGTCTACCTGGATGGACGGAGCCATCCCGAACATCTCGAGCCGACCTGGCTCGGTCACTCGGTGGGAAGGTGGGAAGGCGACACGCTCGTCGTCGATACAAGAGGCTTCAACGACAAAGGGTGGCTCGACGGCGGCCGGCCGCAGACCGAACAGCTGCACGTGATCGAACGGTATCGGCGCGTCGACCTGGGCCATATGGAACTCGAAATCACAATTGACGATTCTGGCGCCTACACGAGACCGTGGAGAATCCGCCGTATTCTAGAACTCGCACAAGGTGACGACGTCCTGGAGTTCGTCTGCGAGAACAACAGGATGGAACACTACGTGACGCACTGACCAAGCGCGACGCGCGGAGGGCGGCAGCCGGACTCAAGATCACGACACACCCGCCTTCGCCAAGCGTCCGGAGGGCCGGCCAAAATTCGCCGATCGGGGTTGAGGCCGCGTTATGATCGCGCACGCCGGCGGCACTGTGCGTGCGGTCGCAACTGGCCAAGGGCTCCGCCCTTGATATCCCGGCGAAGCCCTCGGCCAGTTTCACAGCGTCTCTTGGGCGCGCTTCGCGCGCCGCGCCCGTTGTGCGGACGCGGCAACGAGTACAAGAATTCGCGCTTGAGACCGCACTACGGGCTAGTGCGTGTGCACAGCGCCAGCTGTCGGAGGTGTGGGATGAACGTCAGCAGTGTGATCGTCCTGTTAGCGTTTCTGTCGGCCGGTGGTGCGGTATTCGCTCACCATGGCGCTGCGGCGTACGACCGCAGTGTCACGCTGACATTGAAGGCAACAGTGACGGAGTTCGTATTCAAAAACCCGCACATCATCATCTCGTTCGACGCACCAGACGACAACGGGAAGATCGTCCACTGGTCTGCCGAGGGCGGCAGCTCCTCGGGCCTCGCGAGGCGGGGCTGGACGTGGAAGACGCTGAAAGCGGGCGATCAGGTCACAGTCGTGGGCAATCCTGCGAAAGGCATGGAGGGCAAGGAAGCCAGGGTGATGGCGATGACGCGCGTGATCCTGCCCAACGGCGAGGTAGTCGGTCAGCAGACCCTTACACCCGCGCCGGGAGAAGGAGCCCAGAAATGAAGAACGCTATCCATCGCGTGATTTCCGCGTTGGCGCTCGCGGTGACGCTCGCATCGGTGGGTCAGGCCCAATCAACCCAGACGAAGTCGAACAACTCCGCTTCGATCAGACACGATCTGGACGGGGTGTGGGCGATACGAGCGGCCACGACTACCCCACGGACGGCGTTCGAGTGCTGTCTCGTCGATCCCAGGTTGCGCCCTCCGATGACGCCCTGGGGCCAGGCGCGATTCGATGCCGCAGTGCCGTCCTCGAGAAGCCCGGGACCGGAAGGCGACCGCGTCATCCCCGGAAAGGAGAACGATCCCACGCTGTCGTGCTTTCCTGACGGGATTCCGAAGATTCTGACATCGCCCGAGCCGTTCGAGATCATCACGGTTCCCGGTCGAGTGCTCATGTTCTTCGAGAAGGATCACGGCTGGCGCCAGATTTGGACCGATGGACGCAAGCTTCCGGAAGACCCTCCGGAGCTGCGGTTCGACGGCTACTCCGTCGGCAGGTGGGAAGGGGACACGTTCATTGTCGAGTCCAACGGCTTCAACGACAAGCTGTGGCTGGACTACTACGGAGATCCGCACAGCGAGGAGCTTCACCTGACCGAACGCTATCAGCGGCTGGACAAGGACACGTTGTCGATTCAGGTGACGATCAACGATCCGAAGGCCTACACGAAGCCATGGGTGGGCAAGCCAATACGGTACTCGTCGCGGCCGCGCGTGGAAATCGGGGAGTGGTACTGCACGATCGAGGACGAAAGCCGGTTCAGCGAGAAGATACGGTTTCCGACCTTTGTTGGCGACGGAAACAAGAAGTAGTCAAGAGTCGAGTTCGTCTTGCGTTCAGGACCGGATTTAGGCCTATGAGTGATTCGACCCTTTATCCGTTCATCGTATCTCTGCGAGCGACGCTGAAGATGTTGGCATTCGTGTTCTCGTTGTTCGCTGCAATGTTTTCTGCATCGGCCTGCTACGGGCTGTTCAAAATGCTTCTTCAAGCGATGAATAGCGGCACAAATATTGGGATCGCGGAGTTTTCTACCCATGGCGGTCTCACGATCGTTTTCTTTGTGCTCGCCGGGTTAGGCGCCTATGCGGCAAAGAAGTGCTATTGGTAATAGCGTCTTCGAGGCCGGACAACTCAGAATGCGGTGTGTCAATGCGATCGAGTAGAATCGGCACTGGCCGTTCAGGCGGCCAACGGTCCGCGTAGAGGGTCGAACCCACCTGGAACGTCGACAACATACGTCAGGCACCCTGACTTCCAGCCCGTGAGACGCGGACGCCGGGCGACAACGGAAGGAAGGGTCTATGCCGAACTCGACGCTCCCGTCGCGCCCCTCGCTCGAATACCTCCGCAAGCTCGCCAAAGATCGTCTGCCTGACCTCAGGCGGTCCAATCCGCACGCCCAGCTGGCCGACGCGCTGCTCGCAGTTGCGCAGGACCATGGCTTTTCGAGCTGGCGTGCGCTCAAGGCCGAGATCGATCGCCGTCACGGCGATCTTGCCTTCCGCTGGTTCGAGGCGGTCACGCGAGGTGATACGGATACCGTTTGTGCGCTCCTTCGCGAGGATCCGTCGCTACTTCACGCGCGCCAGTCGCGTCATGACCAAACCGCGCTGCATATCGCCGCCAGCGCAGGCCACGTGGACATCGCCCGCGTTCTGCTCGACGCCGGTGCCGATCCCAACGATGCCGGCGATGACGCCGGGATCGGCGTGATCGGCTGGGCGACATTCGTTGGACCGCCACGCAAGATCCCGATGGACGTGGTCTCCCTGCTGCTTGCGCAGGGCGGCCGGCACAACATCTTTTCGGCGATCGCGACGGGCGATCCTGACGTCGTTCGCATGCTCGTGGAACAGCATCCCGAGGCGCTGGACGCACGGCTGCCTCCGCGATACCACGGCCAGACGCCGCTGCATTTCGTGATCGCGCGCAACCAGATGGACCTCCTGGACACGTTCATCGAGGTTGGCGTCGATGTGGATGCGGTCGACGGAAATGGCCAGACAGCGCTCGAATTCGCGATGCTGCGCGGCAACGGCGCGGCCGCGGATCGCCTGCGGGCAGCCGGCGCTCGACAGCCCACAACTCGTGGCGCCGCGCTGGAGGGTCGGACCGCCATCGCTGGACTTGCGAGCTCCATTCAGTCGGCCACGTTTGTCCTCGGTGCCCGCGACGTTGCGGCCACGCTCGCCTGGTACACGTCAATCGGGTTTGCCGAGACCGCCAGGTACCCGACAGACGGCAGCGCCGTCTTCTGGGGCATGGTCAGGCTCGGCACGGCCGAGTTGACGTTCGATGTCCGTGAAGGCGCGGATCCCCGTGGCGCGGCACTGCTGCTCGCGACCGACTGCGTCCAGGAGTTCTATGACCTGCTGGGCAAGCGGCAACTGGGAACGGCGGACGTGGAGTTCATCCGCACCCTTCACGAGCCGGAGCACGGCGGGCTGGAGTTCAGCATCCGCGACCCGAACGGCTTCACCCTGCGCTTCCATCAGGAATCGCAGTGACACGAAGGGGCGTCAGGGCAACCTGACGCTCCGTTCATGGGGAGGGTCGCGCAGGAGACGCTGCAGTATCGGCCGTCGAGGCGCGCCCCTCGCGCGGGTGCTATCGTTGACGGCGCGTGCCGCATGCGAGCGGCAAGGCGTTGGGCGGACAACGAAATCAAGCAGCTACCTGAAAGATGATCGACGCAGAGCGAGCGCTGTCGATGAATCGCGCTGGGTGGGACCGCGTCGCGCCACAGTTCCACGGCGGAACTGCCTTGCCAGAGTACGGGCCGCTGGCACCAACCGAGGATTCACTTGGACTGCTGGACAAACAGATTGACCTCTGCGCCCTGGAGTTGGGATGCGGGAGCGGACACTCCCTGCGTTATCTTGCAGAGCGCGGCGCGCGGGAACTCTGGGGCGTGGATTTATCGCCTGTTCAAATCGCCTTCGCTCGAGAGACGCTTCGCGGTTGCTCCCCACCGGTTCGCCTCATGGAATCCCCAATGGAAGTAGATAACGGGATTCCGACCGGCCATTTCGATCTCGTGTTCTCGATTTACGGACTGGGCTGGACGACCAACCTTCGGACCACGATGGCGCTCGTCGCGCGGTATCTTCGTCCAGGCGGCGCCTTCCTCGTCAGCGGCGAGCACCCGATGTATAGCTGCCTGGAGTGGAACGGCGGACAGTACGCGATTTCGACGTCTTACTGCTCCGAGGGCCCTCGGGAGCACGCCTCGTGGAAGGGTGTTCCAATCGTGATCCAGCGTCGAACGCTAGGAACGTTCATCGCGGAGGTGATCGGGGCAGGGCTCCAGATCGAAGCCCTTGTGGAAACGCCACTCAATCGGGCGCTGGCGACGGAAGCGCATGCTGATCCAGCCCGGTGGTACTCGGTCGCTCGCGCAACCATGATGCCGACCACGTTCATCATCAAGGCGCGAAAGCCAGCTCACCAGCCCCTTGAACCAGCCATCGAGAAATCCGGTAAGGCACGCACGGTTGCATGCGGAACCCTCCGAGACCTCAACCACGGTCACTCTTCTTGTTGTGTGTGACTGGGTCGCGCAAGTAGGACAGACTCATCGGCGTTACTCGGTGCTCGTGCCGGCGTCGGCGGACTTCAGGTACTTATCCAGAAACGCGATCACACCACCGTACCCTTTGATCTCGTTGTCCTTCTTGACGAACCCATGCCCTTCATCTGGAAAGACAATGTACTCAACCGGGACGCCGTTCTTCTTGGCTGCCGCGACGATTTCGTCCGATTCGACCTGCAGCACTCGCGGATCGTTGGCCCCCTGCAGCACCATCAGCGGAACCTTGATCCGGTCGGCGTGAACCAACGGGGAGATCCGCCTGAGGCGATCAACGTCGGTCTTCGGGTCGCCGAGCTCGGCATACAGTGCGTCGCGCACGCTCCCCCACCACGCCGGGATACTCGACAGTGTTCGCGACCAGTTCGAGATGCCGAACAGATCGACGCCCACTTTGAACGCGTCGGGTTGAAGAGTCAGAGCCGCGAGCACCATATAGCCACCGTAGCTTCCTCCGATGATGCCGATGCGTGCCGGATCGACGTAACCGGTGGCCACCAGCATGCCCTTGCTCGCAACGACGTCTGCCAGGTCGGCTTCCCCGTGTTTCCGATCGTCCATTGCGAAGAAGGTCTTGCCGTATCCCGAGCTGCCACGGTTGTTGATGTCGTACACGGCGTAGCCATGATTGACGAGCGCTTGGGTCAGTGCGAAGTAGCCGACTTGCGCCTGGCCACCAGGGCCGCCGTGGACGAGTACGAGTGCGGGAGCTTTCTTGTCGGTCGACGCCTGGTGCGGACGGTACAGCAACCCTGGCACCGTCACCCCGTCCTTGGCCTGGAATCGCACCAGTTCGGGAACGACGAGATCTTCTCTGTGGATCTTCGGGTTGAGCGCGTCGGTCAACCGTCGCGGCATTTCGACGAAGGTTCCAGCGTACAGATCGTTCGGGACGCTCCCGTCGCTGGCGTAGAAGGCGAGGGCTGAGTCGTCGCGCGAGATGCTCACGCCGCGCACCAGGCCTTGGGGCATTCCGTTGATCACTGCTGGCTTGAGCGTGGCAGCGTCGAGGACGCGCGCCGCGAAGCGTGAGTCCTCGTTCACGTACACAGTGAGATATCGCCCGCCCTTCGAGTAGTCAGCTGCAACGATGTCCCACTCGTCCTGGTAGAACGGGCTCGTCACACCCGTTGCGGTATCGCAACTTCGCAGCGCAGCGAACTCTCGATCCGCATCGGACGTGAAGAGCAGCCTCGTGTTGTCGGGCGAGAAGTCCGTCGGGGCGTTGCTGACGGCTCCAGTATGTGTGGTGATGTTCTTCGTCGTGCCGCGCGTTCGATCGTGCAGGAAGATGTCGCTGTCGGATGTCGTTTTCGACTTCACCAGCGCGATGAACCGTGTATCCCGGGAGATCGCGCCGATGTCGTAGCCATCAGTGTTCTTGTAGAGCATCGTTCGGGCGTACCCGTCGACGGCAATCTCGTACAGATCGAAGTAGCGGGCATCACGCTCGTTCGTCGACACGAGTAACGACTTGTCGTCACCGGCCCAGCCGTGGAAATTGGCTTTCAGCTTGGTTCCCGGTGTCAAATCGCGGGTGCTCCCGTCCGGGTTGCGAACGAAGATATGCGTCAACTCGTTCCCGCCCTGATCGCTCGAGTAGAGGAACCGCTCGTCAGCCGGAAAGTACGACAAGGCGAAAATCGAATCGGTGGTCGATGTGGTCAAAGCGGCCGGCGCACCGCCGGTTGCAGGGATGGCGTACGCGTTCCAGATCCCGGACGCGTCAGACGAGACGAGAATCTTGTCTCGCTGGGGCGACCACGAGGCACCGCGGAACTGTGTGTTTCGATAGAAGTCATCGATCGCGTACGTCGCAGGCGTCCGGCTGGGGGCCGCAGCGCTGGCCGTCGCGGGAGGCTCCGTCGGTCCGCAGGCGATGGTCAAAGCGAGGGCAAGAATCCACGAGGAACAGAGGGTCGCACGAGCCACGTTCACCTCCAGCGGAAGCCGCTATCATAGCTTGCTACTATCACCCTGCCTGGACGCGGAATGGCAAATCCCTGATTTACATCGCCGCCGCCCCGAATCCGCTCGTTGTCGTCGAGGTGCGAACTGAGCCGAGCGTCAGCTTCGGCACGCCTCGACGGGCCGCGAGCCCAAACTTCCAAACGACACACAGAGGCACCAGCCCGGATGTTCACTAGCAGATTGGGCGACGTTTGTACTGATGCAGTGCCTATAATCGTTCGGTGAATAGGATCTGCGAGGCTGTCCCATGCTCCAGAACCCGCGCTTCGCGGCGCTCGTCGCCATCGCCGTCCTGACGCTCCTGTCGCGCACCTCCGCCCAGTGGCTGACGCAACCGACTGCGGGCATACCTCGCCTCCCTGACGGTAAACCGGACCTGTCTGCCGCGACCCCGCGATCGGTCGATGGCAAGCCCGATCTCTCGGGACTGTGGCACGCCGGGCCGAAGTGGGATACCGATTTCAAACAGACCGACGTTCAGCCGTGGGCACAAGAACAATCACGACAACGACTGGCGAATCCCGCGTCGCTCTCATGGAGTGTCCTGTGCCTGCCGCCTGGACCGATGGTCACGTTCAGCGGGCCATTGAAGATCATTCAGACCTCCCACATCGTCGCCGTGCTCTACGAGGTGCCAAACAATTTCCGTCAAATCTTCCTCGATGGCCGGAGTCTACCGAAGGACCCCAACCCGACATGGCAGGGCTACTCGGTTGGACGCTGGGAAGGGGAGACGCTTGTCGTCGAGAGCAACGGCTTCAATGACAAGTCATGGATCGGGCGTCCTGGTGTCCCGCACACGGAAGCCCTGCGTGTCACAGAGCGCTACAGCCGACGTGACTTTGGCCACATGGACGTTCAAATCACCTTCGATGACCCGAAGACTTTCGTGCGACCGTGGACGGCAACGACGGAGCTCCTCTATGACCCTGATACCGACATGCTGGAATTCGTCTGCAACGAGAACGAAAAGAGCGTCCAGCATTTCGTCCAGCCGCAGGATGCTCCAGCGATCAACGTCGACTCAGCATCGTTGGCGAAGTTCGCCGGTGTCTACCAGATGATGACGCCGCGCGGCATGGCGAATGCGACCGTCACAGCGGACGCCGGCAACCTGATGATTGACGTGCCCGGGTTCGGCAGCGGCCGGATGGTTCCGCAATCGGCCACGATGTTTCAATTCCGCGGCGCGGTGCTGGAGTTTGTTTCGAACGAAAAAGGCGAGGTGACGCATCTCATCGCGCACGTCGTGGAGGGCGATTTCAAGGGTCCGCGGATCAAATAGCGTAAAGGCCAGGCCACGTAGGGCCGGTCGCTTCGGATTGGCATTTCCTCATACGCGCTGCTCCGCTCTTGGCGGGCCCGGAGCATGCCACAATCGCAAGCCGTGGACTTCGCACGCGAGCTGGACGTGGTCGAGGGGTTCCTTACGAAGGAGCGCTTTCGCATTGCGGTGATCGGAGGCGTGGCGCTCACCGCCTATGGCCACCCGCGGATGACGCTGGACTTGGATGTCGTCACGGAAGCGGCTGCACAGGAGCCACTCGTCACGTTCATGGAATCGCAGGGTTTCGTGACGTTGCACCGATCGCCTGGCTACTCGAATCATCGCCACTCTGATCTGAGCCGCGGCCGCGTGGACTTCATGTACGTGCGAAGCGAAACCGCCGAGAAGCTGTTTGCCTCGGCGAGGGAGTTGCCGGGTCCGGCGGCGCGATCTATTCTGGTGCCGAAGCCCGAGCACCTGATTGCGATGAAGGTGCAGGCGATGAAGGACGCCCCCGAACGGACGTGGCAGGATCTGGTGGACATCGCTTATCTGTTTCGCCTCGACGGTGTGAATCGTGACGAGGTGCAACAGTACTTCGAGAGTGCCGGTCTCGTCGACAAATGGTATGAGCTCACCCAGGGGCGCTGACGCCGGCGCCATCGACCTTCGGCGTGACGTGCCGACGACGGCCGAGGATGTCGAGGTTCTCGGTCGGTTGCGCCGCGAGACGCCGACGTGGTTCTCGCTCTCGCCGGCGGAGTTCGAGGCGCTTGTTCCCCAAGGTGCTCTCGACCGACATCCCGTGATGCGGCCCGAAGCCCGAGAGTTTACGCTGCCCTGACGTTGCCCCAGGCAACCCCTCTGGATCTCCAAGCAGGACACTCTCGATGCGCGTCACGCGATTACGACACACCCGCCTTCGCCAAGGCTGCGGCAGGGCAGCCGAACCCTTCGTGGTATCGTTCGCGCATGTCCACGCTCACATCCGATCAGGCTGCGTTCATGCTGCACGCGCTGGGAATTCCAGCGCTGAACGCAGAGCATCCGATGACGAGCGCTGTCATTGCTGCGATACCTCCTGAGCGTGCAGGTTATCGACCGCACCCCGACTCGCGCAGCGCTTTCGATCTGGCGTGGCACATCGTGTCGGCCGAGATCAAATATCTCGACGCCATCGCCGCTGGCGTGTTTCCTCATGACCTGAGGCCTATACCGGACGACATCCGCAAGTCGTCCGACATCCTTGCCTGGTACACCGATCGATTCGACCCGGCCATGAGGCGCCTCGAAACAACGAGTGGCGACGAGTTGCTACGGATCGTGGACTTCTACGGGCTCCGCTCGTTTCCGGCAATCGGGTTGCTTCAGCTGATTCTCAACCACACCATCCACCACCGTGGACAGTTGTCGACATATCTACGGCCGATGGGCGCGAAGGTGCCGTCGCTCTATGGTCCGTCGCATGACACGGGCGGTTTTACCGGAGGAACCGTGTCCCGTACTGCTGGTTGACGGTCGCAGCAAGGTGGTCAGGAACTGATATCGTTGTACCTCGTGTCCGCTTCAGCCGGATCTGCTCCAGATCAGTCGTTTGCGCCTGGCCCGTCAGCCGTCGAGAGAGCTCCTGCCGGGGGCGCGCGAAGAGACCGCGAGGTTATCGCCCTCGTGGGGCTCGCACATGGCACCTCGCACTTCTTCCATCTGCTGCTGCCACCCCTCTTCCCGTGGCTGATGCGCGATTTCTCGCTCAGCTACACCGACGTCGGGCTGCTCACGACGACGTTCTTCGTGATCAGCGGCATTGGACAGGCCCTCGCCGGTTTCGTCGTCGATCGCACAGGTGGCTGGCGCGTCATCTGCTTCGGCGTCGGGATGCTGGCGCTCTCGGGCGTCGTGCTTGGTATGGCAACCAGCTATCCCTGGTTGATGTTGAGTGCGACATTCGCCGGTCTCGGCAACAGCATCTTCCATCCCGCCGATTTCACACTGCTCAATCAGCGGGTTAGCCAGCCGCGACTCGGCCACGCGTTTTCGATCCACGGCATCTCGGGCAACATAGGCTGGGCGGTTGCGCCGATCTTCATGGCGGGTATCACCAGTGCTTTCGGTTGGCACGTCGCGGGATTTGGCGCGGCTGCAGTTGGTGCGGCGGTCTTCACTGCTCTCTGCCTGCGTCGTCGCGCACTCGCGGATGTGGACGGCCCGGCGCCGCGTGCGCAGACCGTGGACGGAGAACAGCGGCGAGGGCTTTTCGCCTTTCTGACCTCGGGGGCAGTGTGGCTGTCGTTCGCCTTTTTCCTTTTGACGACGACGGCGTTTGGCATTCTGCAGAACTTCGCTCCGGCCATTCTGAGTCATGTTTACGGCGTGTCGCTCATCGTCGCGAGTAGCGGGCTTACGGCGTATCTTGTGGGCAGCGGCACTGGAATGCTGGCTGCTGGTTTTCTGAGGGATCGTGCCGATCGGATGGTGGCACCGTCGCTTGGATTCGCCGCGGTCATGGCCGTCGTGCTCGCATCCGGCGAGATGCCGGCAGTAGCGTTATGGCCGCTGATGGCCGGCCTCGGATTCGGCGTCGGCTTCGCGGTGCCCGGCCGCGATCTGTTGGTGCGTCGCGCGGCGACGAGTCGCTTCGGCCGCCGATCGTTCGGTCGGGTGTACGGGTTCGTCTACTCAGGTCTGGACGCCGGGCAGGCACTGTCGCCGCTCGTGTTCGGGCCCGTCCTCGATGCCGGTCGTTTCCGACAGCCGCTGATCGCCATCGCACTGTTGCAGGTGGCAGCACTGCTCACGGCACTGCGCGTGAGCAGTTGCGTGCGGCCGGTAGAACCGCACGGTGTCAGAACGTCTCACGTCGGTCCCGAAACCGGGCACGCGGATGCTAGTGAGGTGCGAGCGCTTTCCGAATGATGCCCTGACATCCCAGCGACAGGATTTTGCCTGAGCGCTTGAACCGTGCGATGGGGTAGCACACGACCTTCCTAGATTGCGGGTTCCCGTCCGCTGGCCCATGCAATCGCGTCGTCCAAGCGGTCATAACCGAAGTGCTTCACTTCGGCCTGCACGAAGGGATCGCTCAAAGAGGGAGCCATTTCGGCAAGTGCACCGTCTGCTGCGAGCGCCACCCGCGCGACCTTCCGGTGATGGTCGCCAACGAACCGCAGGTGCCGTAAGAAGCTCCCGAGGTTCTCCCATCCTGGAAAGCCGCGCGTGTGAACGACGATTCCACGAAGCGTTCCTTTTGCTTCGATCCAGGGATCGACGGTCAGCGAGAGCGCATCGAAGTCTTCCGCACGAAGAGCGCGAGTGGGTTCCACGATCACCACACCCGCATCCGCAAGCAGCCGATGCATGACGGTATCCTCCGAAGGAGCGGCGAGCCATCGCACTGCCTCCTGCTCTTCAAGGGTTCGGTAGACTCGCACGGGACATGTCATCAGCGCACCAAACAGTTGCGTCGCTTCACGGATCCAGGTCACGTCACTCACGATGGCGCAGCGCTCGAACAGCCGGACATATTTCATTCCCAGCCGTACATCTTCCCAACCGGCTCCCAGCGTGAACGCCTGGAAGTCCGGAGCGAACACGTACAGTAGACGAACGCGTCGACCCTCGGCGTGAGCGCTCCTCAGCAACGGCCACACGACGCGGTCATAGTCATCCTTCGTGACCGTTCCACTCGCGCGCAACCCGACGATTCCTCCCGGCAGATTCTGAAGCGTCTCGAGCATGGCGTCTCCTCCTCCCTGGCTGAATCAGTATGCTGATCGAGCGAGTGCAGGCGCACCTTGTCCACCATAGCGCGGCAGCTGCGAAGAAGTGGGTTCCGCGGGTTAGACTACCCCCCAGAGCGAATCGATGATCGGGCGAATGCTCAGTCGCTACCGGATCGAATCGAAGCTGGGTGAAGGTGGTATGGGCGTTGTCTATAGGGCCCACGACTTCGGGCTTGGCGCGTCGCCTGATGGGCGGTCGATCTTCTTCACCCGAGTCGACTCCTCGGTGAACGATCTCATGCTCGTGGACAACTTCCGGTAGGCCCCACTGATTGACACCCCAACGCGCGCTCTCCGCGCCTTGGGGTGCCAAGGTCGAAGGGGCGATCGAAATTCACCGCGTTCCGTAGGGCGGATCAGACACTCTCTCGATTTTCCAGATCTCCCCTGTGAGAGTGACGACGTACGCGGTGTTCCCGATGAATTCGAGCGAGGTCGGCTGGTTCAGGCTGTTGGTGATAACAGTGAAGCTTCCGTCCGAATTGGCCTCGACGAGTGCACCTGTGTTCGGCTGCGCCGGAGAGCCGTCTGGGTTGCCCTCGAGGAAGTCACCTTGTGCGAGGGCATATAGCTTCCGCCCGCGACCGAATTCCACGTCCACAAGGAGTGGGGCGCCCGAGGCCACTTCCTCCGTGCTGAGGGAACCGCGTGCGAACGACACAATCCTGCCGTCCTCAGGCAGATGCGGAACGGGGCCGGCTTGCGCGATAAACACCGTGTTTCCCGACACTGCCACACCGGTCGGGACGATGTTGTCGAAGGTGATGAACTCGGACACTTCGCCATCGAGCGTGACGCGCAGTACGCGATTGTGGTGTCCGTCACTCACCAGAAACCCGCCTCGATAAGTTTCGAGCGCGTACTGCACCCCGGTCGGGACGAAGAATGGTGGAATCGGCGGATGGGCCAGGTTAAACGCGCCGATGTCTGCAATCACCGTGAAACTATCCGTTCCGTCAATGCGATAGATGCCGACCACGCTCCCGCCGCCGACATCGGGGCCGACAAGAGTAACCAGCACGTACGCAGTGGACCCAATGAATGCCACATCCATGGCGCCACCGATGCCGACGCCGGCGAGCAACGGTGGCAAGCCTGTCGCGAATGTTGTGACTGCTCCGGTCTGCGGATCGACACGCGAGATCCTGCCAGCTGCCCCCTCGGTGACGTAGAGGGCACCACCAGGCCCGATGGTGCTACCGGAGCCGCCCTGGAGGCCTGTCACCAGCAGGATAGGGGTCGAGGCCGCAATCGCCGATGGCGACATCACCGGTGCCGACACAACCGCAACGCATAACAGCAGATTTCGTGCGCCAACCATAGGTCCTCCTTCCCGCGCAGGTCGTGGGCACGTCAGCGCTCTCACTGAGCTAGCCATTCATGACGTTGAGTACGACGAGCTACAGGTGCCGGAATACTGAGCGACTCGAACCGACTGCGGAAGTGAAGGCAGGTGACTTCACGGTGAAACGGACCATCCGGCCGGTCTATACTCCGCCCTACTTCCAGGAGGTCGAGTTGTTCAGGGAAACCACACCCGACGACCAGCCCGGACCTGCGCGTCACGACCCTTCTCCCGACACGGCGAAGGCCCAGCTGGCCCGAATCCTCGCGAGCGAGATCTTTGCGAAGGCGCCGGTGCTGCGTCGGCTTCTTGACTACCTCGTCCATCGCACGCTGGAAGGTGGCGCTACGGAACTGAAGGAGTACAGCATCGGCGTCGATGTCTTCGACCGTGGGGTCGAGTTCGACCCGCGAGTGGACACCATCGTCCGGGCGGAGGCTCGCCGCCTGCGCAGCAAGCTCGCCGAGTACTACCGGGGTCCGGGGCAAACAGATCCGATTCTCATCGACGTGCCCAAGGGCTCATACGCCGCTACCTTCCGGTTCGCCGCTCCTTCCATCGCACGGGGCAGCGATCCCGCTGCGGTCAAGCCGACGCCGTCGAATGACGCGGATCGAATCCGTCGAGCGCCGACAGGGGGGTCTCGCAGTCTGCTGGTTGCGGGCTTGGCAGCTGGACTGATGCTGGTCGCGGCGGCCACGAGGGTTTTCTGGGCCGAGGCGACAACACCTCCGATTCAGCTGTCACTGCTGCCGCCGGGTGAGAACAGCAACTTCGTACCGGAACAGCCACCTGTCATCTCACCGGATGGGACGCAAGTCGCATTGGTTGTCGCCGAACCCTCGGGTGGGAATCGTCTTTACCTCTACACGATGAAGACCGGCGATGTACGCCTCGTCTCCGGCACGGATCTCGCCACATGGCCGTTCTGGTCACCTGACAGCCGCTCGATCGGGTTCTTCTCGAAGGGCAAGGTGAAAGCCGTCAATCTGGTCAACGGAGCGTCGTGGGTGATTGCCGACGCGCCACTCGGCCGCGGTGCGTCGTGGAGCCGTGACGACATCGTCGTCTTTTCGGCATACAACCATGATCGTCTCTATCGTGTGTCTGCTTTCGGTGGTGCAGTCACTGCCGCGACATCGATCGACCGGCAGCGCGAGATCGGACACTGGTGGCCCTACTTCCTGCCGGATGGACGTCATTTTCTCTACACGGTTCGAAGCGACATCGAGGGAGTGGGTGGCGTGTACCTTGGGTCGCTCACCGGCGATTCCCGCGTGTTGAAGGAGACGAACGGCAACGGAGTGTTTGCCGAGCCCGGGTTCTTGCTCTTCGCTCGCGGCAACACGTTGATGGGTCAAGTGTTCGACCAGAGACGCTTGCAACTCGACGGCGATCCGTTTGTGGTGGCGCCCGTGACGCCGGTGTACCTGGCTCGATCACAGTTTTCCGTGTCGACCACCGGTGTGCTGGTGGCCACGTCGGGCTCACCCAGGTACGCACTGACGTGGCACGACCGCAACGGGCGTGAGCGATCGCTGGGCGAGTTCAACCATCCCGCGAACATCGCGCTGTCGAAAGACGCGACCCAGGTGCTCGTCGCCGACGGAAGCGACCTGGAACTTCTCGATCTTGACAGCGGCGTGGTGAGCCGTCTGACGTCGGATCCTGCACGCGAGGACTTTGGCCTGTGGTCATGGGACGGACGCGACGTGCTGTACTTTTCCACACGGAGCAGCGTGGACACCATTTGGCGGAGGCCCATGGGCAGTGCAGGACTGGGCGAGCCCCTGTTGAAAATTGGCAGGACCGTGTGGCCATATGACATGTCGCGAGACGGCAAATGGGTCATCTTCGGTGGCCCAGGAAAGACTGGCGATTTCGACGTCGACGCGTTGCGGCTGGATGAGGGACGCGTCGTTCCGCTCTTGAATAGTACGTTCGAAGAAAGAGGGGCAGCACTATCCCCCGATGCGCAGTGGCTGGCATACATATCGAACGAAGGGGGCGGTCTCCTCGACGTATATGTAACCAGCTTTCCCGCCATCGCCAAAAGGACTCGTGTGTCTGTCGGAGGCGGGTTCGTGCCCAGGTGGAATCATGCGGGAAGCGAGTTGTTCTACGCGTCGCCGGACGGTTGGTTGATGAGTGTTCCCGTCGGCGCGACTGGTCATGAAATCAATGTCGGTGCGCCAACGCGATTGTTCGAGACGGCGCTCGACGTCGCCAATCTTCCATTCCGTCGTCCCTACGACGTATCCGGCGATGGGCAGCAGTTCCTGCTGGCGACGCCTGTGCGAGGACGCGCGGCGAATGCCGTGACCGTCACGCTCAATTGGCGAGCGGTTGAGAACGCCGATCAATGAACGTCAGCCCGTTCAGACCCTGGACCTCGCCCGCGGCCCGTGTCAGACTTACGGCCTTCGGGCCCGAGCCCATGGGGCGTGGCAAGCCGCCGCGCACCGCGCCCTGAGCCGACCACATGCCGCAGAAGCACAGGCGCCATGAAGAGCGCACCACCCGGGTGCAAGGGGGCGCCCGCTCCGAATCCGGCCAGGTCGCGGCGCCCTCGCGCGTGCTGGTGGAAGTGAGTGGACTATCGCATCGAGGTCTGGTGCGTGAGAACAACGAGGATCATTTCCTCGTGGCGCGCCTCGATCGGACGATGCAGACGCTCGTCACGAACCTGCCTCCGGGCGCCGTGCCCGATCGGTCCGAAGACACCGTTTACGGCATGCTCGTCGCCGACGGCATGGGAGGCCACGCGGCCGGCGAACTGGCGAGCCGCACGGCGGTCGCGACGCTTGTCAATCTGGTCCTTCGCACGCCCGACATCATCATGCGCCTCGATCCGCATTACACCGAAGAAGCGCTTCGGCGATTCGAGCGGCGCTTCCAGGAGATCGCCGAGGTTCTGCGAGAGCAGGCAAAAACCGATCCTCGCCTGGCCGGGATGGGCACGACCATGACGCTGGCGTGCAGCGCTGGCAGCGACCTCATCGTCGCCCACGTGGGGGATTCGCGGGCATACTTACTGCGCGAAGGGCGATTGCAGCGCCTCACCTCTGATCAAACGATGGCGCAGTTTTTGGCCGACACGGGAATGATCTCTCAGGACGAGATCGAGAACCACCCGATGCGCCACATGCTCACCGGTGCGCTCAGCACCCGTGACGGTCCCACAGACGTCGACCTCACCGCGCAGCGTCTGCGCAGTGGCGACCAGGTGCTGCTATGCACTGACGGGCTGTTCGACCTCGTTCCGGATGCTTCCATCAGCGCACTGTTGCAGCAGCCGGGATCGCCAGCGGAGGTGTGCCAACGGCTCGTCACCGCGGCACTCGAGGGTGGCGGCCGGGACAACGTCACGGTCGTCCTCGGGCGCTACCGAATCGGGACAGAAGGAAGCTGAGAGCCGTCAATCGATGAAGTTGGTGTAGAGCACGGACACAATGGCGCGCAGATGAGAGCACCGCGTAGATGAGTACGGCGATGCCTATGGTGCGGATACGACCGACTCGCGCGACGCTGGCGCGAACGAGCACTGGCGCGGACCGGCAGACCTGCGTCCAGTACCAGGCGTTGGCTGCGGGAACAGAAACGGATCGCGCCACGAGGACGTACTCTTCCTCCAGGTCGCCGAGGACGTACTGCAGCTCGTACGGCGGCAACACACATAGCAGCAGGAATCGCGGTAACCGCGGTGGGAAGGCAGGCCACGGGTCATGCCGTCTCCCAGCGATTCCTCAGACCGGACGCCATCTTCCGGATTGCCTCTTGAGACTGACGCACCGCCCGCAGTCCGTCCGCCTGTGTCACAGTCTCCTCCCCGCGACTCAGCCTTGCTGATTGCGCGGGTGGGGGTGGCGCGCAATCACCCGGCGCTTGCCATCTGCGCCATGGCCTTCTTCATCTCCTTTTCGCTGACGTCCTTGACGTGCGTCATCACGGACCACTCGTTGCCGAATGGGTCCTCGAATCGCGCGCTGCGATCGCCATAGAACTGGTCGGCCGGTTCTTGCATCGAGCGTGCGCCCGCGTTCAACGCCTCTTTGTACGTCGCGTCGCAGTTCTTGACGTAGACCGCCAGTGAGGCCTTCTTCGGCGGGAACTGTGGCGGCATCGGGCTTCCAAGCATCAGCACCGCGTCGCCGAATCCGAGCTCGCAGTGCGCGACGTTCCCATTCGGCATGTCGAAGCGAAGCCGCTGCTTCGCGCCGAGCACCTTCTTGTACCAATCGATGGCTTGCCCACAGGTGTCGAGCACGGTAACCGACGACAACACGGGGTAGCCCTTTGCAAGCCACGAGACCTTTGCCGGCTTCTTCGTGACTGCGGGCTTCTTCGCGACGCGTGCGGCCTTTCGGCCTTTCGATGTCCCCTTCGATTTCTTCCTGGTTTTGGCCACGATGTCCTCCAGGGCAGGAATCATATCGCGGAGGTGCAGGAGCATTGGCAGCAACGGTGATTTCGCGTAATGCTTGACACCTGCAGGTCAGTCATGACGGAGTCGTGGGCTGGAGCCTTTTGAAGTCGTCGGCGGATCCGATTGAACCCGGCCGTCGATCTTTTCGGTGTTGCCGCAACGACTAGGACTTCGGCTGGAGTCCGGGCGCGGACCGGTCGAGATCCTGATTGTCGATCACGCAGACCGTCCCAAGGACGACGGACGCTGCCTCTCGAATCTATTTAGGCGGCCGCGAAACGCTGATCATCAGTGACTCGAAGTACGTCACGTCGACGGTGTCGCCGACTTTGAGCGTTTCAAGCCGCGTCGGTTCTTGAACGGCCAGCGTGACAACGTGTCCTTGCAAGTCGGCAACAGTGAGCGATGGAGCTTTCGGGTCTACTGCACGGACAGTGAACCGGAGCGTTTGCTGACGCCGGGTTTCGGAGCCTGGTCCCCGCTCCTTCCGTTGAATCACGGTCGTCGGCTCGGCTGGCGGCGCAGGATCGCCAGG
Source organism: Vicinamibacterales bacterium (assembly GCA_035649635.1). GTDB lineage: Bacteria > Acidobacteriota > Vicinamibacteria > Vicinamibacterales > UBA2999 > Gp6-AA40. The sequence continues at coordinate 59,391 of DASRJE010000233.1, read as the reverse complement.
CTTGCGGACGTTCACGGCGGTGGCCTCGAAATACGTCGCCGTTACCTGATCGCCTACCTTCAGTGTGTTGAACCCTTGCATTTCTGGTGGCGTCTTGATTTCCACACTGGTACCGTTGGCGCGCTTGAGCGTGACCGTGCGATTCGCTTTGTCGATCGCCTCGATGGTCGCCGTGACAGTGGCGGGCTTCGATTGCGCGAGCTGAGTTTGTCTGGCGCCGACGGCGGCAGGAAGGACCGACAACAGGGCAACGCAACATGCGAAGCGGACAGTCTGCATCATGACTGAGCCTCCGAGTGTGTGAAGGCTAGGCGTTTAGCGGTAGAACGTGATCCGCCAGTTATCGATTCCGCCGACCTGGTTGTCGGCGACTCCGCCGGCGGGCGCTCTCACTTCTTGCATTCTCCGATCCGCTTCGCGGTGACCTTCGACGAGACCGTTCCGTGCGCCGTCTTCCCTTTGGAGACGTTCGTGTACGAGTCTGGTCCGTACGTGACGTCGTTGGTGTAGGTCGAGACGCCATCGGGATCCTTGCAGGTCATCGTAAAAGTCAACTTGCCCGCGGCTGCCGTCTTGACATCGCTTACCTTGCAGTTGGTTTCCTTGCCGGCTGCAGCGATCGTCTTCACGACGTCTTTCGCGTCTTCGGGCGTCATGCACAACGTGTCCTTGTGCTGGCCGGAGGCGCCTGCCGCCTCGGTTTCGTGGACCCGTTCGTACAGCCCTGGCCTGAGACTGACTTGTGCCTCGGCCCGTGTGCCCATGGCGAGCGAAATCGCTACGACGATGATTCCCATCACTGCAGTCGTTCTCATTTGTCACTCTTCCTTCCAACGGTCTGTTCGGAGCGGCCACGCCGACACCCTGACGCATGCGAAACGACCACGATCGAGGGAAGGCAGCTCGCGAGCGTTGATCCAAATGATACCCAACGGCTCAGGAATCGCTCCCCCTTTCACGCCGCCGGGTGCGGCTCCTGGCTCAAACGATTTCGCCGATCTTGCCGTCGATGAAGCGAAAGCGACGACGGCATCACCAGTAGTGAAAATCGCCGGCGTCATTTCCCGCGTGCGAAACGGTTCGCTGCGACGTTGTAGCCCACAGGGGATAGGTGATGGCGAAGCCCGAGCTCTACAACAACTCGCTGCTGCCCATTGTTGAACGAGATCACGTGCTCAGCCGCTTGAAGTCGACGACGCCCGGGCGAGTCGATGTCAATTGGGACTTCATCAAGCGCATCGCGATGTATGGAGTGCTGCCACTGCTCGTGGTCATCGCGTCGCTCTTTCCGGAGATAGGCGGCACACTCTTTGGGTGGCTTGAACCGCTCCGGAAGCTTTCGAGCTTCTGACACGAACGGGACGATCGTGGACACGATGCCGCCTTAGAAACGCCACCTGTCGTGCGTTCAATCATCTGGCGGAACTGCACGCGTGGGCGTTCGGGATCAGCGTGCCGGTTCGCCCAGCACCTTGCGGATAATCGCCGCCGCCGCCGGGAACTCTTTCTTCGCGTTGCAGCAGAAGACACCCTCAGCAACGTTCAGCGGCGTCCAACCCAGCGTCGTCTTCGTCCGCACGTCGGCGCCCTGATCGACGAGGTACTGCACGATTGACGGCTGATTCGACATGATGGCGCCGATGAGTGGCGTGGTGCCGTTCCAGCGCGGATCGCCAACGCCGAGATCGAGCAGCTTGTCGATGTTGTGTGGGTAGTAGAGCAGGGTGTACTCCACATCGCCTTCCATCGGGTAGTCGCCGAAGTTCGTGCGCGCGTTGACGTCGGCCCCCAGCGACACGGCGAACTTTACCGCCTCGAGGCGCTCTGTTTCGGGCACTCCCGTAAATGGACCTGGCGTCTCACCCTCCCAGGTATCCAGACCCGCGGCCACCATCAACGGCGTGATGCCGGTGAGCGTCGTGATCGCTGGGTCCGCCTTGAACTCGATCAGCAGCCGCATCAACTCGATATCGCCGTTCTTCGCGGCGACGTAAAACGGTGTCGCGCCCCGGTAGCTGAGAAGGTGACGCCCGAGCCGGATATTCGGTGGGTTGCGTGCGGTGCCGCCTTCCTTGCCGAAGCGAGGTTCGCTCCACTCGACGCGTGTGTTGGGATTCGCGCCGTGCTCGAGGAGTTTCCGGGCGAGTTGAATCGCCGTGACATTGCCGGTCTGTTGCGGCGTACCAATCGGGGTGTTGCCGACGCCGGCGGCCCCGTCGGCGCCCGGCTTGCGCAGCCACGCGACGGTGTGGAGCGGCGACCCGCGCGGATCGGGCAGGTTTGGATTGGCGCCGTGCTCGAGCAGCACCGACGCAAGCTCGAAGTACGCATTGACCGCAGCTACGCTCAGTGCGCTCGAGCCATCCGTTGTAACGTCGTTGACGTTGGCGCCGCGCTTCAGCAGTGCGACGGCTGTCTCGATGTGCGCGTTGCGAACCGCAAACAGCAGCGGCGTGAAGCCGCCGTTGGACTTCAACGTGACGTCCGCGCCCGCTTCCAGGAGCACATCGACGGCGGCAGCATTACCTTCGGCCGCGGCCCACATCAACGCGGTCTGACCTTTGTACGGTTCCTTCGCATCGACTTTCGCGCCGCGCGTCAACAGCAGCCTGACGGCATCTGGTTTTCCGGACAGCGCCGCGGTCATCAGCATCGTCTGGCCTTCTTGCGCGGTGCCGTTCGGGTCGGCGCCGGCGTTGAGCAGGCGCTCGATCACCGCGGTGTTGCCGTTCATCGCCGCGAGATACAGCGGCGTGATGTTGTAGCGCGTCGATGCCTTGGGGTTGGCGCCAGCGCCGAGCAAAAGGTTGACGAGCTGGAGGTCGTTGCGCTGCGCAGCCCAATGGAGGGCGGTGAAACCGTCCGCCGCAGGGGCATTGATGTTGACCTTTTGCTTGAGGAGCGCGCGCACCGTCTGCAGGTCTTGTTTCTTGACGGCGTCGACCAATGGCCCGCCTTCGTCCGCCGGCGAAGGCTGAGCGGAGATGGACGTCGTCGCCGCCAGGCAGCCGATCACAACAACATGAACCCAGCCGCGAAACCTCATATCTCCTCCGTCGCTCGCGCCACGGGGGTAATATAACCTCGTATTTGGATGTCTTATAGAGGTTTACTCCGGTTCGCCGTCCTGAGCTTTGCAGTCGCGCTCGCCACTGCAAGGACGGGTGCGCAATCGCCTGTAGCACAGCCTCAGCCTGCGCCCGCCGCGGCATCGGCGGCAGTGCTGAAGCAGTACTGCGTCACGTGTCATAACGAACGGCTGAAGACCGGCGGCGTCGTGATCGATCCAGCCGATGTCGCCAACGTCGGCTCAGGCGCGGACCGATGGGAGAAGATCGTTCGCAAACTGCGGACACAGTCGATGCCGCCCCCGGGTGCGCCGCGTCCGGATGCGGCGAGCTATGACCGCGTGGCCACGTTCCTCGAAACGGAGCTGGATCGGGCGGAGGCCGCGCGTCCTCATCTCGGCAAGCTGCCGCTGACACATCGCCTCAGCCGCACCGAGTATCGAAACGCCGTCCGCGACCTGCTCGCCCTCGAATCGCTGCCGCGTGAGGTCAGCATCGATTACCTGCTGCCGCCAGACAACATCAGCAGCGGCTTCGATAACATCGCCGACTTGCTGTTCATTTCGCCGAGCAACATGGAGCGTTACCTCGATGCCGCGCGGAAGATCAGCCGCCTGGCGATTGGCGATCCCGCGATGCCGGTGATGGTGAACATCCATCGCCTCGACCCCGAGCATCCGCAGGACGAGCGCGTTGACGAACTGCCATTCGGAACCCGCGGCGGCATCGCGGTGCGGAGCGAATTCCCGGTCGACGGCACCTATGTCGTCAAAGTCGACGTCGGCGCCGCGAATGGGCACGAGCTCGAAATCACCGTTGATGGCGAACGCGTCGCGTTGCGGCCGCTCGGTGGCGGAGGACCTGGGACGCCATCGGTAGATGCTCCGCCTGGTCAACCCGATCCGGCAGATCCCGATCCCACACCTCCCTCGGTTGATCGGCCGGCGGTGGCGGATAGAGGCGCGGGGCCGGTGGATGCAGCAGGTTCACCGGCGGCAACGGCTGCACGCGGCGGCCGCGCCGGTGGTCGAGGCCGAGGCGCCGCGCCCGCTCCCCTGGAATTTCCGCTCGCTCTGAAGGCCGGGCCGAAGCTGATTGGTGTCGCATTCGTGCAGCGCACCGAAGCGCGCGACGAGACAACGCTGCGCCCACGCATGCGCAGCCGCGGGACGCAGCCCGCGATCAACAGCGTGACGATCAGCGGCCCCTACAAGGTCACGGGGTCAGGCGACTCGCCAAGCCGCCGCCGCGTTTTTGTCTGCAAGCCCGCCTCCGCCAAAGGCTCCGGCGAGGCAGGCTCGTCAAGCGCGGAAGAAACCGCATGCGCCCGCCGGATACTGTCCACGCTCGCGCGCCGCGCGTATCGCCGGCCGGCCAATGAGACGGACGTCAGGGACCTCCTACCGTTCTACGAACAAGGCCGCAAACAGGGTAGCTTCGACCTCGGCATCCAGAAAGCGCTCGAGCGACTGCTCGTCAGCCCGCAGTTCCTCTTCCGCATCGAGCGTGAGCCCCTCGACTCCGCTCGGGGCAAGCCTGCGAGCGTAGCGGTTGGCACGCCGTATCGAGTCAGCGATATCGAACTCGCCTCGCGGCTGTCGTTCTTCATCTGGAGCAGCATCCCGGACGACGAGCTGCTGGATGCGGCCGCGACGGGCCGGCTCAAGGACCCGAAGGTACTCGAACAGCAGGTGCGCCGGATGCTGTCGGATCCACGTTCTGAATCACTGGTCACCAACTTCGCGGCGCAGTGGTTGTACCTGCGCGACATCTCGGCAAAGCTGCCGGACGAGATCCTCTTCGCCGACTTCGACGAGACCCTGCGCGCCGCGATGCAACGCGAGACGGAGTTATTCATCAGCAGCGTGTTCCGCCCTGCGACTTGCACTCAGGGCGCCCCGACCCTTCGACTCGCTCAGGGTCGTCCCGAGCAAGGTCGAGGGACGAGCTGCGTCGAGGGGAGAGAGAACCGCAGCGTCCTCGATCTGCTGCGCGCGAACTACACGTTCCTCAACGAGCGGCTCGCGCGCCACTACGGCGTCCCGAACATCAAGGGGAGCTACTTCCGGCGCGTCACGTTCCCCGAAGGAAGTGTCCGGGGTGGGTTGCTGGGACAGGGCAGTGTGCTGACGATCACCTCGTACTCGACGCGCACCTCGCCGGTGCTGCGTGGCAAATGGGTGCTCGAGAACCTGCTCTCCGCGGCGCCACCGCCTCCGCCCCCTAACGTGCCATCGCTGAACACGGAAAAGGCGCCGGGCAAGCCGCTGACGTTGCGTGAGGCGATGATCCAGCACCGGGCCTCGCCGGCATGCGCCGGCTGCCACGCGCGGATGGATCCGATCGGCTTCGCCATGGAGAACTTTGACGCCGTCGGGCGGTGGCGCGAGCGCGATGGTGAGCAGCCCATCGATGCGACCGGCGTGTTCCCCGAGGGGACGAAATTCGATGGCATTCCCGGGCTGAAGAAGGAATTACTGCGCCAGCCGGAGCAGTTCGTCGGCACGGTGGCCGAGCGTCTGCTCATGTACGCCGTCGGCCGCAACCTGCAATACTATGATGCGCCCACAGTGCGCGCCGTGATGCGCGAGGCCGCGCCGGCAGACTACACACTGGCGTCGCTGGTGCTCGGGATCGTGAAGAGTCGACCGTTCCAGATGCGAGAGGCCGGAGGCGAGTGATGTTCGTCACCAAGAAGACGATGCCGCGGCGGACCTTCCTGCGTGCCATGGGCACGACGATCGCTCTGCCGTTCCTGGATGCGATGGTGCCGGCGCTGTCGGCGCGCGCGCTCAAGCCCACGCCGCGTTACGGCTTCGTCTACATTGCCAACGGCGTCATTCAGAATCTGTGGACGCCTGCCACGACCGGCGCCGGTTTCGATCTGACACCGACGCTGCAGCCGTTCGCCAGCCTACGCGACAAGATTTCGGTGCTCAGCGGCCTATCGCACCTGCAAGCCGATACGTTCGGTGACGGCACCGGCGATCATCCGCGCGCGACCGCCGTCTGGTTGACGGGCGTGCACGCCTACGACCGGGCGCAGCCAGGCGTCGAGGTGAAGCTGGCGACCACGGTGGATCAGATCCTCGTGCAGGAGATTGGCAAGACGTCGCAGATCCCGTCGATCGAGATGTCGGTGGACTTCCCGACGCAGGGCTCATGCGATTCAGGCGACTGCTTCTACGTCAACACCGTCTCGTGGCGCAACGAGACGACGCCGAACAATACCGAATCGCATCCCCGGATCCTGTTCGAACGGCTTTTCGGCGACGGCGGGAGCAGCGAAGCGCGTCTGGCGCGGGCTCGATCGGAAGGCAGCATCCTGGACTCCGTTCGTGAAGAAGCAAGCCGCGTGGCCAACAGTTTGGGCCGCGGCGACAAGAACAAGCTGCACGAATACCTCGACTCCGTGCGCGAGGTGGAGCAGCGCATTCAGAACGCAGAGTCGCAGCCAGTCGACATCGAGCTGCCGGAGCGGCCGACGGACATTCCTTCGTCGTTCGACGCGCACACGAAGCTGATGTTCGATCTGCAGGCGCTGGCGTTCCAGGCCGACATCACCCGCGTGTTCAGCATGATCATGTCGCGCGAGCTGAGCACGATGACGTTCCCGATCATTGGCGTACCGGAGCAGCATCACGGCGTCTCGCACCATCGCAACGATCCGCAGCTGATCGCCAAGAAGGCGCGCATCGATCTGTATCAGTCGCAGCTCTTCGCCTACTTCCTGGAGAAGCTGCAGTCGATGCCCGAGGGCGACGGCTCCGTGCTCGATCAGTCGCTGCTGCTGTACGGCGGCGGCATGGGCGACGGCAACATGCATCGACACTCGGACCTGCCGACGCTGATGGCCGGCGGTCTCGGCGGCAAATTCAAGATGGGCCGCCATCTCCAGTACAAACTGGACACGCCGATGGCCAACCTGCTGCTGACGATCATGGACAGCGGCGGCGTGCGCCTCGAGACGTTTGGCGACAGCAGCGGGCGGATTCTCGAACCGCTTTCCGTGTCCTAGACCGAAATCGAACAGTACGTAACACACCCGCCTTCGCCAAGGCTACGGCGAGGCAGGCCCGGTTTGGCCAAGGCTACGGCGAGGCAGGCCGCCGAGGCGAAAAGGCACCGCGGCTTTGTGCTGCTGGGGGCGATGTCATATCCGCCGAAACTCACAGACACGTCGAGGCGATTATCACGCTTGGGAAGGACGAGGGCTGGTGTGAAGAGAGACGAACGGTTGGTCTGCGATCGGTTCCCACGCTCGTCCAAGTACCATCCCGACTGGGTCATAGCCAGTGCCAGCGGCGGCGCGAACGCGCTGTGGCTCACCGAGTGGCTTGCCGAAGCACTCGACCTACGACCCGGCATGCGCGTGTTGGATCTTGGCTGCGGGCTCGCAATGTCATCGGTCTTCCTGCGGCGTGAATTCGAGGTTCAGGTCTGGGCAACCGACCTGTGGTTCAGCGCCGCGAACAATCTTCAGCGCGTTCGGGACGCTGGCGTGGACGATGGCGTGTTTCCGATCCACGCGGATGCGCGCGCGCTGCCGTTTGCACCGGAGTTCTTCGACACCGTCGTATCCATCGATTCGTTCGTCTACTACGGGACCGATGATCTGTACTTGAACTACCTGGCTCGCTTCCTGAAGCCAGGCGGCGTCCTGGGTATCGCAGGCGCCGGCGTGATGCAGGAGATTGATGGGGCCGTGCCGGACCATCTTCGATCGTGGTGGGAGCCGAGCATGTCCTGCTTGCACTCGGCGCCGTGGTGGCGTCGCCACTGGGAGCGAACCGGCATCCTGGACATTGCCGTGGCCGACACCCTTCCGGATGGCTGGCAATTGTGGCGTGACTGGCAAGAGGTCGTCGCGCCCCACAACACCGTGGAGATCGAGGCAGTCGAGGCTGACGGCGGTCGCTATTTGGGCTACGTGCGCGTGGTCGGCTGTCGTCGGGTCGAGACACGGCTGGATGAGCCAATCCTGTCGGTGCCGAGCGAGTATACAAAGAAGCCCTTACTCCGAGCAGTCAATGTCGAGTGAGCGCGTGACTCAAAGGGACCTCTTTCTGATTGGCGACCTCCTGGCTTCACTGGGCAGATTGCTCGCGTCGTATCGATGATGAACTACGTGCGATCGACCACTCTCCGGGCGGTAGCGGGCTTGGGACTAGACGAGCTCGACTACCTGCACGATCCGCAAAGCAACTCGATCGGCGCGCTCCTCTTGCACATAGCCGCGGCTGAGGTCGGTTACCAAGCGGCCACCTTCGAGGCCCGTGCTCTGAACGAGCAGGAAAGGCAGCACTGGGGTACCGCTATCGATCTAGGCGAGAAGGCCAGAGACAAGTCGTTGGCGTAGGTCTCAAAAATCGGACGGAAATCCGGCAACATGCTTCTGAAGCGTGAGGCAGAGCGAATTGCGAGTAGGCACTGAGACGCGCGATTGAAGAAGGGCACGACCTCACTGCTGCGAACACGTCGTAAGACCAGCATCCTGCGATTGTCAGACACACCGCCAGGCCGTGAGGTCTAATAAGATTTTCACCAGATGGCCGACCATGTCCTCCTGGAGCAAGTCGAGTACTACCGAGCCCGAGCGAATGAATACGACGAGTGGTTCCTGCGGCAAGGTCGCTACGATCATGGACCCGAACACCGGACCGCGTGGTTCCACGAAGTCGCTCTCGTCGAAGCGGCTCTCGAACAAGAACTGCAATCTGGCGAAGTCCTGGAGCCGGCCTGCGGCACTGGATTGTGGACGCAGCATCTCGTGCGCCACCACTCTCGTGTTATCGCCATCGATGCTTCACCAGAAGCGATAGCGATCAATCGGCGTCGCGTGCAGTCAGACGCCGTTGAGTACGTCGTGACGGACCTTTTCACGTGGCAGCCGGAGGCTCGTTTCGATGCCGTGTTCTTTGGCTTCTGGCTTTCGCATGTGCCGGGGAACGAATTCGAGCGGTTTTGGGCAAAGGTTGCGGCATCGCTCAAGCCGAAGGGGCGGGTGTTTCTTGTCGACAGCCTGCTCGAACAGGCGTCGACGGCCGGTGACCATGCACCGCTCGATCAATCGGGTTTGACCCGGCGGCGACTGAACGACGGGCGCGAGTACACGATCGTGAAGGTATTCCACGAACCGGCTAGTCTGGAGCGGCGTCTCTCGTCTCTCGGTTGGAACGGCTGGATTCGATCGAGCGGTCAATTCTTCATCTATGGTTCCCTGGCACCTCATTCGACTGGTGCGGGCATGAACCGGTGACCGGGAAGATTGCGCTCGAGGAGCACTTCGCGCTGCCAGAGACGCTGGCAGATTCCACTCGCTATGCAAGCGGACATTCGTGGTCGCTGCTCGAGCAGCGGTTGTTGGATCTTCACGATCACCGTGTGTCGGAGATGGACGCACACGGCATCGCCTACGCGATTCTCTCGCTGAACTCTCCCGCAATTCAGGCGGTCGCGGATCGATCTCGGGCGATCGAGATCGCCCGCCGCGCCAACGATGTGCTCGCGGAAGCCGTCACGCGCAAGCCGGATCGGCTGGGGGGGTTCGCGGCCCTCCCGCTGCAGGATCCCGACGCGGCGGCAGAGGAGCTCACTCGTGCGGTCACACAGCTGGGATTCAAGGGCGCGCTCGTCAACGGATTTTCGCAGGTCGCCAGCGGCGAGAACGTGGTGTATTACGACCACCCGGCGTATGCCTCGTTCTGGCAGCGCGTCGAAGAGCTCGACGTGCCGTTCTATCTGCACCCGCGCGAACCGCTGCCGTCGCGCGAACCGATCTACGACGGGCATCCATGGCTGCTCGGGCCTGTCTGGGCGTTCGCCGCGGAGACTGCCGTCCATGCGCTGCGACTGATGTGCAGCGGCCTGTTCGATCGGCATCCTCGTCTGACGTTGATCCTCGGCCACCTGGGTGAGGGATTGCCCTACAACGCGTGGCGCATCGACCATCGCTTGCGCAAGATGCCGCAGGGCCTTCCCGCGCGCCGGACCATCACGGAGTACCTCCGCTCCAATGTCTTTCTCACGACGAGCGGCAACTTCCGAACGCCTACGCTCGTCGATGCGATCGCCGAAGTCGGCACCGATCGCGTGCTGTTCTCGGTCGACTACCCGTTCGAAGAGACCGCCGACGCAGCCGAATGGTTCGACAGCGCTCAGATCTCTGAGCGTGATCGGCTCGGCATTGGCTCGGAAAACGCGACGAGGCTGTTCAAGCTGTAGTTCGCTGTCCAAGAAGTCCGTCGACGCCTTCGTGTCTCGGCTCGCCTGCCGTAGCCGTCAGGCGAAGGCGGGTGTGTCGTAGTACTGGTCATGTCCGCAGCCGCGCCGCGATCGCGACGGCGATGGCGCGCATCACGTTCGCAGCAGCGCTGCGATTGCGACGGCGATGGCGTGCGCCGCGCGCGGATCTGGATGCCCGTCACCGGGAAGACGCCAAGCCCGGTCGAGCTCGACCCGCACGACAGGCAGGTTCGTACCATCGAGGATTCGTTGGCGAAGCGCCTGTTCGGCGGGTTCTTCAGGCAGGAACTGCGGCACCACGATGATGGGTAAAGCACCACGCGCCCGCGCGAGATCGCAGGTTGCTCGGAGGACCTCGCGTGTGACGGCAATTCCTCGTTCGATCGTCTCTTCTTTGCGGTAGCGCACCAATAACCGCAGGATTTCAAGAAGTCGCCACCGCTCGGTAGGCGGCGACCACACCAGCCCCTGTCCGAGGTGAGGCCGATCGTCATCCATGTTCCGGTCGAAGAGCGTCGGCGTGAAGACTGACACCACTGCAATCGGTTGACGAAAGCGAGGGAGCTCGGCCCGCAGCCGCATGAATGCCTGATCGTTGGCGTAGGCAGAGACAGCCAGATTGGCGCTCTGTATACCGAGTGCCGCGCCCGTCTGGGCCGGCACGCTCTCCTCCCACGTGAGCCCCTCGCCGACCATCATCGATTCCCCGGTGAAGACGATCGTCGGGCGATCGGGGTCGACTGGTTCGTCGAGCCGTCGTACCCGATAGCCCAGGGGGTCGAACGCATACTCGATGATTCGTCCACTTTCCATCTGGCGTGCGACGCGTGATGGCACGAACGTCCACCCAAACGTCGGATCGAGACGACGCCGAGGCTCCTGGCCGGCGGGCTCCTCATCTGCCGCGTGGCGATGGACAAATCTGAGGGTGAGTTCGCTAGTGACGATGGCCAACGACACAGCGAGCATCACATTGAGTGCGAGCGTCGCATTGTGTGCGACGAATCGACCGATGCGTGGCCGGAGTCCGACGACAATGCTCGCCCCCACGATTGCCGCGGCGATGCGACCGAGCGACTCCCACCAGACGTAGGCATCACGCGATACAAAAAATGCGGGAAGGAAATGCCGATCGAACCACTGCTGGTTCGCGATGATGGCCCCCACGATCAACGCGCAGCCCAGCAATGTGAGCGTGAGCTCGACCGCGATGCGCAGCGCGAGGCGTGCAACCACGGTGCTATCTTAGATTCGCTATGCAATCGACGCGGCCCCGACCGACGGGGTTCGATCGAATGCTCGCGCCACTACATCGCTGGATCTGGCGAAACCACGAGCGGCGCGTTCACAAATTGATGAGGTTCGGCGAGACCGAAACCGATGGCGGCCGCGACATTCTGCGTGCCGCGGAAGTGACATCGGATCCGCTGCTGCGCCGCCTGTATCTGGTTCACGCGATCGACGAACTGCGTCACGGCGCGATGTTTCGACAGCGCGCTGCTTCGTTGCTCCGGGCGCTTCGCTCCTCGTCAAAACCAATGTTTCGCGCCGATTGGCTGGCACCAGGGGGCCACGGCGTCGACGATCTCGAGGTGGATGGAGAGTCGGATCATTCGATGCTGGCGTTTCTGCACCTCTCGGAGAAAGCTGCCGCGAGCCGGTTCACGGTCTATCGCGATGTGTTGCGGGACGACCCGTCGACCTATGCGGTGTTCGACGAGATCCTCCACGACGAAACGTTCCACATGAACTACACGCTCACGCAGCTGGCGCGGATCTCGCCACAGCATCATCGCCGCCATATCTGGCGGGCGCGCCTCAGTCGCTTGTGGAAGGCCTATCTGCGCGTGGCGAGCGCGTTGGCTGGTGTCATCGGCACGCTGCTGATGACGGGCCAGTACTTCGTGCTGATGCCGCCGTTTGCGTGGCTGGCCAAACGTGCCGCGCGACAAGAGCGCCCGGGATGGACTGCGGTCGCCCCTGATGCACGCGATTCGCTCACGCGGCAGTATTGACGCAGACCACATGAACATCCTCGGCATCTCGGCGCATTACCACGATTCGGCCGCGGCGCTGGTCATCGACGGTGTGCCGGTAAGCGCGGTGCAGGAAGAGCGGTTGTCTCGTCGGAAGAATGACGCGGCGTTTCCACTGCTCGCCATCGAGTGGTGTCTCGAACATGCCGGTCTCGAGCCTGAGGATCTCGACGCCGTCGTTTTCTATGAGCGGCCGATGTTGAAGTTCGATCGGATCCTCACCTGCGCGCTGCGCGCCTTTCCGCGATCCTGGCGGACGTTTCCCGAGGCGATGAAAAGCTCGCTCGGTGACAAGGTCTGGGTGCGTGGCACGATTTCGTCGTACCTGGGCGTGCCCGCCCGGAAGATCCTTTTCACCCGCCATCACCAGTCGCACGCCGCGGCGGCCTTTCTCGCCGCTCCGACCGATCGCGCCGCGATTCTGACGACGGACGGCGTGGGGGAGTGGGCCACGCTGACGGTCGGTCACGGTACGCGTCGCACGAACGGTGGTGGTACCACGATTACGCTGCCGCTTGAGGTCAGATTCCCCCACTCGCTGGGCATGTTGTACTCGGCGTTCACCGCCTACCTCGGTTTCGCCATCAACGAGGACGAGTACAAGGTCATGGGGCTGGCCGGTTACGGCCGACCGACGGTCGTCGACAAGGTCCGTCGCCTGATTCATCAGACCGCGGACGGCGCATTTGCGCTCGACCTCGATTACTTCGAATTTCATTCGACGGCCACGCGCTCCTACTCATCGCGCTTCATCGACCTGTTCGGGCCGCCGCGGCCCGCCTATGAGCCGATCGATCTGTCCAGCGCCGACGGACGACGTTTTGCTGACTGCGCGGCCAGCGTGCAATGTGTCCTCGAAGATACGCTGGTGACGCTGGCGCGGTCGCTGCACGAGGAGACCGGGCTGTCCGATTTGTGCCTCGGAGGCGGGGTGGCGCTCAATGGTCTTGCCAACGCGCGAATCCTCACCGAGTCAGGTTTCTCGCGTGTCTTCGTTCCTCCGGCGCCCGGCGACGCAGGCTGCGCGCTCGGCGCTGCTCTGTACGCGGATCGGATCCACTTTGACGGTCCCGATCGACATATCCCCGACCATCCGTTCTGGGGGCCGTCCGTCGACGGGGTCGAACTGGCGCGGCTTGCGTCAGAGGACGGTCATCTCGTCGATCGGTGCGAAGACGAGGACGTGTTGATTCGTCAGACCGCTGACGATCTCACGGCCGGCCGTGTGGTCGGCTGGATGGACGGCGCCCTCGAGCTCGGACCACGGGCACTCGGTCATCGCAGCATCCTCGCTTCGGCGACGGGGACCGAGATGCGCGACCGGCTCAATCGCGAGGTCAAGTTCCGCGACGAGTTCCGACCTTTCGCACCAGTCGTGCCGATTGAGGCTGCGGATCGCTATTTCGAGCTTCCGGCTGGAGGAGCGCGTCTCGCGCGCTTCATGTCGGCTGTCTTCCGCGTGCGGCCGGAGTGGCGTACCGCACTGGGCGCGATCACTCACGTCGATGGCACGACGCGGCTGCAGGCGCTCGATCGCGAGATGGCGCCGCGGCTGTACGCGCTGCTGCAGGCCTACGGTCGGCGCACTGGGGTGCCGGTTCTGCTCAATACCTCGTTCAATCTCTCAGGCGAGCCGATCGTCAATCGCGCGGTCGAAGGGTACTCGACGTTCCTGCGCTGCGGCATCGATGTACTCGTTGCCGGTCAGACGCGAGTCATGAAGAAGGTGTCTGGAGCAAGCCGGGAGTAACGTGATCAAGAAACGAAGTCGCTTCATGCGCGGCCTCATCGTCCTCGGGAGCACGGGCGGTTCCATCGCACAGTTGACGAGCGGCTTGTGGCGAAGCGAGTCGCACAAACGGTGGCTCATACCGTTGGCCGTGTTTCTGTGCCTCACAGGCCTGATTCTGATCCTGGCCACGAGCGTCGAGGCGCTGGCGCCGTTCATCTATTCGATCTGGTGAGCGCTCTTTGCGCGGGGCAGTGATCGTGCGGCGCTCGATTCCGCGATCTGCGGCCAGTGAGTGATGGAGGAGCAGTTCCGCGAGCTCATGGCGTGCCCCGCCTGCGGGGCCGAACTGGCGACGGACTGGTCTTGCCAGCGTTGCGGAGCGCGCTATACCGCAGTGGATGGCATCCCCGATCTTCGTCTTGCGAGCGAACCGCGCGTCGATGCTGTGCGGCGTTTCTACCAGGAGGCGCCGTTTCCGGGCTACCCGCCACACGACACGCTCGTCTGGTTGCGGGCGCGAGCCGGTCGCAGCGAGTTCGCGCGCCTACTCGATCGCGCGATTGCCCTGGACGCGCGAATCGTCGAGATCGGGTGTGGCACGGGCCAGATGAGCCTCTATCTGTCGCGCGCAAGCCGAATCGTCATCGGCGCCGATCTGTCGCGCCAATCGCTGCAGATCGCCGCGTCGGCGGCGCAGCGGTTCGGGCTCGATCGAGTGCGATTCGTCGAAACCGACCTGCATCGGCCGGGGTTGCGAGCGGCATCGTTCGACGTCGTGTACTCGTCCGGCGTCCTGCACCACACGCCTGACCCTCGAATTTCATTCGCGCGATTGGTGCGATTGGCGCGACCGGGTGGGACAATCGTGCTCGGGCTGTACAACGCGTTCGCGCGAATTCCGCTGCGGCTGCGTCGTGTGGTCGCTCGTTTCTCGAGATACCGTTTCATCCCGTTCGATCCCGTCATGGTCGACCGCCGCCACCAGGCGGAACGGCGGGAGGCCTGGGTTCGGGATCAGTATCGCCACCCGGAGGAGCACCGGCACACGCTGGCGGAGGTCCAACGCTGGTTCGCCGAGAACGGCGTCGAGTATCTACGTTCGTACCCGAGCGCAGTACTCGGCTCGGAACCAAGCGATCTCTTTGCACGAGCCGAGGACAACTGGCGCCTCGAAGGATGGCTCGCGCAGATCGGCTGGATTCGCGCGCTGGGCCACGAGGGAGGCTTGTTCGTGACTATCGGCCGGCGTGCCAGATAAGCAGCGACGTAGGGCGGGTCCTGCTTTGCTGACCCGCCTGAGAATCAAGGATTTCGTGCACCAGTTCCAGACTGGCGCGCGTCTCATCACAAATCCGTAATGGGGTCGGGAGTGGCACTCGTCGTTCTTATCCGAGGCGTCAATGTCGGTGGTCATAGGGCCTTCCGCCCACGCGCGCTTGCGGATCAATTGAAGCAACTTGGTGCCGTCAACATCGGGGCAGCGGGTACACTCGTGATCCAAAAGCCAGTAACGCCCACCCAACTGCGCGCGGAACTGGCACGCCGGCTTCCGTTCGATGCCGAAATCATCATCTGCCAGGGGCGGGAAATTGTCCGGTTGATGTCATTGGACATCTTCGCTCGGCACGCCGCGCGTCCTGGCATCGTCGGTTTCGTGAGCGTGCTCTCTCGACTCCCTCGCCTGGCACCGCGGTTGCCGATCACTCTTCCGACTCGCGGCCCGTGGCTGCTGAAAGTCCTGATACGCGATGGCCGCTTCGTCGTCGGTCACTACCGGCGGCACATGAAGGTCATCGGCTACCTCGGCGCGCTCGACCGGCTTTTCGGCGTACCGGTCACGACGCGCAACTGGAATACGATGGCCGCCATCGTCAAAGTCCTGGAACCGAAGATCGCCAGCGGTAGCCCGATGACAGACGAATGATTTTCCGAAACGCAGAATTCTCTGATTGGGAGGCGGTAGCTCGATTGCACGCCTCGAGTTGGCGCAGTGCGTATCAAGGGATTCTCGCGCAAGAGTTTCTTGACAACTTCGCTGAAGACGATCGTCGCGTCGTCTGGAGGGATCGCCTTTCCGATCCGAACTCCGAAACGCGGTTGGTGCGAGTTGCAGTCGGGGGGACCACGATCGCTGGCTTCGTGTGCGTGTTTCTCGATCACGATGAACGTTGGGGAGCGCTGCTGGACAACGTGCACGTACGTCCTGACTTGAAGGGTCGCGGTGTTGGTCGCCAGCTGATGGCTCAAGCGGCGTCCTGGGTCATCGATCGGAGGCCAGCGAGCTCGCTGCACCTGTGGGTCTTTGAAGATAATCATTCGGCACGAGCTTTTTACGAGCGTTTTGGCGGCACTTCGGTGGAAAGGTCGGTTCACCACGCCGCTGACGGCAATGGTGTCCCGGCAAATTTGCTATGTTTGGGAGGATCTCACGAAGCTCGTGAAAGAACTCTGCGCGCGCCCGCCACGCGGGCTACCGCCGTGATTCGACTCATAGGTCGGGGAGGTGCCGGCAAGACCACGGTCGGTGGTGCATTGGCCCGCCGGCTGGGTATGGCGTTCGTTGATCTTGACGGTCGATTCACCGCCCAGGTCGATCTCGTGATGCACCTGTTGCTCGGTGCCAGTGTTCGAGGGGCTGCCGGCCCTCGTTGATCTTTACGATCGCATGAAACGCCTGTCCTTATTGTTCGCCGCGATGATGGTTGCGGTCTCCGCTTGCAGTGAAGTAACCACCGCGCCATCACCCACGCCCGTGACACTCCGGGATGTCCAGGTCAGCATGTGGGGTTTCAACGGCACATTCACCAGCGAGGGGGCCGTGCTGCTCGGGCGGACGTTTCAGATGACGGCGACCGCACGGTTTTCAAACGGCGGCGAAGATGTGACGAATGGCGCGACCTGGGAGAGCTCTAATCCGAGCGTGGGCCCGATATCGTCGGGCGGCCTCCTGACCGGGCGTGCGATCGGCAGCACGTTGGTCACGGCGACGTATCAGGGGAAGTCCGGCTCGCTTGTCGTGCTCGTCTCGGATGCGCCTTGAAGAAGACTAGCGCGCCGGAGCCGATGCGGCCTATGCTCGTCAGATGTCCATCCGACCTTTGCCATTGCGTACATTCTTTTCATCTAGGTCGCGGCTGCTCGCGTGTGTCCTTCTGTTGTGTGTGGCCGGCTGCAGCGCGCCGGCCAGCGGTCCCGGCAACTCGAAAGTGCCGGCCGGTGCCAAGAGCTCGGGCGGTCTGCACGGCGTCATCGAGACCGACAAAGGGCCGATTGAGATCGAGTTCCTTCCATCCGACGCGCCGAAGGCGGCCGAGAATTTCCGGCTGCTTGCCGAGCACGGGTACTATGATGGCCTGACGTTCCACCGCATCATCCGGGGGTTCATGATCCAGGGCGGGGACCCATCTGGCGACGGCACCGGCGGCGAGAGTGCCTGGGGCGGCACGTTCGAGGACGAGATCAAACAGGACTCGCCACTGTATCGCGACGGATATCGCCGCGGGGTTATCGCGATGGCGAACGCCGGACCGAATACTAACGGCAGTCAGTTCTTCATCATGCATCAGGACTATGGCCTGCCTCCGAATTACGTCATCTTCGCCAGGGTGACGAAAGGGATCGAGGTCGTGGACGCGCTCGCCGACACGCCGACGCGGCTCGGGGCTGATGGCGGACAGAGCCAACCGTTGACGCCTCCGACGATCAAGAAAGTTACGATTAAGCCATAGCTCCCTTCGTCACACGCGCCTTGGCGTCGTGCCGATCGCCGGTCGAAGGCGGGCGCGCGAAGCGCGCTCGAAAGACGCAGGGCGGCAACTCAGCGTATGCGCATTGCCATCATCGGCAACTCCGGGTCGGGCAAATCTACGCTTGCGCGGCAGCTGTCCGCAGTGCACACGCTCATCTCGCTCGATCTCGACACGATCGCGTGGGAGCCCGGGCACATCGGCGTCCTACGCGGGCGTGATTCCGCGGTTGCAGACGCGACCGCATTCTGCGAATCCCACGCTCGCTGGGTCACCGAAGGGTGCTACGGCGAGCTGACGAAGAGCCTCCTCGTCCATTCGCCCGTCCTCTTGTTCCTGGAGCCCGGCGTCGACGCGTGCCTGGCGAATTGTCGCAGCCGGCCGTGGGAACCGCACAAGTACCCGTCGAAGGAGCTACAGGACGAAAAGCTCGACTTCCTGCTGACATGGGTGCGCGAGTACTACACGCGTGATGGCGATCTGTCGCTCGGTGCGCACCGGGCAGTGTTCGACGCCTACCGCGGACCGAAGCATCTGCTGACGCAGGCCGTGGATCGCACTTTCGTCGACGTGCAGCCACTGCGATGGTTCAGCGATCAGGTAGAGGAGTTCGCCGCACGTTTCCAGGCCTGCACGATTCCCGAGAGCGCATGGACTCACGCCGCGCACATGGTGGTCGGGCTGTGGCACGTTCACCGCTACGGTGCCGAGGAGGCGCTCGCGCGGCTCCGCGCCGGCATCCGTCGTCTCAATGAGAGCCATGGCGGCGTCAACAGCAACACGCACGGGTATCACGAGACGATCACCGTCGCCTACGTTCGCCTGCTGGCACAGTTCCTCGACTATGGTCCCGCAGTGCCGCTGCGCGATCGCGTCGCGATGCTGCTGGACAGCCCGGTAGCGGCGAAGAGAATGCTGTCGTCGTTCTATTCACCTTATCGTCTGATGTCTACCGATGCGCGAGCGCGGTGGGTCGAGCCAGATCTGGCGCCGCTTGCGATTGCGACGATTCTCGAGAATCACGTTCACAATCACGCATCATGAAACCGTCCAGGCTCGAACTTCGCCGGGAAGACCTGAGATCGCCGGTCGCCGTTGCGATGATTGCCGCGTTAGACGCAGAGCTCGTACAGCGATACCCGGAGGAACCTGAGACGCACGTCAGGCTTGAACCCGAGGAGGTTGAGGAGGGACGAGGCGCCTTTGTCGTCGCGTATCTCGAAGGCGAGCCCGTCGGTTGTGGCGCGATTCGACGAATCGATACTGACACCGGAGAACTGAAACGCATGTACGTCGTGCCCCAGTCGCGAGGGCGAGGTATTGGACGCCTCCTGCTCGCCCGGCTCGAGAACGAAGGGCGCCGGCTGGGTGTGAAGCGCATCCTGCTGGTGACCGGGCAGCGTCAGCCAGAAGCGTTGGCGCTGTACGCGGGCGCCGGCTTCGTGCCAGTGCCAGCTTTTGGAGAGTACGCGGGCTGGCCCCTGATTGTCTCCCTGGCCAAGGACCTCCCGCCGACGCTGGCGAGCGGCGCTATTTACGATCGGATTGGTCGAACGTATACCTCGACACGGCGTCCTGATTCCAGGATCGCGGCTTCGATCATGCGTGGGCTCGGCGATGCCGAGGTGGTGGTCAATGTGGGAGCAGGAGCCGGCGCATATGAGCCTGCCGATCGCGTTGTCGTTGCCGTTGAGCCTTCGTGGCAGATGATCCAACAGCGAGGAGCCGGTGCAGCGCCTGCTGTTCAAGCCGCGGCTGAAGCTTTGCCCTTCCCGGACGGGACATTTGACGCAGCGCTGGCAGTACTCACGCTGCATCACTGGACGGATTGGCGTCGCGGTCTCGAGGAGATGAGGAGAGTCGCGAACCGGCTCGTGCTGTTTACCGTCGAACCCGCCGACGTCGGCAATTTCTGGTTCACGGCGGCGTACTTTCCAGAGATCGTTCGACTCGATCAGGGAAGGTGTCCTTCCGTTGCGGAGGTCGTTGACCACCTCGGGAATTGCACCGTCGAGCACATCGCGATACCGCACGACTGCAGCGACGGATTCCTCGCCGCATTCTGGCGTCGGCCCGAGGCGTACCTCGATCCGCAGATCCGGGCGGGGATTTCTGCCTTTGTGCTTCTCGATCAAGATACAGTCGCTCGCGGCATAGGGCGTCTCGAGGCGGATCTCGACTCGGGCGCGTGGGAGCAGAGATTCGGCACCGTCCGCTCCCTCGATGCGCTCGATGTTTGTTACCGGCTGGTGGTCGCCGATTGACATTGGAGCGCGTTGATGAACCGCCGCGCTCTCACGCGAATGCTTCTAGTGGGTGTGGCTCTGATCTTCGGTGGAGAGGCGGCTTGCGTTTTTGGACCGGATCAGCGCGTCGTGCACGTCGCGTGTCACGTTGCGCTGTACAGCGGGATATTCCTCTCTATTGTCGGTGCACTTCTTGAGGGGACCAGGCGGCTTCGCGCGATGCGCCGGCCGTCCGATGAGGCCGGTGTTTGAAGGTTCCCGTCGCTGATGCATTAGGATGTGCACCGAGACGAAGCTGGGGGGACACAAGCATGGGACTGCATCACGCCGCTTTCCTCACATTACTCCTCGCACCTGCCCTGAGCGGAGTCGACGGGTCCGTGACCGTGACCGCGCAGGAGAATCTCGGCACCTACGAAGACCGCATTGCGGTCGAGGACGTCATGGCGCGTTACGTGTGGACAGTTGACTCACTGGACGCGGATGGCTACGTGGCCGTGTTCACTGACGACGCCGTCATCGATTCGAACGGGAACATCAGCAAAGGACGCGAGGAGATTCGCAAGATCGTCACAAACCTTATTCAGCGGCGCGACGACAACAAGGCGAAGGGATTGCCGACTGCGAATCTGTACCACGTGATCAGCAACGTGCGCATCACGTTTCCGAAACCCGGCGAGGCCTTGCACCAGTCCTACTGGCAGACCGTGCGGCGCGACAAGGACGGCAAAATGACGGCAGCCGCGATGGGCCGCTCCGAGGATCGACTGGTCAAGCGCAATGGCAAGTGGTTGATTCAGTGGCGCAAGCTGACCGTCTTCTCGGACTGACCGCCAGTTCATGTCTTTCGCGGACCAGCGATACGCGGTGAGTCGATGCGACTGGGGCCTGGCTGGGCACGACTCGCTGGCGCCGGCCGACGTCGTAATCGTCATTGACGTCCTGTCTTTCTCCACATGTGATGTGTCTGCACGCGTTCCATGGCTGCGCGGCGGCATGTTCGTGAACGCGGGATCGGATTGACATGTCCGGGATCGGCCTGCTGAATGAAAAGGCGCTTCACGCATCACTGAAACAGTGGTACGCCCGTCCGGGAGATCGTTTCGAAGTCACGGTTGGCGGATTCGTCATTGACATCGTTCGCGACGATCTCCTGATAGAGATTCAGACCGGCAATTTCGCCTCCATCAAGGCGAAGCTGACCAGGCTGGTGGACTCCCATCAGGTGCGATTGATCTATCCGATCGCTCAGGAGCGATGGATCGTGCGCTCATCGAGCGATCGTAACGGCGGCCTCATTCGCCGCAAGTCACCAAAGAGAGGGCGGTGGGAGGATCTGTTCCGGGAAATGGTGAGTATCCCGCAGTTATTGGCGAACCCTAACTTTTCGCTGGAAGTGTTGCTGATCAGGGAAGAAGAAACGAGGCGGTTCGAGGGCAAGCGTCAATGGCGCCGGGGAGGATGGGCTATCGACGTGCGCCGGTTGCTCGACGTCGTGGACCGGCGCGTGTTCCAGTCGGCGGACTGGCGAGAGTGTCTTCCGGTGGGGCTGGAGTCGTTCACCGCGAGCGATCTCGCGACAGCGACGGACACGCGCAGCGACCTGGCTCAGAAGATGGCGTACTGTCTGCGCCAGGGACACGTGATCGAGTTGATAGGTAAGCGCGGGCGCGCCAATCTCTATAGAGTCCTGGCGTGACGACGAAGCGGGCGGGATGATGCCTCACGTCATCGTCACTGGTGGCCCAGGTGTGGGCAAGACGACGCTACTCGTCGAGCTCGCCGCGATGGGTTACGCCACCGTCGAAGAATCTGCCCGGGCCATCATTGCAGAGAGACTCGCGAGCGGAGCGAGCCGTCGACCGGACCTTCGTGCGTTCGGCCGGGAGATCCTGCATCGAGACATCGAGAAGTACCGTCGTCTGCCGCATACGTCGGACTGGGTCTTTTTCGATCGTGGGGTGATCGACGCGCTCGGCATGCTCCAAGAAGTGGCACCGTTGCCTGCTCGGGAGCTGGAAGTGATGCTCTCCACATACGCCTTTCACCGTTCGGTGTTGATCTTGCCGCCCTGGGAGGCGATCTACGTGAACGACGCGGAACGAGACCAATCGTTCGCTGAAGCTGTCAACGTCCATGCCCGGCTCGTACAGTGGTATCGTGCGTGCGGATATGTCCTGTGTGAAATTCCTCGCCTTTCCGTCGCGCAGCGAGCACAGCACGTCCTTCGAATCCTCGCCGAAAGCGATGCCTAACGGGCCAGCCCCTAATCCGTTAGCGCGTCACTGACATCGGAAAGGAAAGGATGAAAAGGCCAACCGAGGACGAGCGCGTATGAGCGATTCGGCCGTCATTATCCTGCTCCTTCCGGGCTTCTTCCTCTCCATCTTCCTGTTCATCGAGATAGGTCGTCGGCTGGGGATCCGATACGCCGCTGAACACACGGCAGAGACAGTCGCCGTCTTCGGCACGACGCAAACTGCCATCTTCGCGCTGCTGGGGTTATTGGTCGCGTTTACGTTTTCCGGGGCGGCCGCGCGGTTCGACGCAAGGCGAACGCTGACTGTGGACGAAGCCAACGCGATTGGCACTGCTTACCTACGCCTCGATCTGCTACCGGCCACGACCCAGCCGCCGTTGCGCGAGAAGTTTCGGCGTTATACCGAGGCACGAATCGCGGTCTATCAGGCGTTACCTGATATCGAGGCGTCGGACACCCACGCCGCTCGTGCCGTCGCGCTGCAAGGCGAGATCTGGACTGATGCCATGTCGGCCCTGAGGGAAAACCCGACATCCTTACTACTGATGCTGACCGCCTTGAACGCGATGATAGACATCACGACCACGCGGTCCATCGTCTTGAAGACACACATTCCGCCAATCGTCGCGGTGGCGTTGATCGTCTTGACATTGGCGTGCTCACTGCTGATCGGCACTGGGTTGCCGCCCGAGCGAACTTTCGGCGTGCTGCTCCACACGTTCTGCTTCGCGTTCGTCGTCACGGCTACGATGTATGTCATTTTTGATCTTGATCACCCACGTGTCGGCCTGATTCGACTGGACTATGTCGATCAGGCGCTGTTCGACGTGCTCGCCGGCATGAAGTGATTGCCGTTCCATATAGCTAAACGAGGGTGTTGGTCGGGCCATGGCAGAGACGCTGGTGCTTCGTCGACCGAGACGGGACGAAGAGGACGAGGTCATGCGTGCGCACCGCGCGACGTCTGCGGACGTTCCAAACTTTCTGCACTATTACCAGGAAGGGATGCGCTTCAGCCGCTATCTCGAGATGCTCGAAGAGCAGGAACGCGGTACGAATCTCCCGCCGAACGTCGTTCCATCGACGTTTCTCTTTGCGTTCAAAGGCCAGCGGATCGTCGGGCGAGTAGCCATCCGCCACAGGCTGAACGATTTTCTCTTACGAATAGGTGGACACATCGGCTACGTCGTCGTCCCGGAATTCCGGCGGCAGGGACATGCCACCACGATCTTGCGCATGGCCCTTCGCCTCGCTCGCGAGAAGCTTGGTCTCGCTCGCGTGTTGGTGACCTGTGATGACGACAATATCGGTTCGATCCGAACGATAGAGAACAACGGTGGCGTCCTCGAGAACGTCCTCACCGGGCCAGACCTCGACAAACCGAAACGGCGCTACTGGATTGACATTCAGCATCAAAGATGGCCGGGAATCTGAAAGTGCTCGTGGCGAGCGAATAAGTGTGGTGCGTCAGAGGTTCAGGTACTGAGGGCTCGCATCCGCGACCTTGAGGGAGGTCATCTTCGGTGAAGATTTCGATTCTCGACGATTATTTCGACACACTCCGAACCCTCCAGTGCTTTCGCAAACTGGACGGACACGACGTCACGATATGGAACGATCATGTCCAGGATACCGATGCCCTCGCCGTGCGTCTGAAGAGCACCGAGGTTCTCGTGTTGATCCGCGAGCGCACACCAATCCGCGCGCCGTTGCTCGAACGTCTCGACGCCTTACGACTCATCAGTCAGCGCAGCGTGTACCCTCACATCGACATCGACACGTGTACGCGTCGCGGCGTCATCGTGTCATCCGATCTGCATGCTGGCAGTCCGTCCTATGCCACCGCCGAACTCACGTGGGGACTGATCATTGCTGCCATGCGACAGATTCCTCAGCAGATGTTCGCGCTTCGCGCCGGCGTCTGGCAGGTCGGCGTCGGCAACACCCTGCGCGACAGGACGCTGGGAATCTACGGATATGGACGGATTGGGGCGACGGTGGCGGGCTACGGAAAGGCCTTCGGGATGAACGTGCTGGTCTGGGGTCGCGAGGCCTCGCGCGAGCGCGCACGCAACGACGGCTATTTGGTCGCCCAAAGCAAGCGAGCCTTTTTCGAATCATGCGACGTCGTCTCCCTCCACATGCGACTGGTACCCGACACTCGGGGAATCGTGACGAGGGATGATTTGTCGTGCATGAAGTCCAGCGCGCTGTTGGTGAATACCAGCCGCGCGCCTTTGATTGAGGCGGGTGCCCTGGTGGAAGCGCTACGCGCGGGCCGGCCCGGTATGGCTGCCGTAGACGTGTACGAAGACGAGCCGCTGCGAGATCCCGGTCACCCGCTGCTGACGATGGATAACGTGGTGTGCACACCGCACATCGGATATGTGACGCGCGACGAGTACGAAATCCAGTTCTCGGATATCTTCGATCAAATCGCCGCGTACGCCTCGGGTAACCCCATCAACGTCGTGAACCCGAACGTCTTCGACGTCTTGAGAGAGCGGACTTCGTAACGGACCTGGAGAAAACGGATCATGAATGGTCTCGGCGCGCGCGCGCGCCCTAAGGCCGGCAATCGAGGGCCACCGAACGCACGGCCAGTTGTTGTTGGCGTGGCCGACCATAATGGATGGGCGATCCTCGTTTCTGCTGCTGCGGTGAATGGCGAGCCGACCGTAGTCGATCGACGACGAGTGGAGCTTATCGAGCGTGGCGTGCCGAGCCAACCGTACCACCACGAGACGTTGGCGCTCGGTGACGACGAGGCCGAGCAGTTACTGGGCAAGGTGAGGCGATCGATAGCTGCGTGCACCACGCTTGCCTTTCATCGCCTGGCGGCTGATCTGTCTCCTCGGTATCGAGTGTCTGCCATTACCATTCGGCAACCACCGCTTGCAGGCTTGCCCTCAACGGTTGCAGAGGTCCACGCTTCCTATCACGTAATGTGTCGCGCAGATGGCATGCTCTATCACTCGGCGATCTGCACGGCCGCCCGTCAACGAGACTGGAAGGTAACCCTTCATCGTCGCGGCGAGGAGGTAGCCCGAGCCGCCGGGGCCTTGCAGAGGAGTACGCATGAAGTCGAACAATTCCTGAATGATCTCAGGTCGACACTGAGGCCGCCCTGGACAGCGGAGTATCGCCATGCGTTTGCGGCGGCGATTGGCAGTCTGTCAAAGCGAAGATAAGGACTTGCGATGGGGACGGAGCCGAGGGGCCTGAGCCGCGAGGCGCTCATCAACGCCTGATCATGGACGCGATCGGACTAGCGGTTGCTGAT
Organism: Vicinamibacterales bacterium; assembly: GCA_035649635.1. Lineage (GTDB taxonomy): Bacteria > Acidobacteriota > Vicinamibacteria > Vicinamibacterales > UBA2999 > Gp6-AA40. Next base: position 33,775 of record DASRJE010000233.1, on the reverse strand, counting down.
GCGTTGCCGCCCGAGTACCGCGGCGTCTATCGGAACGCGGACAACTTTGCGGACGCCAGGACCGTCCTTCGTGATGTACGAGACGCGGCTTAACGTCCGACGTCTCTCGACTTGCCTCAGCCGGCTCATACCTCACGTACGCCAGAGCGAGGTGGCGATAACGGGCGGCGTTGTGCTCCAGTTCGGCATGGCCCAACTCGGAGTCAAACGACGAGGTGGCACGATCGCCGATCTCGACTTGGTTGTCAGTTCTGTCGATGCGGTGGCGCCAAGCGTCAGCGGGGCATTTCTGGTCTCCCATTACCACGTCGTGCGACCGGGAGTGCCCAAGTTCATGGTGCAGCTAGTCGACCCGGTGTCGCGCATGCGAGTGGATATATTTCCAGATCTGGTTGGCTCGCTCGCGCGGGCCAGGACGGTTCAGATCGAGACACAATCCGTGAAGATGCTCGCGTTCGAGGACGTGCTGGAGCACAAGCTGCTCACGCTATCGAAGGCATCGCCGAGAAACCCTGTTGATCCAAAGCATGCTGATGACGCGTATGCGCTCGGCAAACTTCTCGGTCGCGCGATCCCTGTCGTTGCCCCGGAGTCCCTGGCCGAGGATGTCTACGGAATCGACGCCGATCTCTTTTGCCCGCGCTGCCAGTTAAGCCTCGATTCCCGTTTCCCGCTGGCGCCCAAGGACAGGATTTTCAGTCTGCTCGGTTGGACGCGGCAGCCTGCTGGCGGGTGATCTCGCTGGTGAGCAGACATGGGTAATCCAAGATGAAACCCGAGCTCGGCTTCAGATCTCGGGACGATGAAGCACCGGAGGCTTTCTCATATCAAGGCAGCGTGGCTGGCGCATGGACTACGACCTGACGAATATTCCCGCCGCTTACGATCGCGGCCGCGATCACGGCCCTGAGGTTCTCAACCTTTGGATGAACGTGATCGAGTCGCATTTGGACGTCGGGTCTGTCACCACAATTCTCGACCTCGGTTGCGGAACCGGGCGGTTCTGCGATGCTCTGGCGAATCGATTTGGCGCGCGTGTCGTCGGTCTCGATCCCTCAGAGAAGATGTTGCATCAAGCGCGCCGGAAGCCGAGCGGGGCTCTCGTTTACTATGAACGCGGCGCCGCAGAAGCGATTCCGATCGGAGACGGGGTGGTCGACATGATCTTCATGTCGATGAGCTTTCATCATTTCCGAGATCCGGATCGCGCTGCCGAGGAGTGTCGCCGGGTGCTGCGTGCGAACGGGACAGTCGTGGTGAGGAACGGAACCAGAGAAGAAATTTCGAACTACCCGTATGTCCCGTTCTTTCCGAGCACGCGCCGAATGCTCGAGGAGCTTCTTCCCGATCGCGCACGCTTGCGCGCGGTGTTCGAAACGGCCGGGTTTCGCTGCAGTCAGTCACAAGTCGTCATGCAGACGATTGCGCCGACCTGGGGGGCCTACGCCGAGAAGCTCGCAGCCGGAGCTGACTCAGTGCTGGCGCGAGTTTCTAACGAGGAGCTGTCCAGCGGGCTCGACGCCGTGCGACAGCACGATCCGGGACCGCATGGGCGTGCCGTGATCGAGCCGATTGATGTGTTCTTCTTTAGAATGACGGAAGGGTGATGATGAGATCGGTAATCACTCTCGCCGTTCTTTTGGGCGGTATTGCAGTCGCCGTTTCTGCGCAGAGTCCCTCTCCTGCTTATGCTCGGGGCAGCAGCCTGCAGTCCTGGCAGAATCCCGGACTGAAAGCCGTCCTGGCCAAATGCAAGGTCCCTCCTCAGCCCTTTTCCATCGGGGGTGGACCATCACCGGCCAATACGAACTCGTCGCCGCCGCCCGAGCCCCCAGCCCCACCGGCATCCACGGAAATACCGGGTGTCATCGCTGCCGGGCAAACCTGGAAAGTTGTTTGGTCATGGGAAGGCAATAACGCCGACGGCATCATCGCAGGCGACGATGGCACGATGCTGTTCGCGAACAACGACGCGAGCAACGTGATGAAGCTCGACCCCGCGACGGGCCGTGGCACGATCATCCACAGCGATACGAACACGGGCGGCGCCCTGTCGCGAAGCAGCAATGGGGCGCTGTTTCTCGCATCGAGGGGGCTGAACGAGGCCATCCTGCAACTCGAGCCGCAACGCAAGGTGTTGACGAGCTCTTTTCGCGGCGAGCCGCTCGAGTGCGTCGGTGGAGTGATGAACGATATCGTTGCCGACCGCCGCGGAGGTGTCTACCTCGCGATCACAGGAGGCGGCCTGTTCTACGCGAACCCGCAGGGCGTCCTCTCGCGCTACGGGGAGGGGATTGTGCTCGCCAACGGCATCATCCTGAGCCCTGATGAGAAAACGCTCTACGTCACGAACGGCGCGGTGGTCATCGCGTTCGACGTGCAGGCCGACGGATCCTTGACCAACCAGCGGGAGTTCGGAAAGCTCAGGGGAGGTCAGGACGGTGACGGCTCGGCCGTCGATGCGCAAGGGCGAGTGTATGTGGCCACCGGGTCGTCGGTGGATGTCTTCGGTCCGAAGGGCGAGTTTCTCGGCAGCATTCGCGGGCCGCAAGGGCTGCACGGCACGGCGTTCGGCGGTCGCGACAAGAAGACGCTCTTCGGCATCGTGTTCTATGGCACGTGGGGAACAGCGAGCGCGAGAAACCGAGTGATTGCGATTCCGATGATCGCGCAGGGCTACACCGGGCGAGCGAAGTAGTCGGAGGCTGATGGTCGCGTCACAAGGAGGATGCATGGCGAAACTGCCGCTGTTTCACGAAAGAGCTGCGGAAGAGGGGCGCGGCGGCAGTCCCGGATGGTGGTTTGGCGCTCCGATCGTCGCCTTCCTGTATGCGTTCCTGACACCGCGATTGGTGCCCGAGATCGTCCCACTGCCGGACCTGCCGAACGGTGTCGCGCCGGCCATGCGGTGGTTCATTGGCTTGCTGTTGGGCGTGGCGCTGTTGTCGGGGTGGCGCGTCTTTCGATGGGTACGATCGACAAGGCCCGTCGTGCGGTCGTGACAACAGCGCGCGCCGTACAAAATCCGCGTGTGACGCCGCACAACGCGCCGGTGTGATCAAGTGAGAGGAACGAGGTGCTGACCGTCCTTGTGGCCGCGTTTGGATTGGGGCTGGTCTTCAACGCGGCACCGGGGCCGGTGTTCGCGGCGACGTTACGCCATGGTGTACGCGGTGGCTTTCGGTCTGCGCTGGCAGTGCAGCTCGGTTCGCTGGTGGGCGATGCATTGTGGGCGGTCCTGGGCCTCGCCGGCGTTGGACTGCTCGCCACGTTGGAGTCGCTTCGACTTCCTATCGGCATGGCAGGCGCGCTGTATCTCCTGTGGCTGGCACGTGACGCGTGGGTGGCGAGCAAGCTGGAGTTCACGCTCGACGGAACTGCTGAGAGCGGGGCCAATGATGCCGCACTCAGATCGGGCATGCTGCTCTCGCTCACGAATCCGCAGAACGTGGGCTACTGGGCCGCACTGGGGAGTGCGCTCGGTGCCGTAGGGGTTCACGAGCCGCGGAGCGCCGACTACGCTGTGTTCTTTGCCGGTTTCATGCTGTCGTCGATCGTCTGGGCCCTCGTGTTCGCCGCAATCGTCGATTGGGCGCTCGGCCGGGCCGGCAGCCGCTGGGCGCGTGTCACCTATCGCCTGTGCGCGATCTTGTTTCTGGCGCTCGCACTCACGTCCTTGCGAGAGTTGTGGATGTCGCGAGAGCGATCGCTTGCCAATGTGCAAGACGCGGTTCCTGCGGAGCCCTGACCGTGAACCAGTGTGCGAAAGGACGACATCACGAGTCTGAACGCGTGACCACTCTCCCTCGGCACCTGGTCGAAGCCTGCCGCGGAGTTCCGGAGCGGACGGCGTGGCTCGAGAAGCTGCCATGCCTCATCCGGGAGCTGCAGAACAGGTGGTCGCTCTCGCTCGAATCACCGTGGAGTGGCGAAACAAGCGCGGGATGGGTCGCGCCCGCCGTATGCAGCGACGGTGCCCGCGTTGTCCTGAAACTCGGTATGCCGCACCTGGAAGGGGAGGACGAGCTCGAGGGACTTCGCTTCTGGGATGGTGAGGCGACCGTGCGTGTTCTCGACGCGGACGCGGCGCACAACGCGTTGTTACTGGAACGTTGCGAACCTGGGACAGCGCTGCGCGAGCTGCCAGAACCCGAACAGGATGTCGTCATCGCCGGATTGCTTCGTCGTCTCTGGCGCAAACCCTCGCCGCCGTTTTCCTTCCGTCCACTCTCAGTGATGCTCGCGCATTGGTCGCAGGAAACCATGCGCGCGGCACCCGGATGGAGTGACGCCGGTCTGGTGCGGGAAGGCCTCCGCCTGTTCAAAGAACTGTCAGTATGGTCCGGCGACGAGGTGCTGTTGGCGACCGATCTGCACGCGGGCAATGTCCTGCGAGCGCGGCGAGAGCCCTGGCTCGTCATCGACCCCAAGCCCTTCGTGGGAGATCGCGCCTACGACGCGACGCAACATCTGCTCAACTGCAAAGGGCGATTGTCCAGCGCTCTCGGCGCGACTATTCGACGGTTTGCGGATCTTCTCGACGTTGACCACGAACGCGTCCGGCTGTGGACGTTGGCACGGCTCGCGGCGGAGCCACGCACTGACTGGAATGACGAATCGACTGCGCTGGCGAGAATGCTGGGGTGACTGCGGTTCCTTGTGGGTAATCAGAGGCCGTTCGACCGCGTCCGGCATAGACGTATTATTACCTATACATACGTATAGCGAGCTGCCATAGTGCTGTTATGGCACTAAACGAACGTGGTCTGTACTCGGTTGAGCAGGTCGCTGAGCGGCTCGGTCTTCACGTGAGAACGGTGCGCGCGTACCTCCGCACGGGACGCCTGAAGGGGGTCCGCATCGGCAAGCAGTATCGAATCTCGCAGGCGGATCTGAACGCCCTCGTCGGCGGCGCCGCGCGTTCGGAAGAACCCGTCAGGCGTCATCGTCATGTCGACGTGTCCACGATCGTGCAGGTCGACGCCATCAGCCCTGAGTCGGTTGACCGGGTCACGAACATGGTGATGGCGGCGGCCAAGGCTCCGCGCGACGAGGGTCAGCCGCTGCGTATCGATACCATGTATGACGCGGAGCGTGGGCGTCTCAAGATCTTTCTCTCCGGAAGCGCCGAAACCACGGTCTCGATGCTCAATCTCGTGAAGACGCTGGTCGCCGGTGAAAGCGCATGAACAGCATCTGGGTCTCTGATGAAGGCCGGGCTGCCGTTCACGCTCGCTACGCGGAGATGCTTGGGCGCTGGCCCATCCCGGTTGAGCAACGCAGAGTGCCGACGCGCGAAGGGGAAACCTTCATCCTGGTCTGCGGTGGCGTCGCGGCTCCGCCGGTGCTGCTCCTTCAGGGCTCCGGTGCGAATGTCGCCATGTGGATTCGCGAGATCGCGGCATGGGCGGAACAGTTTCGCGTCTACGCCGTTGACCTGATCGGTGAACCCGGATTCAGTGCGCCGTCACGACCTGAGCTGTCCTCTGAAGCCTATGCCGCGTGGCTGGACGATGTGATGGAGGCGCTTGGTCTCCGGTGCAGCTCGGTTGTTGGTGTCTCGCTTGGTGGATGGATGGCGCTGGATTATGCGATACGCCGGCCTGCCCGCGTCGACAAGCTCGTCGTAGTCAGCCCATCGGGGGTTGGGCGGCAGAAGTCGTCGTTCGTTTTCAAGGCAGCCGCCTTGATGTTCCTCGGACGATGGGGCCGACGAAAAGCAATGGCGTTAGCCGTTGGACCAATGAGTGGGCCTCCGCATCCCGCTGACCGCGAAATCGGGAAGCTGGCGCTGCTCATCGCCAAGCACTTTCGTCATCGCCGCGGTAAGGTGCCGCCCTTTGAAGACGAGGCACTGAGACGTTTGACGATTCCGGTCCTGGCGATCGTCGGGGCACAAGACGCGCTCCTCGATTCGCATGCGACAAGACGCCGATTGGAGCAGTGTGTTCCACACGCGACCATTCGAGTGTTGCCTCATACCGGACATGTGGTGCGCGACCAGACCGCTGTTATCCTTGACTTCCTGAGAGCTGGCTAACTGGGCACCGGTAGAGCCTCGGGCAAACAAGGGCCTACTAGAGTTCGACCAACCACTTGCGCCTCCACCTGCGGAGAAAACGACGGACATGCCCGATCTCGCAGATCTTTGCCTGGTTGTACTGGTCTTCTTCTACAGCCTCAATCTGGCTCCGATGATGTTCGAGTCGTTTACGTCCGATCGGACGTGGGCGTCCAATCCTCCCGAGTCGTTCCACATGTTCGTCGGGCCACATGGGCACAAGACAGCGCACTACTGGAAGGTCGTGTCACCCATCGCGTTGTTGTCGTTTGTGGTGAGCCTTTTTTTGAACCGGCACCTGTTTGAGAGGGAAGCGCGGTTATCGATTGCGTTTGCCTTGTACCTGGCAATTCACGCGTCCACCATGGTGTACTTCGTTCCCGAGCAGGAGCGCCTCACCTCTAACGCCAGGTCGTTGTCGCGTGACGTCCTGACAGGTCGCGTCCGTCGATGGATGTCCCTCAATTACTTCAGGAACATCGCCGGAGTCCTTGCGTTTGTCTTTCTGATGTTAGCGGTGCTTGTACCGTCGGCTCCGTAACAAACCGCGCTGAGGCATGCAAGTGACATTGGTTGCGCACTACGGCCAGAAGCCGCCAGCGCTGTCGGCCCTCGTGCGGCATCTTCACGGGAAGCTTCAGGATTTGCTCGGCCCAGCATTTCGTCGGTACGAGCTCGAACAAGTTCATGGCACGGTGATTGGACTCGAGGGCTGTCGCCACGGACAGCGATTGATGAACCAGAACTCGGGTTCGGCGATGAACCTGCGCGGAGTGGTCGACTTCCTGCGAGGTCCACGACTCCAGCCGATCAGAGTCCAGGTGGGTGGCTACCAGGCAAGCGGTGAGTATGCTTTTCGAAGCCGCAACACGCACCCTTACCTGAGATCGTTCTCGATCCAGGGTGACATCGCCGTCGCAATGGGCTGGCCCGACCAGCGCGGCAGTTATCCGAATTCTCTCGACCAGTTGCGCCGCGCTTTTCAGGAATACGGCGTCCGACACAAGTGGCACAGAACGGATGACGAGATCGACAACGATTTCTTCTTTGTTCTCGGGAGGATCGATCGACAAACGGCAGACCCCGTCGTTCTCGAGTCTTCAACTCAGATCGTACGCGCCGAGATCGCCTCGCACGGTGCAACCCTTGTCGAGATCAATCGCGACACCCTTCGACTGGTGGGATATTCCGACCCGCAGCTTCCGCCAGGCACATCGCGTTGGTATGGACTCGATGAGCCGGATCTCGCGGCGAAGTTGGAACTGCTGTACCCCGATTGTCATGAAGCGACCGCGCCATGAACAAGACCTACCCATACACGATCGAGAACGGACAGGGAGAGCGGCTGACGTTGACGGGAATCACGCAGGGACCCGGCGGCGCGCGCATTGGAGCGGATGGTGTCGCTCAGCCCGGCGCGGGCCCCCCGATGCACGTGCACTACCTTGGCCTCGCTCTTTACGTCAACGAAAGAGAACGGCGAACGCCCAGGACTCTTCGACGCGGCATTTCTCGCGACGCGCTATCGATCGGAATTCGCGGTGCTCGAGCTCCCTGCCATCGTGCGAAAGCTCGCGATCCCGGTTGTCTACGTGGTGGGAACGGTCCTCGGAAAATATAAGAATTCCGCGACGCTCCCGCGCCGATTCGATAACAGGTCCCCTGCGACGTGACGTTTGTTTTCATGTACCATCCTCGCGGGTCATATGCTCGCGGGCAGATCCTGGGAAGACTGGATAGCGCAATACGGCCACAGCCACCGCCACCCGGTGAATCGCTTCTGCCACACGGTCGGCATTCCGCTGATCGTGCTGTCGCTACTTCTCTTTGTCGTCACCTTCTTCGTGCCCGGCTTCTGGCCGGTTCCGACTGCGCTTTTCGTGGCGGGATGGATCCTTCAATTTGTCGGACACGCGATCGAGGGCAAGCCGCCTGAGTTCTTTCACGACTGGCGATTCCTTTTCGTTGGGCTAAGGTGGTGGGTCGCTAAGATGCGCGGACGGGCGTGAGAGAGGGCTTCAGGCGCATTGGACGTACAAGTTCTTTTGTTTGATCTTGGTGGTGTGCTCGTCGACTACACCGGCGTGCGCGACATTGCGCCGTTATTGCGCGTCAGCGCCACCGAACACCAGATTCGTCAGCACTTCGCCAACTGTCCTCACGTCGCCGCGTACTGCACCGGACGGCTCGACCGGATGGAATTTGGTGAACGCATGGTGTGCGACTGGGGGCTGACGGTCTCGACCGATCAATTCCTGCAGGAGTTTCGCACGTGGTCGCGTGGTCTGCTCCCGGGGGCCAGGGAACTTCTTGAGTCGCTGCGGCACCGATTCCGGCTGGCGGCATTGAGCAATTCGAATGAACTCCACTGGGAGCGGCACACCAACGACATCGGCGTGACTGCGCTCTTCGACGTGGCGATCTCGTCGCATCAGGTGGGTGCCGCCAAGCCGGATCCAGTCATCTACCAGGAAGCGCTCGAACGGCTTGATGTGCCGGCGGAAGCCATCATGTTCTTCGATGACGCGCACGCTAATGTCGTTGCCGCTTCAGCCCTTGGAATGCGAGCATTCCAGGTCGAGGGTGTCGACGCCCTGAGGCAGCGTCTCGCCGCTGAAGGGGTGCTGGGCTAGAGTCGCCTGGACCAGCCGGCGCGTTGTTGAATGTTTATCGGTCACCTTGCACTGGGACTCGCAGCCAAGCGCGTCCAGCCGCGTGTTTCGCTGGCGCTGTTGTTTGCCGCGGCGCAATTCGCCGATCTTCTATGGCCAGTGCTCGTTGCCCTTGGCATCGAGCAAGTACGTATCGATCCCGGAAACACGGCGTTCACGCCGCTGGACTTCGTGAGCTACCCGTACTCACACTCGCTCGTCTTTCTCATCATGTGGGGCCTGGTGTTTGGCCTGGTGTGTCGGTGGCTCGTGTCCGGTCACCGAGCGACCGTCTTGGTCATTGCCGGATTGGTGGTGAGCCACTGGGTACTGGACTTCGTCACGCACAGGCCGGACATGCCGCTCTATCCGGGCGGTCCGCGTCTTGGGGTCGGGCTGTGGAATTCGATTCCTGCCACCTTGGCCGTCGAAAGCACACTCTACGCCGCCGGTCTGTGGATCTACGTTCGGACGACCGAAGCGCGCGATGCGATCGGACGATGGGTATTTGCCGCGCTTGCGGCATTCCTGGTCGTCGGCTACCTGGCAGCGGTCGGCACAGTACCACCTTCTATTCAGACGCTTTACATTTCAGCCCTCGTCGGCGCGGCCGTGCTGACACTCTGGAGTTGGTGGGCGGATAGACATCGAAATCCACGCTCGATCTGATCGCATACAGACGTGATCGCTGGTGAGAATCGTGGGCTCCCGTGATTCGTGAGAAAGGGGAGATCGATGAAGCGGCCCGCAGCGAAGAAGAACGCGGCCTCGCGCAAACGCAAGGTCGCTGCCCGGAGAACCGTTACTCGGAAACGCCACTCACGCGCACCCAAGAAGACGACCACACCGGCGGTCATTCCGATGCTTTCGTACGAAGATGGGATCGCGGCCTTGGAGTGGCTTCGCCGCGCGTTTGGCTTCCGGGAAATCGCGCGTCAGACATGGCCGGACGGCCGGCTCTCGCACGGCGAGATGGAGGCGGGTGACGGACTCATCATGCTCGCGTCGCCCACGCCCGACTACCACAGCCCGAAACATCATCGAGAGAGTTGCGAGCAGGCGCGAAAGTGGTCCAGTGTGCCGTGGATTATCGATGGCGTGCTGGTGTATGTGGACGATCTCGACGAGCACTTCGCCCGGGCGAAAGCCGCCGGAGCAACGATTCTGTCCGACATCGAGCCTGGGCCCCCCGGACGACGGTATCGAGCTGAAGATTTCGAAGGTCATCGCTGGTTCTTTTTTGAGAAGGCGGGCTAAAGCGCAGGAACAGCGCCCACTCGGTCGGTGTCTAAGGGGTGTTCGCGCTCTCGATATTTCGCGACTGACGAAGGCGTCCAATGCTGGAACTGCGTAACGTCTCCAAACGCTGGAGCTCTGGGATAGTCGCTTCTCTTAGGATAGTGCGTGACAGCCGCGGTGGTATTTCATGCTCTTTCACGTCAGCGAAGCGGCAGACCTCAGTCGATTTGACCCCAGACCCTCGGACTGCACCGCCAATCCAGTGGTCTGGGCGATCGACGGGGAGCGCTTACGAAATTACCTGCTGCCGCGTGATTGTCCGCGGGTCACCTTTTATGCGAGGTCTCAGACGACAGTGGCAGACAAAGATAGGCTCCTGGGCGTCGCCAGCGCGGTCGTTGCGATCGAGGAAGGCTGGCTTGAACGCGTCCGGCGCTGCCGCTTGTACTGCTATCACCTGCCACCGGCGACCTTCGAGTGCATTGACGAGTGCGCCGGTTACTTCGTGAGCCCAGTGCCAGTGCTGCCGAAACGGGTTGACATATTTGATGACGTGATCTCTGAATTGCAGCGCCGGAACGTGGAGATTCGTATCCTTCCCAACCTCTGGCCGCTTCGCGACGCCGTCGTCGCATCAAGTCTTCAGTTCTCGATAATTCGGATGCGCAACGCGCTGCCGCGGACTAACGCCATCCTTACGTAAAGCGTCTGTTTTATCGCGGAGGACACATGAAGAGGTCGCCAATCGCAATGCTCATCTTTCGTCTTGGCGCTTCTCTCGTCGTCTTGCTGGCTGTTGCGACTGCGATTGCACAGGGTCCGCAACCGCTCCTCATCGCGAAACAAGGGTACTTCTTTGTCGGTGGCAAATACTTCGACGCGCAGGAAGGGCGGATCATGTCCGGACAGATGTACGTCGAGTTCCAAGTCCCCGCGAAGGTCACCGGCCGCTACCCGATCGTCATGTTCTCCGGCGGTGGTCAAAGCGGATTGAACTACACCGGGACTCCAGACGGCCGGGAGGGGTGGATGCAGTACTTCCTTCGCCAGGGATACCCGGTTTACGTGCTCGACCAGCCTTCGCGAGCGCGATCGCCTCATCAACCGGAAGTTGGACCGCAGTCACGAAACTCCGTGGATCGGATCCAGGAACGGTTCACTGCTCCCGAGCGCGCGAAGCTGTGGCCGCAGGCGACGCTTCACACGCAGTGGCCAGGATCTGGCATTGCCGGCGATCCCGTGTTCGACCAGTTCTACGCGCAGATCTACCCGTCGCTTACGAGTTTTCCACGCCAACAGGAATTGAACCGCGACGCTGGTGCGGCGTTGCTCGACCGGATCGGCCCGGCCATCCTCCTCACGCACTCGCAATCCGGAACGTTTGGCTGGCTCGTGGCCGATGCCAGGCCAAATCTCGTGAAGGCCATCATCGCGATGGAGCCGTCGGGACCACCGGTTTACGACATCGTGCAAAAGGGCGCTCCCAATTGGTTCGAAGACGGACCTCTTGCCAAACCTTATGGCCTCACTTCTCCGCCGCTGACCTACGCGCCACCAGTCAAAGACCCGAGCGAGTTGAAATTCGTGAGGCAGGCCAAGCCAGAGGCTTCTGATCTCGTTCGCTGCTGGAAACAGGCTGAACCCGCGCGCACGCTCGTGAATCTGCAACAGATTCCCGTGCTTGTCGTCCAGGCCGAAGCGTCTTACCACGCGAGTTACGATCATTGCACCGTTGCCTATCTTCGGCAGGCGGGCGTTTCCCGATTGCGCTTTGTCCGCCTCGCCGACGTCGGCATCAGAGGCAATGGGCACATGCTGATGCTGGAAAAGAACAACATGGAGATTGCCGCGATCGTCGACGAATGGTTGCGGACATTGCCGTGAATGAATGTGGTTCTCTTTGGCGCGACCGGAATGGTTGGGGCAGGGGCACTCCTCGAGTGTTTTGCCGACCCACGCGTTGACTTGGTGTTGGCGATCACGCGATCCTCGACCGGTCGCCGTCATCCGAAGCTTCGCGAGATTCTCCATACCGATTTCTTCGATTACCAGCATCTTGCCGGTGACTTTGCGTCGTGCGATGCATGCTTCTTTTGTCTCGGCGTGTCGTCGGTGGGGATGAGCGAAGCCGAGTACACACACCTGACCTACGACCTGACGGTTGCGGCCGCACGCGCCATGGTGGCGGCCAACCCTCGAATGACCTTCTGTTACGTGTCCGGTGTGGGAACAGACAGCACCGGGCGCGGCCGGACGATGTGGGCGCGCGTGAAGGGGAAAACCGAGAATGCGCTGCTGGCGCTGCCGTTCGCCGGTGCCTACATGTTTCGTCCCGGTTACATACAACCCATCGGTGGCGTGCGATCAAAGACGGGCTGGGTTCAGGCGGCCTACACTGTGCTGGCTCCCCTGTATCCCGTTCTGCGGCCGTTGTTTCGTGGCACGACGACGGCCAACTTTGGCCGGGCGCTCATTCAGGTCGCGGCCAATGGATATACGAAACGCGTTCTGTACTCGAGCGACATCAATGCATTGGCGGAGGCACCGTAGAAGCGTCAGAGACTGTACAATGCGACGCAATGAACTTCCTGATGTGAGGCGCACAGTGCGATCAAAAAAATTCCTCGCTCTACTGGCGACAGGCGTCGTCGTCCTTCTTGGGACCGAGACCGGTTCGGCCGCGCGATCGCAATCGGCGCCCGCGCCGCCCGCGACCGGGCAGGGGCGTCTGATCGTCTATGGAGACATTGCGCTGTTTCAGCCGCCCGGTCACCCCGAGAATTGCATTCTCCGAAACCGCTTCAAACGCGGTGAGCCAGTCGGGTTCCGCATGTTCGTGGCGGATCCGTCGACGAGCAAGCGTGAGGAATCGGCGCAGTTGGTGGTGCATCTGAACGTCGCGGGCAAGACCGTGGACCTCCCGATGCGATATCGCGCGACCGAGAAGCAGCCCGAGCGCGAATTCTGGGTTGCCAAATGGGTCGTCCCGCAGGACACACCGACGGGGATCGTCCGATTCACCGTGACCGCTACGGACAAGTACGGGCGGACCGGAGAATTCAAGCCATTCGAGGTGCAGGCCTCTCAAATCACGATCGTCGAGTAGCAACCACGCATGCTGGTGGGCGTGATCTCCGACACGCACGGCCTCCTTCGTCCCGAGGCGATCGACGCCCTGCATGGGTCGGAGCTGATCGTCCATGCCGGTGATGTCGGTGAGGCGCACGTGCTCGAGCATCTGCGCGCCATCGCGCCGACCGTCGCCGTTCGCGGCAACGTCGACACAGGACAGTGGGCCAGGGCGTTGTCACCAACTGAAGTCGTCGAGGTCGAAGATCTGCATCTGTATGTCCTTCACGATCTCGCGACGCTCGACGTCGACGCGAAGGCCGGAGGCTTTGCTGCTGTTATCTCGGGGCACACCCATCACGCCAGCGCCCAGATGCGGAATGGTGTTCTGTATCTGAATCCCGGAAGCGCAGGGCCGCGTCGCTTTTCTCTTCCGATTTCCCTTGCCAGGCTTCGAGTCAACGGATCGCACCTGTCTTATGAGGTCGTGGAGCTTCCCGTACCGGCGTCCAGGTGACCTCACCCCCGACAGGGGAGTGTTAGCATTACGCTCCGATGCCGGAGGTCCATGTACCCAAGCTCGAGGAGCATGACGAAGAACCGGAACCACCAGCACCGGTTCCGCAGGCAGAACGACAGCATCGTCGTCGCGGCAAGTCGCTCCTGACGATCGGCCTGGAGGTCGTCCTGATTACGACCGGCGTGTTTCTTGGCTTGATGGGTGAGCAGTGGCGCGAGCGCTCTGAACAGCGCGAGCTCGCTGAAACCTCTCTCCGGCGGTTTCGCACCGAGATCATGAACAATCGCAAAGCGGTGGCGGCGGTCACCGACTACCATGCCAAGCTCAAGCGCGATCTCGACGCGTACTTCAAGCTGGAACCGCGAACGCCGAACATGCTCAAAATCGGGATGACCATGGGTGTGGCGCCCGTGTTCTTCGAGCAGGCCGCATGGGATCTCGCGCTGGCGACGCAGTCGCTCGCTCATATCGATTCCGAGCTCGCGTTCGCGCTGTCGCGCGTCTACACGCTTCAGCAGACTTATGCGAGCACACAGAACGCCATCGTGACCTCGACGATATACGGTCGTTCATGGAGACAGGACTTCGACGGATACTGGCAGTCAATTAGTAGCTACCTGGGGGACGTGTCTTATTTCGACCCCGTAATACTCAAGGCTTACGACGAGGTGCTTCCACAGATCGATCGAGCGCTTGGCGAATCACCTGAAGAGGCGGCGTTGAAATGACGGCGACGTCGATCGCTGGCTAGGAGCTTCCGATGCTTGTCCAGTACCTCCCTGGCGTGCTCCTTCTTGTAATGATCTCGTCAGCGATCGCGTTCCTCGTTGCGCGGTACGTATCCTCGCCTCGACATGCCATCATTCGAAGCGCGACAGTGTCGACAATTCTTCTGGAGTCGTGGGCGTACATGGTCATCGGTGGGTTCGATTTCGGCTTTCTCGCGATTCTTGCCGTCATTTCTACCGCGTCGGCCGCCGTGGTGGTCGCCATCGTGCGTTCGTTCCGGCGGAGCCGCCGGATCGTGATGTGAGATGTCGCCGCGCACGCGCGGTGTGAAATTGCAGTAGCGCAATCGCGGCGCCAAGATCTACGCTAGGGCGGATTATTCGCGGCGCATCGACGGCTCCGATCTCAGCAGGAGGCATCATGCGTAGCTCACGATTGTTTGTCCATTCGGTCCTTCTTGCGGCAACGGCGAGTTTCTTCAGCCACGATGGGCGCGTCCGCGCTCAGGCGGTGGCGGCCGAGCAGGACGCGCTGGTTGGATCCTGGCAGCTCGATTTGGCCAAGTCGAGGTATGTCCCTGGCCCTCCACCTCGCAGTGAGACGCGGACGTATGTTCGTGACAAGGACGGCATGAAGGGCACTATCCGCCGGCTGCGCGATGACGGCCGGCAAGAGGTGATCGAGTATCGCGCCGACTTCGATCACGAGTACCCAGTGATGGGGACCGAAGCGTACGACACCATCAGGCTCAAGCGAATCGACGCGCACACGGCCGAAGCCGTCCTCTCGCATGCCGGTCGCGTGTTTGGCACGGCGCGCCGGGTCGTGTCAGAAGACGGCCGCACCCTGACCATCACGTTCCGCCAGGAGGATCGTGGCCTCCTCGAAAACAACATCGCGGTCTACAGGAAGAAATGAGAGCCGTGTGAGCGACGTCGTCTACAGAGCCGAGATCCCTTTGACACGTGTGAAGGGACCGTTGCGCCTCGCGCAGTTGCCGACCGAACCAGATCCTGTACGCTTCGGAACCCACGGCGCTATCGCGCGTCACTACGGCATCCGCGGCGAAGTCGACAATCCGCATGCGACGACGATCGATTACGTGATCGCGGCAACCGGCGGATGACTGCTCGGCACCCTGGGGGGCGCGCTGGAGGCGCGCGGGATCGCAGCAAGTGAAGGTCACTTGACGGCCGTGGCATATGGCGAGGTCGAGACAGAGGAAGGTGTGCTCGTCCTCCGTCGCATCCACGTGGCCTTCGTTTTGAAGGGCGCCGCTGAGGACAAGATCGAGCCCGCCAATCGGGCGCACGACGTGTTCAAAATCCAATGCCCGGTCTATCGTTCCCTCTACCAGGCGATCGACATCACCACGGAACTTCGGATTGAGCCTGAGGCTCGTCTATGATCTCAAGACACCGGGTGTGATTTTCGAAAGGGTCATACCGAAAATCACACCCGGTGTCGTCATGATAAGTAGGAGTCCGGTTGAGCGGATCGATCGTTACCGCCGTCGTGGGACTGACGTCCCTGGGTCTCGCGACGTTACTCGCCCAGGCTCCGGCGCGTGAGGCCCAGGTCGATCTCCCTGGCGTCCATCTCTCCTACAACGATACGGGTGGTAACGGAGCAGCTGTGGTGTTCGTCCATGCCGCGACCGGCAGCCGTCGCGTCTGGGAGTACCAGGTACCGGCATTCACGTCGGCAGGCTACCGCGTTGTCACGTATGACCGGCGCGGCTATGGGCGATCGACGGTCGATCCAGATGGGCCTCAACCAGGAACTGGTGCAGATGATCTCCTCGCGCTGGTCAATCATCTCGAGCTCGATCGATTTCATCTCGTTGGCACCGCGGCAGGTGGCATCGTCTCGCTGGATTTCGCCGTGTCATTCCCTCAAAGGCTGCGCAGCCTCGTCGTGGCAAACAGCATCGGAGGCGTGCAGGATGCCGACTACCTCGAGATGGGGAGGCGGCTCAGGCCGCCGTCGTTCAACGCGTTGCCGCCCGATGTGCGCGAGCTCGGACCGTCGTATCGGGCGGCAAATCCAGAGGGTACGGCGCGATGGCTCGAGCTCGAAGGGCAGAGCAGGCCCGAAGGCACGACACCGCCAACGCAAATGTTTCGCAATCGGCTGACGTTTGCTGTGCTGGAGACGATCGCGGTGCCCACCCTGTTGATGACAGGCGATGCCGACCTCTACTCGCCTCCTGCCGTGCTGCGCTTGTTCGCTGCGCGAATCAAGAAATCGGAGTCGGTGATTGTGCCGGAGGTCGGACACTCGACGTACTGGGAGCAGCCCGACGTCTTCAATCAGAAGGTTCTGGAATTCGTTGCCCGGCACCGGTAGCCCATGTCCCTTCCTATCGATCTGCGTTCCGATACGGTCACTCGTCCTACCTCTGCGATGCGACAGGCTATGGCTGCGGCGGCGGTTGGTGACGATCAGTTTGGTGAAGACCCGACTGTCAACGAGTTGCAGGACCGCATCGCCGCTCTCCTCGGTAAGGAAGCCGCGCTCTGGCTGCCGACGGGGACGATGGCCAATCAGGTGGCGCTGCGCGTGCTGACTCGGCCCGGGGATCACGTGGTCGTCAGCCGCGAGTCGCACGCGGTGTGGCATGAGACCGGCGGCGCCGGAGCGAATGCTGGCGTTCAGTTGACTGAGATCGGGACGCGCGGAGCGTTCACCGCCGACGAATTTCTCGCGACGCGCAACCCACGCGGACACATGCTGCTTCCGCCCACGACCGTCGTGGAAATCGAGAACACTCACAACCGCGCCGGTGGAGTGGTCTTCCCGCAAGACGAGGCTCGGCGGATATGCAACGCGGCGCGTGAGCATCGCGTGTCCACTTACCTGGATGGTGCCAGGCTGTGGAACGCGGCGGTGGCCAGCCGGCGTCCACCAGTCGACCTCGCGGGCCCGTTCGATCTCGTGTCGGTCGCACTCTCGAAGGGACTCGGGGCACCGGGCGGATCGCTCCTGGCCGGGTCACGGGCCCTGATCGACGCCTCGTTCCGCCATCGCCGCATGCTCGGTGGCGCCATGCGGCAGGTCGGCATCTTCGCCGCGGCCGGGCTTCACGCACTCGACCATCACATGAGCCGGCTGGGAGAGGATCACGACAACGCCGCGCTGATTGCGAGGCGGCTCAACGAAAGCCCGCGCGTGCGGCTCAGTCTCGACACGGTTCAAACGAATATCATCGTGTTTAGCGTGACCGCCGAAGCACCCGATGGACCACGGATCGTGGCGCGTGCCAGGGAGCGTGGCGTCCTGATCATCGCGTTCGGTCCGCGTACGATCCGCCTGGTTACGCATCTGGACGTGACTCGCGGGCAGTGCGAGCAGGCAGCACAGGCCCTACTCGATATCATCGGTTGATCGAGAGAACCACGAGCAGGTTGGATTTCCGAGTCCCGAGTCCCGAGTCCCGAATCCCGGATCCCGGATCCCGAGTCCCGAGTTCCGGAAGGAGATGCAGTCATGGTCGTGTCCGTCAACGGCGCAGAGCTGTTCTACTCGACACGTGGAACGGGAGTCCCTTGCATCGTGCCGTGCCTCCTCGGGGTCAAGCCGTACGAGAAGTTGACGCCTCCGCCGCTCACCGATTTCTTCCAGTTCATCTATGTCGACTTGCGCGGGGGAGGGAAGTCGACGGGCAATCCGGCGGATCTGACGTTCGATGTGCTGGCCAGCGATTTCGAGGCGGTGCGTGCTCATCTCGGGGTTGAGCGTGTCGCCGTCCTTGGCTACTCGATCATCGGTGTAGTCGCGATCGAATACGGCAGGCGGTGCGCGCGAAGCGTCTCTCACGTGATCGTGGCGGGAACGCCGCCGACGGGCGATATTCCGACGTTGGTGAAGGCGGGAACGGCGTTTTTCCAGGCTGATGGATCGGATGAGCGGAAGTCCATTCTAAAAGAGAACTACGCGAAGCTGTGGCCGGGCACTCCTCCCGAACAAGCCGTCTTCGCCCAGGCACCACTGCGGTTCTTCGATCCGCGGTTCGACGCTCTTCCTCTCTTTGCCGAGGCCGACATGAAGCCGGCTCTCTTTCAACATGTGCTCGGTCCGTTGACCGCGACGTGGGACGTGACCGCCAACAAGGAATCACTCGACGTGCCGATCCTTATCGCGCACGGGCGCTACGACTACGTGTCTCCGTCCACGATGTGGGATGGCATCGTCGAGACGCTCCCGAATGCCACGCGTCATCTTTTCGAACGAAGCGGGCATCAGACGTTCTTTGAGGAGCCCGAACGCTTTGTCGAGGTGGTGCGCGCGTGGATGGCGCAAACTGGTGTATCTGCGGGACAATGACCGCGAACGGTTCACTGCGTTTCTTTTTGCGCGCTTGGCGCGCCTGGCCCGTTAGGCGAGGGCATAACGAGCACAGAATTCTGGTTCGAGTTCGCACTACGGGCCAATGACGACGGCGAGATATCGAGCGGCGCTGCCGCAAACGACCGGCAGTCTCTTTCTGAGCGATGGCGGCATCGAGACCACGCTGATCTTTCATGATGGTCTCGAACTGCCTGACTTCGCGGCGTTCCATCTGCTGAAGACGGCGGAAGGGCGCGCCGCGCTGCTCAAATACTTTCGCTCGTATGCCGACATTGCCCGGCGTTTTGGCACGGGTCTCATTCTCGAGAGCGCGACATGGCGGGGGAGTGCCGACTGGGGCGCGCGGCTCGGATATACGCCGGAGGCGCTGGCCGACGCCAACCGCGAATCGATTCTTTTGCTCGAGCAGATCCGGCAAGAGTACGAAAACGGTCCCACCCACGTCGTGATCAGCGGCTGCGTCGGCCCGCGCGGCGACGGCTACGTGGCCAACTCGGTCATGTCCGTCCAACAGGCGGAGAACTATCACCGCGAGGAGATCGAGACCTTCGCCGCGACGGCGGCCGACATGATCTGCGCGATCACCATGAACTACGTCGAGGAAGCGATCGGAATTGCGCGGGCGGCCGAACGCGCGCGCATGCCCGTCGTCCTCTCGTTCACCGTCGAGACCGACGGCCGGCTTCCGACCGGGCAGACGCTGCGGGCTGCTATCGAGCAGGTCGAGGAGAACACTGGCGGCTATCCGCGCTACTACATGATCAACTGCGCGCATCCCAGCCACTTCGAAAGCGTGCTCGGCGACGAAGGGCGATGGCTAGGACGGGTGCGCGGCCTCCGCGCCAACGCCTCGCGAAAGAGTCACGCGGAGTTGAACGAGTCGCCGGTAATCGATATCGGTGATCCGATCGAACTGGGTAACGACTACGCTCGCGTCAAGAGACGCCTGCGGCATCTCAACGTGATGGGCGGATGCTGCGGAACTGACCACCGCCACATCGAACAGATTGCGTCTGCCTGTCTGCCGCTGTTTGGCATCGCGACGTGAGCGGGCGCCGTGTCTCTCAGCAATCCGATTGGATTATCAGAATGGGTGTGTGCGCCACGTGATGCTCGCGCGCGCTCCCTCGCCGCGTGCATGGAAGTCGTCTCGAGAGATAGGGAGATTCATGCCTGGGTAGAGCACCGTATGCGGCCCGGCAAAGATAGCGGCACACTTTTCGCGATCCCGTTTGGCGCGAAGGACATCATCGAGACGCGCGGCCTTGCCACCGAGTATGGCTCGCCGATTTATCGCGGGCGCATCGGTGTTGAAGACGCCGACATCATCTCCGAGCTGCAAGGCCGTGGTGCGATCCTGTTTGGCAAGACCCAGACGACAGCGTTCGCGTATATCACTCCCTCGCCAACGCGCAACCCGCGCAATCTGAATCACACCCCAGGCGGAAGCTCGAGCGGCTCGGCGGCCGCGGTCGCGGCCAGGATGGTGCCGCTGGCGCTCGGTACGCAGACGAAGGGTTCGGTGCTCAGACCCGCATCCTACTGCGGCGTCACCGGCTTCAAGCCCACGTTCGGCACGTTCTCGATGCGAGGCATTTTGCCTCTTGCGAAGAGCCTCGACACACTCGGCTTCTTCACCAACACGGCGCGCGACATGCTGTCGCTGTGGCATGCGCTGGATCGGCAAAGTGCGGCCGTGGAGCTGAGCGTACTCGGCGTGCCCGAGCCGATGCCACGCGTCGAAGCGCCGATGGCGGCCGCGCTTCAGAATAGTCTTGGGATGCTGCAGCGCGGTGGAGTCTCGATTCGCTTCGTCGATATCGCTGGCATGCTCGCGACGCTGGCCGATGCGGCACACATCGTCATGTGCTACGAGGGCGCGCGATTCCATCAGCCCCGCTACGAGGAGCACGGAGCGAAACTCGGCGATCTGGCAGCCATGGTCCGATTCGGTTTGGCGATCGCGGAATCTCAGTATGACGAGGCTCGCCGACACATCGATACCTGCAGGCAGAAGGTGACGGAGTTGTACAAAGCCACGCCGGTGATTCTCGTGCCGGCTGCGACCGGACCTGCGCCGGCGGGGTTCGCCTCCACCGGTGATCCGGCAATGAACGCGCCGTGGACCGCGCTCGGTACGCCCGCCATCTCGATCCCGATGGCCGTCGGGCGCGCGCTTCCGCTCGGGTTGCAACTGACCGCGGCGCACGGACAGGACGGGTTGCTGCTGCAGACAGCAGAACGTGTTTCCGCGCTTGTGGGTGAAGCGTAGGCAACGGAGGGGACGGGTGACCGCCGGCTGCGCTCGATCCAAGCCGCGCGTCGCGCGGCCCACCGGCCGCACCCCGTTTCGTCCTCCGTTGCTCCGTGTCGATCCGGTACCTCCGACGACCCCCGTTATCGCTCCATCGTGTTATCGTGCCGGGCGTCATGACTGCAGCAGATTTCCGTCGCATCGCCCTTGGGATGGAGGGAGCCTTTGAAAGCTCGCACATGGACCATCCCGACTTCCGCGTGAACAACCGGATCTTCGCGACCCTCACTCATGACGAGAAACTGGGCATGGTCTCGCTGACTCCCGAAGCGCAACAGGGGTTCATGCGTGAGCATCCATCCGCTTTCGCGCCGGTCAACGGCTCGTGGGGACTGCAGGGCGCCACGCGCGTCCACCTCGAGTCGGTCGAGGAGGATGCGCTTGGAGAAGCCATGACACTCGCGTGGCGTCTCGCGGTTGCGAAAGGGCCGACGAAGTCCCGATCCAAATCAGCTGCGGCAAGGCCTGCAAAACCCGCAAGGCCTGCAAAACCCGCAAGGCCTGCAAAAACCGCAGGGCCTGCGGAACCCGCAAAAGCGAGACCCGCAAAGCCGGCGGCGCCAACGCGGACGTTCAAAGAGCTCGTGGCCCCTTATCCGCACGAAGTGCAGGCGCTCGCGAAGGCGACGCGCGCGTTCATGGTGGAGCTGTTACCCAAGGCCGATGAGACGATCGATTCGACCGGTCCGTATATCCAGTACAGCTATGGACCCGGCTACAAAGGTGTGGTGAGCTATATCACCGTCAATCAAAAGGGTGTGAAGCTCGGTGTCGCTCGTGGTTCGTCGCTTCCGGATCCGAAGGGTCTCCTCAAGGGAACGGGGAAAGCCAATCGTCACGTGGTGATCGACACGCCATCCGATCTCCGGACGCCCGGCCTGCGTCAGCTCGTGCGGGCGGCCGTGGCGAAGTGGAAGAAGGAGCGCGCCTGACGCGTGCGAACAGCGCTCCTCACTGCGACGGCGCTCGTCGCCTTTGCGAGCAACTCTCTCCTCTGTCGCATGGCGCTCGGGACGGCAGCGATCGATGCCGCGTCGTTTTCGACGATTCGACTCATCTCCGGTGCGGTCAGCCTGGCGATCATTGCCGCATCGACTCGACGCGCCCGTCCGTGGGACCAGGGCTCGTGGACGTCCGCCGCAATTCTCTTCGTCTATGCCATCCCGTTCTCCTACGCATACGGACTGCTGACAGCCGGCACCGGTGCCTTGATTCTGTTTGGAACGGTGCAGGTCACGATGATGGTGAGCGCGCTGGCTGAAGGGGAACGCCCTCATGCCCGGCAATGGGTTGGCCTGGCGCTCGCAATCGCTGGTCTCGTCTACCTTCTCCTCCCCGGCCTTTCGGCGCCGTCATCGCTCGGCGCCAGCCTCATGGCCACGGCAGCAGTGGCGTGGGCCATCTACTCGATTCGTGGACGGGGGGCCGTGGACCCATTGGCTCAGAACGCCGGCAACTTCCTTCGATCGATTCCGATGACGCTTGCCGTCAGCCTGGCTGCGGTGAAGTTCCAGCACCTCGAGACCAGCGGTGTGATGCTGGCTGCCGTGTCCGGCGCAGTGACATCGGGTCTCGGCTACGTCGTGTGGTACGCGGCGCTGCGCACGTTGACCGCCACGCGCGCCGCGCTGGTGCAGCTGCTCGTGCCCGCTCTCGCCGTGGCTGGCGGGCTGATGATCTTGCGAGAGCCGCTGACGCTGCGGCTCGTGCTGTCCGCGGTGATTACGATCGGTGGGATTGCTTTGGCCCTGACGGGCACTGAACTATCAACCACCAACTCCCAACTCCCAACTCCCAAGGAGTTCTAGGTTCCAGTTTGGGAGTTGGGAATTGGAAGTTGGGAGTTCATCAGGGCACCGCGGTCGTGGTGCGATCGACGCTCTCGTACGCGCCGAGCATCAGGCTTCCCGCGTAGTTCGACTGCTGGCAGACGTACTCGAAGAGCTCTGTCCCTTTCTCCCATTGCAGGTTCGTGGCGCCGGACCACTTCTCCGTGTACGCGCCAGGGTCGTCCACGGTGAGCTCGTAGCGCAGCGTCGTGAAGTTCGTGCGAGTGAGCTTCTCGAGCGTGTGCAGCTGGTTCGTGTGCGGCCGGCCCTCGCGATCCATCCAGAAACCTTCGTTGTAGCCAACCGTGTCGATGACAAGCGTGTCGCCTTCCCACCAGCCGATTGAGTGACCGTAGTAGGTGGGAACCGCTGACTCCGGATGCGAGCGACCGTCCATGTAAACCGTTTTGTAGGTATGCGGTCCGCCGATGTCGAAGATGTAGATCTGCTGGAGCTCCGGGAGCTCGACGATCTCGACGCCGTACGGCGTCAGGAACTGTCGGAGCACACCTGACGGCTTACAGCGGGTATGCGGTTCGAGCTCGTTCTTTTCGCGGTCGTCGAATACGGCCCTGGCCCACGGCTGAAATGGCGTGTCCTTGAGTCCCAGTGGATTGGGTGCGACGCCGCGCGGCAGCCACACACCTTTCTCCTCGGGTGTACTGCCAAGTAATACATGCCCGCTGGATGAACGTGGCGTCGGTCGGGGTGGGCCGGTCTCACGACCACGTCCCTCGCCCCCTTGACGAGCGCCCCCGCCGCCGCGGCCTTCAGGCACGCCGACCTGGACGCCGGGATTCGGCTGCGGCTGTTGTTGGCCTTGAAGTGGGATCATGAGCGTCGGCGTTAGAAACAACACCGACGCGGCAATTACCGCGAGGAGATTTCGCATCGTGCGACTAGCGAGGCTCCGCCTCCGATCGATGAGCATGTGGCTCCGGCTGTTTGATTGCCCGCGCTCCGCGCGGGCGGAGACGTCTCGAATGGTGTGCCGACAATTTGACTTCTTCGCAAGGAATTCAACCATTCAAGACGTCTACGGTACCGTGACTGTTGTACGGTCGACCGACTCGTACGCTCCGAGCATCAGGTTATGAGCGTAGTTGGCCTGCTGGCACACGTACTCGAACAGCTCCGTTCCGTCCTCCCACCGCAGATTGAGTTTGCTGGTCCACGGGGCGGTATAGGCGCCGGAATCGTCGATGGTCAATTCGTACGCAACCGTCATCGAATCGGTACGCGTGAACTTCTCGAGCGTGCGAAGCTTTTCGGTTGTGGGCAGACCGCGCCGATCGATCCAGAAGCCCTCGTTGTAGCCCGTCGTTTCGACGTTGAGCGTGTCGCCTTCCCACCAGCCGATCGAGTGTCCGTAGAACGACGGCGAGAGACTGGCGGGATGCGAGCGACCATCCATGTAGACCACTCGATACGTGTGCGGTCCACCAATGTCGAAGATGAAGATCTTCTGCAGCTCCTGGAGTTCCACGAACTCGACACCGTACGGTGTCAAGAACTGACGAACACCGCCCGACGGCTTGCAGCGCGTGTGCGGCTCGAGCTGGTTCTCACCGCGGTCGGCGTACACCGCGCGCGCCCATGGCTGAAACGGAATCTGCGGCGCCGCAGCGTTCGGCGCGGCAGCGCCGCCGCCACCGGGAAGCCAGACGCCTTTCTTCCCTGGAGTCGAGAAGATCGCGCGTCCGTCCGCATTACGCGGCGTCGGGCCGGCAGGAGGCCCGGCCTGACGTCCGCGACCTCCTTGTGGGTTGGCGGGCGCGCCCCCGCGTCCATCCGGCACGCCAACTTGCACGCCTGGACGTTGCGGTGGTTGCTGCTGCTGCTGACCGCGGAGCGATTCGGCCAGTACAGGAGACAGGAACAACGCCGCAGCTCCACATAGCGCAAGGCAATGTCGCATCGCAGTCCTCGCTGAAGTTCGAACGCTTCTTACGGGTTGGCGCCGCCCTGACTCGACACCGCGTCGAGCGTTTCGCCGGGCCGTCCGCCGGTGGAGGTCATGGTGACCTGCCGCGCATTCATTCGATTACTGCCGTTCTTGGCGCGCGACCCGACAACGGTCACCTCTTCGCCAATCTTCAACGTTTCACGTCGCCACCCGCGACGCTGCAGACCGTGCGGCGGCCCCATCTCGGCGCCCCAGTTGGTCACTTCGCCGGTCTTCTCATCCTTCACGTTGATGTAGAACCACACGTGAGGATTGGTCCACTCGACCTTGGTGACCCGTCCCTTCAACGTGATTGGTTTGTTGGCGTCGAATTCCGCCGCAAACGAATGATGTGCCGCGGCCGTCCCTGCCGCCAGTAACACACAGGACGCGATCAGACCGCCGAGGATGTGCGCTCTCATATCCGCTCCTTCGAACACTAATCAGCTGCCTTGACTAGTTCGCGCTCGGGCCGCCCTGACTTGACGCGGCATCGAGCGTGTCACCCGGTCGATTCCCGGTCGCCGTCATCACGAC
This sequence comes from Vicinamibacterales bacterium, assembly GCA_035649635.1. GTDB lineage: Bacteria > Acidobacteriota > Vicinamibacteria > Vicinamibacterales > UBA2999 > Gp6-AA40. The sequence goes on along the minus strand of DASRJE010000233.1, from coordinate 8,531 downwards.
TTGTCGCGCGTTCAGCCGCTTGGAGCCGTTCTTGGCGAGCGATCCGCTTACCGTCACTTCTTCGCCAATCTTCAACGTGTCCCGGCGCCAGCCGCGGCGCTGCAGCAGGTGTGGAGGACCCATCTCAGCGCCCCAGTTGGTGACCTCGCCCGTCTTCTCGTCCTTCACGTTGAAGTAGAACCAGACGTGTGGGTTGGTCCACTCGATCTTGGTGACCTTGCCGGTCAGCTTGACGGGCTTATTTGCGTCGAACTCCGCCGCAAATGAATGATGGGCCACCGCCGTTCCTGCAGTCAGCATCAGCCCGACTGCGACCAGACCACCCAGTAAGTACGCTCTCATCTCTTTCCTCCGAGTTCGCGTCAGGGCCTGTTCTCCTGACACAAGTGCCGCGGCATCTCCTGGCCGGTGACCCATCGCAGCGTCCAGCTGCTCGACCACGGTCGTGCATACGCTCCGGGGTCGTCAACTGTGACTTCGTACTTCAGCGTGTCGAAGTTCTCCCGTGTGAACTTTTCAACCAGCTTCAGCCGCTCGGTATGTGGCAGGCCGCCATTGGTAAACCAGAAATCCTCGTTGAACCCCCTGGTATCGACGACGAGGCTGTCGCTCTCCCATTTTCCCACTGCTCGCCCGTAATAGAGCGGGTTATCGTCGTCACCGCCGACCTGCCCGGCATGGCTCCGGCCGTCGAGGTAAATGATGCGGTAATTGTTGTTTCCCCCGCCAATCAGGACGAAAATCCGTTGCCGGTCGCGATCTTCCACGAATTGCACGCCCTGGGAGAGCTGGAACTGCCGGGGTCCGCCAGGCGGTTTGCAGTTGATGAACGTCGGGTCGTCCTGAAGAAATCGCTTCTGCCGGTACTCGTAGAGTGCCGCCGCCCAGGGCTGGAAGGGCGCCACGCGCTTCGCGTCGGCGACGTTCTTGAGCAACCCGTACTGATCCATGGCCGGCACATTAGCCGTGGCCTCGGCAAGCACCGTCGAACTCGGGAAGGCCCAGTATCCCTGCGCGCCGCCCGCACTCGGACCGAGCCGCGGCTGCTTGTCGGGCCAACGAGGCGTCGGCCGATTCGCGAGCAGCGCGGGCGGCGAGGGCGGCGTGATGTTCAGTACCTCCTTGCCGGTCCCAGTCATGATGATCTTGGTTGCCCACAGTTGCCGGCTGCCATTGCGCGCTGTGATGCCATTGACAGTGATCGCATCTCCGGCCTTCACCGAATCGTGCGTCCATCCACCGGCCTGCAGATCGATCGGGCTCTCGAGCTCGATGGCCCAATTGTCGGCATCGTTATTCCCACGCACGTTCATGTAGATATGGACATGCGGGTTTCTCCAGTCGACGAGCGTGACGACACCGCTCAATGTCTGTGGCTTCTTGTCGTCGAATTTTGCAGAGATGGGGTGGTGCGCTGAAATGGCAGTTCCCAGCAGCAACACCGCGCCGAGCGTAAAGGCGATGGCAACGCCAGACTTCATCGGTGTCTCCTACTGCCTGCTGATCTTCAGCGCTCCGCTTTCGCGCTGGTTCTTCCACGTTCCAACGATCGTGCGGTTCTGAAACGAGAGGTTTTCGATCTTGCCGTCGAACACGTAGTTCAGGACGCCCGACTTGTCCTTGATGTCGGCTTCGAAGTGCACGACCCATCCGTCGGGATTGAGAGTGGCATTCTTGATCGGCGCATCGTCGGTCCCGGGATTGATCATGCCGGTGATGGCTTTGCCGTCCCAGTCCAAGACGAGCACGATGTCGTTCGAGTGCGTTTTGGCCGGTCCCCACGTGCCCAGCCACGATCCTTTAAGTGGGTGCCCCTCCTGTGCAGACGTCAGAGTGCTGCTGGTCAGGCAGGCCGCGACGACGGCCAGGGCAATCATCAACGATCGCATTAGTTCGGCTCCTTATGCCCAGATCGACAAGAATATCAGTAGCGGACCCGGTCGATTGTTGTCGCAAGCGTAAGCTATTCACGAAACTGTGTTCAAGCAGGAACCATCGGAGCGCCCCGCAGCCGGTAAATAACTGAGAACTCGATGAATCTCCTACGGCCCTGCCCTTGCAACCCCGTCGGACATGACCGCCAGTCCAATGGGGAACCGCAGCCTTCGGTGGCTGGTGTGTCTTCTCGTTCTGGCAGGGGGCTGCGCGTCTCCCGCGAGCCCAACCGGGGCGGAAGCCGCCGGATCGAGCACCGGCGCGGGCGCTGAAATCGCTTCTCTGACCAACACGGAACGCCGACAAGCCGGTCTGGCGCCGTTCACGTTGAGTCCGCTCCTGATGGAGGCCGCGCAACTTCATGCCGACCAGATGGCGTCAACCGGCCAGATGGCCCACGTGCTTCCCGGCGCTCGGTATCCCGAACCGGCTGATCGACTTGCCGCGGTCGCCTACCCGTGGCAGGCGTACGCGGAGAATGTCGCGTACGGACAGGGGAGTCCCGCCGCCGCGGTCAGTTCGTGGATGGGGTCTTCAGGCCATCGCGCCAACATTCTGAATCCCGGACTCAGGGAACTCGGAACCGCCGTTGCGCACGGTTCCGATGGACGACCTTATTACGTGCAAGTCTTCGGCTCTCCGAGATAACCAGAGCAACTCCAACCTCCAAACCCCGATTGCTTGGGAATTGGGAATTGGGAGTTGACAGGCTTGCTTCTCCGGAAGAACGCATCCTGCGTGCTAGTATGCGGCGCTCTTCGGCATGGGTTCCCTGTTTCCGCCTCCGCCGAAGGCTACGGTAAGACCTCGCCGAGGCGCTTCGCGCATAGGCGGCCCGCGTTTTACGTTCCAGGCATAGAGGGAGGAACATCGTGGTCATCAGACGATTGGGACCCCTGTCCTGCGCCAAGGTTGCCGGGCTTCTCTATCTGATCATGGGATTCATCTTTGGCGCGTTCGTGTCGACGTTCTCCGTCGGAGGAGTGCTCGCCAGCCGGACGGACAGTTCATTGCCGGGCCTGCTCTTCGGCGCCGGCGCTGTGCTGATCCTCCCCATCTGTTATGCGGTGTTTGGCTTCGTCATGACGCTGCTCACGGCGGCGCTCTTCAATCTCGTGGTCGGGATCACCGGCGGCATCGAGGTCGACGCCTCCTGACGAGATGTCATTCACATTGACGGCGGGTCGGGCCATTGTCGTGCCCATCGTCGTCTTTGGGTGGCAGGTGGTCGGTGCGGCAAGGGCCTTCAGACCGGTTGAAGGAGAGCGTGGCTCCGGCCTGGCCGGACTGATCACTCTTGCTTTCGTCGCCCTCGTGGCCGGCAGTGGCAGCGAGACCGTCACCATCGGTCTCTTTGCCGTCGCGTGTGTCGCACTCGCGATCGCGCTGCTCCTGTTCGAGTGGGCCAGGCGCACGGTGCGAGGCTATTACTTCTCGTGGATCTTCTCGTCAGATACCCCGACGTTTCTCTGTACGGACGGTCCGTTCGCCTACGTGAGGAATCCCTTCTACACGAGCTATCTGCTGACGATGGCGGCGACCCTGCTGATCCGGGGGGGCGTTTACAGAGCGGCCGTGTTCCTGGCGATGGCGGTGTACTTCGTCGCTGCGGCGCTCCACGAGGAACGAAAGTTCGCGCGCAGCACGATCGCCGCGGACTATGCGCGCTACAAGGAGAGCACAGGCCGCTTCTTGCCGAAGCTCAGCGCAATGAGGCAGTGACGCGCGGGCGTTTCGGGTCGATGACGAGCGTGTTCACGAGGAAGCGCTGACCATCGGGCGTGAGATCGAACGCGTGGTACGCGCCGTACGGATGCTGAAGCTCGAAGAGAGGCGTGTAGTCCTCTACAACGACACCGCTCGTCGATGTCTCGACCTGCGCCGCCATCAGCATGCGATTCGGCGCCACGTAGAAGATCTCTTTCCCGTCACGCCGCCACCGGGCCTGCGAACCGCCGTCAGCCGAAATCCTCCAGCGTCGCGTCGGTGCCGGAAACGGCGCGACGAACACTTCGGGTTGACCGGATTCGGTCGCGCTGAAGGCGACCCATTTGCCGTCCGGTGAAAATGCCGCCCAGTTCTCCGAGGCGGCAGTGTGGAGATATGGATACGGCGACCCCGATCCGTCACGCGAAAGAACCCAGATATCGTTGCTCGTCCGATCGTTATTCGTGACATAGAGCACGAAGCGGCCATCAGGCGACCAGCTCACGGGCCATTTGCCTTCGTCTCCCTCGAGTAGCGACGTGCGCGGCGTCGCACCCGTCGACGGCGCTTCGAACAGGCTGAGTCGATCTCGCGTGAAGGAGTTGAGCAGGACTCGCGCGCCATCCGGCGACCAGATCGACCAGTTCTCATCGGAAGGATCGGACGTGAACTGTGTTCGTTCGCCAGAGGTGAGGTTGTAGATCCAGATGTCGCGCGTCGCGCGTGTGGTGTCGGTCACCGCGACAGCGACGCGTGAGCCGTCAGGCGAGATCTCCAGATTCCCATGGTCGGCAATGGGTCCGACCGACCCGAGACGCTGGCCGCTGCGATCGAACCAGATCAGGCGAGACAGAATCGCCGGCCGCGACGACTGCGCGAAGCTCCAGGGAGCAACGGCTGCCGCGACGAGCAAAGCCAGGAGCACACGGCGCATGTGCGGATCATAGACTCGGACCTCGAATCCCGAACCCCGAATCCCGAGTCGCGGCTCCCGCGCTGTCACTCACCGCTATGCGCAATCCTTTTCGCAGAGCGGATGACTTCACGCTCATCATGCAATAGACTGTGAGGCTGGCTGGCGTAAAGAATTGCGCCAATCTCCCTAGAACCACGACATAGCAAAGCGGCCGGTGCGGTGATCGTCCATATCAATCACATTTCGCAGAGCAAGAAGCCCAGGAGCGGCCAGCGGTCGCCGCAGAGCGAGATGGCGGGCCTGGTCACGGGGTCGTTGATGTCGCTGGTGGAGGACGGCGTCCTTGATGCCCGGATCGCCCCATCCCTCCGGATCCACCTGGACTGGATTCAGTACAAGACGAACTTCCGTGACCCGGTGATGGTGCGTCGCACAACCGGCGCGCAGGGGCAGGCCCTTCCGCTTGCCGAGATTGCTATCGATCTGCGTCAGACCGACGCGGCCAAGCTGCAGGTCGATCTGACCCGAGCGGTGAAGAGCCTCGATGCGGGACCCGAGTCCAACGTCGACAATCACCTCTATCTCGACGATTACCGCCCGTATCGCGACTGCCTGATCTGGAACTTCAACCGGTTGTTCTGGCGATACCTCGGGGACTGGGAAGCCGCGTCGGGCAAGGGCTTCGAGGCCGCGCTGCCCGGCGGATCCTCGGACGCAAATCATCCGCAGGCAGTTTCCGACTCGGTGGCCGACTTCTGGACACTGCTTCGCGATCTCGAGACGCGCGGTCAGCTGCCGGCCGAGATCTTCGGCCTGGAGATCGGCGTTGGTTCAGGCGCGCGCGCGGCGGCGTGGCTCGATCGTTTCAAGGCGCTCGACGAGCAGTGCGGCACGAACTTCTACTCCCGCCTCCACTTCATTCTGGGTGACTACTCACCGACCAGCCTCGAGCGTGCACTTGCGGCCGTGGCGCACCATGGCACTCATGCGAGCGGCGTTCCGCTCGATGCTCTCAACCCGTTCAAGGCTCTGACCGCGCATCGCTTCAAGATCCTGTACGTGCACCTGACCAACGTGTACGACAACCTGCCATTCGACGATCTCGTTCGACGCGACGGCAAGCTGTACCTGGTTGAGGTGCGCGCGTACCTGAACGGCCCGCTGGTCGATCAACTCACGAAAGACTTCGGCGTATCGCGGACCGACCTGCCCGGCATGATAACCCGGCTGCTCGAGGGTGGACCGTATGCCGTCTTCGAGGGCGACAAGGGCGTAGCGTTCTGGCGCCGCCTCTGGGACACCTTCAAACTCGAGGAGCGCCTCCGCGTCCTCGACGACCGCGAGGAAGATCACGTGCCTCCGGGTCTGAGCAAGAACCACCTCGAAGATCTGCTGGGTGAGGCGCCTGACGATGTGCGGTTTCACATTTCGCGGGGCGCCGGTGAAAGCTTCGCTAATACCTTGCCGCTGCTCCATCCACGCGGGTTCCTGCAGGTGCAGGACATCTTCGTCAGCGATATGGACGATTACCGTAAGGGTTTCAAGGGACCTGGGAAGTTGGATGGCTCGCTCGTGACCTGGGTGAACGGCGCGCTGCTACGGGCCGTGGGCGCCCGCGCTGGTTACGACGTGCACTTCGCGCCGTTTCCGTACCGGCCCGGCACGAAGACGAGCATTCTTTACACGACTCAGCGTGATTAACGTCAACTCCCAACATCCAACTCCCAACTCCCAATTACCCGGTTGCTTTGGGCGTTGGGCCTTGGGAGTTGGAGGTTGACACGATAATAGAGACAGAGACACCCCATGACGCCGCCACTGCCAATCCTCCCGACCACTGTCATCGGCAGCTACTCGATGCCCGAGTGGCTCGAGCGCGCGAAGAACGAATATCTCTCGCGCCGCCTGAGCCGCAGGGATCTCGACGAGATGCACGACGCAGTGCGGAAAGCCGCGATCAAGGATCAAGAGACCGCCGGCATCGACATCGTCTCGGATGGCGAGGCGCAGCGCGACAACATGATCGATTACTTCACCGAGCGCATGCCCGGCGTCCAGGTCGATCTCGGCTCGAAGCGCTTCTATTACGACTTCTACGAGAGCATCGTCCGATCAAAGCTGGCGACCGGCACGCTCGGACTGGCTGAGGAGGCGAAGTTCCTCGGCAGGTTCACGACGCATGCGTCGAAGATCTCGGTCTCGGGACCGCACACGCTGGTCAAGCGCATTCAGAACAAGCACTACCCGACGGAAGAGGCGTTCGCGCTCGATTTGGGGCGCATGCTCAACCTCGAGTTGAAGGAGCTCGTTCGCGCCGGCGCCACGCGCCTGCAGATCGATGAGCCGTACTTTTCGGGTTTCCCCGAGGATTTGTCGTGGGCGCTCAAGGCCATCAACGAGATGGTCGCCGGGGTGAACGCGCACGTCACGCTGCACATCTGTTACGGCAACCGTTACGGCAAGCCGTCGTTCGAAGGCAGCTATCAATTCCTCTTCCCGGCCATCCTCGAGGCCAAGGTGCAGGCCGTCTCGATGGAGTTCGCGCGCCGCGGTGAGGACGATCTCAAGCTGTTCAAAGAGTTCAATGTCCCGTTCCAGGTGGCCATTGGTGTCATCGACGTCAAGACCAACGACGTCGAATCACCGACGTTTGTGGCCGACCGGATTCGCCGCGGGCTCGAGGTGATTGCGCCCGAGCGGCTCATCATCACTCCCGACTGTGGCCTCGTTCGTCTTCCTCGCGAGGTGGCCTTCAGCAAGCTGAACGCGATGGCCGAAGGCACTCGAACGGTTCGAAAGGAACTCGGCAGATGAGACCGCTTGCCGAGCGCGTGAAGTCGGGCCAGTTCCTCTACGTGACGGAACTGGTAGCATCCGGTCTCAAGCGCGAAGCGCAGGTGCTCGAGATTGCCTCCAAGCTGGCAATGATCCCCGAGATCGCGGCGGGCAGCATCACGAGCTACGCTGGCGGTCAGCTCGGTCAGGATTCCATTCGTGTCGGCACTGCTGTGCGTGCGCGCGGGCTCGTGCCCAACGTGCATCTGACGTGTGTCGGCCAGGATCGCTCGACGATTGAGAAAACGCTCGTCGCGCTGCAAGCGCTCGAGATGCACAACATCTTCTCAATCAGCGGCGACTGGCCGAAGGCGGCGATGCGGACGGCGGTCTTCGATGTCGACTCGGTGCAGCTGGCCGCGCATATCGCCGAGAAGCGCGCGCGCACCGGGACGCCGTTCTTCATCTCGTGCGCGGTCTCGCCGTTCAAGTATCAGCGCGAGGACCTGCTCTATCAATACTTGAAGCTCGAGAAGAAGATCGCGGCGGGTGCGGACATGGCGATCACGCAGGTCGGGTGGGACGCGACCAAGTTTGTCGAGCTGAAGAAGTATCTCGACGAACGCGGGATCAAGACGCCGGTGCTCGGGAACGTCTTCGTTCTCAGTCGCAGGGCCGCCGAGCGGATGAACACCGGCAACCCGCCGGGATGCTGGGCCTCCGACGAGCTCGTCGCCGTGCTGCGCAAGGAGTCGGAAGCGCCGGACGGAGGACTGCAGGGCCGCCTCGAGCGCGCTGCGAAGAGCGTGGCGATACTCAAAGGGATCGGTTATGCCGGTGCGTACATCGGTGGCACGCACGACGCGAAGCACATCACGCAGATAATCCGCCGGGCCGAAGAACTTGCCCCCAGATGGGAACAGATTTTCGACGAGCTGCAGTTCGGCAAGAAGGACGGCTTTTACCTGTATAAGCGCGATCCGCAACCGAAGCCGACGCGCACGTTCCTGCCGACTGTTATGGACGCGGCCGCGAAGGTCTTGCCGTTCGTGCCGTGGTCGAAGAGCGTCAAGGACTCGCCGATGCGACGCCTCTTCCAGGGCGCCTTCCGCTGGCTCGATCGGCATCCTCGTCTCAGCCACTGGTTCGAGCGATTCGAGTACTACGGGAAGAAAGAGGTGTTCGGCTGCCAGAACTG
>DASRJE010000232.1:0-35372 GCA_035649635.1 Vicinamibacterales bacterium | reverse complement strand
GCGCTTTCGAGCCCGTGCAGTCGCAGGCCTGGCACCAGATCGACGTGGTCAGTCAGCTTGATGCGGGCCTCGAACCCGGCGAGCGGCCTGACGCCGTAGGTGACTGTCTTCGTGATTGGTGGGAACACGACTGGTATCGTGCTCAAAGGAAGAATCTCGAAGCGCGCATCGCTTTCGTGCGTCGCCCGGTAGAATCCCATTCCCGCCAGATACACCAATGAGATTTTCGGCGACAGGCTCTGGTTGAACCACACCGTCGTCGAGAGCGTGCTGTACCGCTGCGTGGACCGCAATCGATAGGGCAACGGCGATGGGAACACTTGGACCGTCGAGCTGATACTGGCTGACGATCCTGCCACCTGAGCGAGGATTTCCGCGCTGTTCGCAAACGGGATCGCACCGCTGAATTCCGTATCAATCTCTCCTGGCCGTGTAAAGCCGAGTTCGATGCCCCAGCGGTTTCCAAGCGGCGTGCCGACACGAAGAGCAAATCCGATGGCCTCTCCGCCTGACGGAACATCGCGTCCGAATGTCGATTCTGAATGCGAGTTTCGCAGCACGTCTCCCACAAGGTCTGCCCCGACGTAGGCAGTCTGAGCGAACGCCGTTCCGGTCCAGGCAATAAGCACGACTGCCGCCAATTTCAGCTGTTGGGGCATCTTCATCTCGGTCCTCGATCGGTGTTTCGGTTCACACGGATGGCTTGAACAGTTCTGACAGCGACAGCGAGAATCCGGGAATTAGTGGAGTTCGTCGTACGTGAGCCGTCGATCGGGATGAGCAGTCGGCGCCATCGGGTCGCTCCCGTCCACGCCTGCATTGTAGCGTCGCCCGCGACGCGCGAGAATGGCAGATAATCAACCGCGTAGGAGGTCCCTATGAACGCGCGCGTAGGTGTTGCGATTGCGCTTTTCGCACTCTTCTCCGGCCCGGTCATGGGCCAGACGTTCACCCCTCCGCGCACGCCGTGGGGCGATCCCGATCTGCAGGGCAATTACTCGAACAAGTACGAACAGGGCACGCCGTTCGAGCGGCCCACCGAGTTCGAAGGTCGCAGTCTCGACGACATCAAAGGGGACGAGCTCGCGCAGCTCGTGAAGCAGCGGGCCGACGAAGTGCTGCTCAACTCTCCCTTCACGGGCGGCGATCCCGTCGCGGGTAATTTCGGTGGCGCGCCTGCCTTCTACGATCGCTTCGAAGCCAATCGCGGCAGCCGTCCATGGTTCGTGGTGGATCCGGCAGACGGCAGAATTCCGCAAATGAGTCCCGAAGGTCAGAAGGCATCAGCAGCGCGCGGCGCTGAGCGTGCGGCCGCGCGCAAAGGCCGCGGGCCGGCTGATTCATGGACCGATCGCAGCCTGTACGATCGGTGCATCACGCGCGGACTGCCAGGATCGATGATGCCGGCCAACTACGGCAACTCTTACCGCATCGTCCAGAGTCCGGGCTACGTCGCCATTTCGTATGAGATGGTGCACGAGACGCGCCTCATCCCTCTCGATGGTCGCTCACAGGTCGCGGCAGCGATTCGCCAGTACGTGGGTGAACCACGAGGTCGATGGGAGGGGAACACCCTCGTTGTCGAGACGAGCCGCTTCAGGGACGACCCTGTGTATCGCGGATCGAATCCGGCGGCGCTCACGCTGGTCGAGCGTTTCACGCTGATAGCGCCCGACAAGATCGAATGGTCTGTGACCGTGGACGACCCGACGACATGGCCGCGACCGTGGACGTTTGCGATGCCGCTGACGCGTAACGACAGCGAGGCTATCTTCGAGTACGCCTGTCACGAGGGAAACCTTGCGATGCCTCATCTGCTCAGTGCCGCACGAGCAGCGGAAGCCGCGGGCGGAACCGCGACCGACGATGGCATCGGCGATTCGGAGACGCCGGCAGCGAGGCCAGCCTCGCGAGCGCGCGCGACAGAGCCAGCGCGGGAACCCGGAACAGCGAACGGGAAACCCGGAACGTCGAATCCCGAATCCCGAGCTCCGACTCCCGAATCACGACTGACATCGATCTCCGGCGACTGGGTGCTCGCCAGTCAGAGTGCCCGCGGCAACTTTGCCGGCTACTCGACGCCGACGCGTCTGTCGATCACCGACGCGCCCGGCCAGGTCACCATCGCGGCCGACACCGGCACCGAGAACCAGATGACCGCGTCGACATATCGACTGGACGGATCGGAGACCGTGGTGCCTGGTCCGCTCGGATGGGACACGCGCGCCAGGGCCTCCCGTCGCGACGGGGCGCTCGTCGTCGCCGTTACGCGCACGATCGATGGGCCCGATGGGAAGCTCAAATTCGAGATCTCCGATGTCTATCGCGTGGACAACGGCGTGCTGACGCTCGAGCGTTCTCAGGGCAGCCGCACGCGGAAGATGACATACGCACGTCGTTGACACATGACTTCCCCCAAGCCGGGCCCCGCTCATTTCATCGTGCTGAGCTTCGAGCTCCCCGAGGGGGAGCGTTTTGCGATTTTCCGGCCCGACGAGTGGATGCGATCCGCGGCGCCGACGTCGTGGGCGACAATTCGCGACCCGGCGATAACCATCGAGCAATTCGCGAGATCGCTCGAACTGCTGACGGAGGATTCGGTACGCGCACGTCTCGAGGATATGGGACTCACCGGAGACGTCGTCACGAAACAGATCGTGCGCGCTCGCAGCATCAGGCAAATGAACGCGACGGGAGGATTGTGGGAGGTTGTCACCAAAGTCGGCTATACGAACGAGGAGGGCCAGGAAGTCGTCCTCAAGACAGCCCGCACGGGCAGCGATCCGGAGCAACGCGTGTTCGTGATGCGATGCACTGTCTGCGGGCATGAATACGGCACCTACGGTTCCGAGATTCCGCATCGTTGCTGCCCGAGCTGCCAGGACGGCCCGCCAGGTCTGCCGGTATGAGTGCGCGGCCACCTGCGACCATTCTCGTCGTGGTGGCGCTTCTGGCCACCGCGGCGAATGCGCAATGGCTCAACCAGAAGCTGTCGAACACGCCGAGGCTTCCCGATGGCACGCCCAATCTCGCTGCGCCCGTCCCGCGCCAGGCAGACGGCAAACCGGATCTGTCTGGCGTGTGGGAAGTGGTCGGCGACCGTGTGATGCCCACCGACGGCCGGATTCGATCCAAGTACGTGTACGACATCGCGTCCGATCTGCCCGGCGGCGCGCCGTTCCTGCCATGGGCGAAGGCGGTGCACGAACAACGTCAGAAGACGCTCGGCGTTGGTGCGCCGACGGAGCGCTGTCTTCCCCACGGCATCCCAGACGCGATGCTGACGCGCACGTTGCCCTTCAAGATCATCCAGACCACCGGCGTGACCATCATCCTCTTCGAGGAGTTCAACAACTGGCGGCAGGTGTTCACGGACGGTCGGGCATTACCCGTTGATCCCCAGCCAGCTTGGGTCGGTTACTCGGTTGGATCGTGGGATGGCGACTCGTTCGTCATTCGTACTTCCGGATTCAACGACAAGTCGTGGCTCGATGCCGGCGGGACGCCGCACACGGAAGCGCTGAAGACGACCGAACGCATGAAGCGAGTCGACTTTGGGCACATGGAGATCGAATTCACCTTCGATGATCCGAAGACCTTCACGAAGGCATGGTCAGCGACGGTGAAGTTCAATCTGCTTCCCGACACGGATCTGCTGGAGTTCCACTGCGACAACGAGAAGTGGACGGACAAGGGACGCTAAACGAAAAAGGGCGGGTCTAACGACCCGCCCCTACGATTCGAAACGTTGCGAATTTCGAGATTAGCGCTCGAAGCTGCTCGGCCCGCCGTTGGTTGCCGGCGCGGCAACGTTGGCGTTGATGTTGCCGTTGGTGGCCGGCGCCACACCGGTTGCCTCGTTGAACGCTGCGAGCGTCGGACCTGCCTCACCACGCGGCAGCATGCTCGGTCCTGATCTGAGGAACACCTTCTCCGGCGCGGTGTTCCTGTCGAAGAGCACTCCGATGAAGCAGTTGCTCATCTCATCCCAGTTCTGTGGTCCCCACACGACCTTCTTCGCTGGATCCGGGTTGAACCGATTCGCGGTGGAGTTGTCGAAGTGCGTGATGAGCTGCAGCTTCGAACCCTTGGGCAGCGCGATTGGTTCGGCGTACTGGTAGCCCATCTGCCATTCGAAGTTGAAGTTCCCCCTCAGCACGGTCTGCGGTTCCTTCGAGGGCGTCACCACACGAAGCTCGAAATCCTTGCCGCGGAGATGCATGTGTGGTTGCGCGTAAACCAGCTGGGCGTCTTCCCCGAACGTGATCTCGCTCACCACTTCCGCCGATCCCTCTCCAGGAGGAATCGCGAGATTCAGCGCCGTGGGCCCGGCGTGGAAGAAATAGCGCTTGTCCGGGTCCTTCTTCGCGAGCACGAGACCGAGCTTCGAAACGTCTGACGCCGGCTTGCCAGAAGTCGTGTAGTGCAGCTCGAACACGAGATCGGAGCCCTTGGGGACGAGCTTGGCGGCGCCTTCGATATCGAACGACTGCGCGCCAAGACCGGGATTGAATTTACCGAGGATGTCGTTCCCGTCCTCGATCGCGTTGCGGCCGAGGATGTCGCGGTTGGTCTCTGACTCGTACGCCTCACCAGGGACGGCGTTTTCCATCCACTTCGATCCTGGCGGCCGCACCCACACCTTGCCGTGGTGGAGCACGGCGGGATCGCCGGGGCGCATCTCAGCGGCCGAGATCCACATATCCGTCGGGAAGTTCGTCTTCACGAGCACGTACTTGTAGTTGATGGTCCCACGTGGCGGCAGCTCGAACGGCTTGGGCATCTCCACGATGATGTCGGGCTTGATGTTCCAGCCGTTGTTGAACGTCAGCGGAGCCGGAGCGTCAGCTTCGTTGCCCGCCGGCGCGCCCGCGTCTGCCCATGCGTTGAGGGTGGCGATCTCGCGATCGACGAGACGACGCTCGTTGGCGAAGTGACCGATGCTGGGATCGGCAAACCATGGTGGCATCTGCCTGCTGGTCACCGCCGCCTTGATCGCGCGCGCCCAGGGCCTGGCCTGCTCGTACGTCAGGAGCGACATCGGCGCCACTTCACCCGGCCGATGGCAGCTCTGGCAGTTGGCTTGGAGAATGGGCAGCACGTCCTTGTAAAAGGTGGGAGGCTCCGCAGCCGCGAGGGTCGATGCTCCCAACAAGGAACCGATGACGGCAATCAGACACGTTCTCATACGAGGAGTCTCCTCAGAGTCGACCGTGAGATTCCGACAGTATACGGCCAAATCCGGCCTCGAAGCCCGCGAATTCGGCGCGCATTTCGGTGCCCCGCCGAGTTTACGTAAATGTCTCTCAAACTGTGCAATTGGCCGTGCGAAAATGCCGATCCTGACCCGAATCCTGAAGTCGTCCGGCGCTCGTGCAGCCGTTCTTGCCGCCGCCGCGGCGGTTCTGACCGCCATCGTCTTCATCCTTGTGCCGGATCAAAGCGTTATGACGCAGGCCCCGGCGCCGGTCGAAGGACGTCAGCCCGTCAGAGAAATCGGTTTCAAATAGGTCAACACAGGATTTGTTCTTTGGGAGTTGGAGGCAGGGAATTTACGGGTTCGTTTTTGAGTCTTGTAGTTGGAGTTGGTTGGGAGTCAGCGGTTGTTCGGTCTCCCGTCATAGTTCGTTGTGGTGATCTGAGAATCCTATGTTGTCAGGCTCTTCACGCTCCGAGTTCAGCTGCCCGACCTGCGGCGCCGAGGCAGCCTTGTGGTTTCCAAACGCCGATCCGCAGCTGCAGGTCGTGACCCTGAAGTGTGTGTCGTGCGCGACGGTGTTGCGCTTGCCTAAAGACAAGGTGGTGAGTGCCGGCTCTTCAGGTCCAGCAGGGCTATTCGATCCATCTGAGGTATCTTCAACGCTCTAACGAGGCTCCGCCCCGATGTGGCTCTGCCTCGCGAGAGGCAGTATCTTCTTGATCTTCTTGCCGCACTTCATGCGGGCGGGACCTCTTGAAGGGCCACTCAGAACGGTGAACAACCTCTACTTGCTGCTGGCGCTCGGCACCGGTGCCGGTGTCGCCGTGATGGCAGTGTTCAACGCGCGGCTCGGTGGGCTTCTTGGCGGGCCATTCTGGGCCGCGGCCGCCCAATTCAGCGTGGCATTGGGCGTCGTGCTCGCGGTGACATTCGCGACGCGGCAGCCGGCACCCACGACCTCTGGTCTCGGTGGCGCTCCCTGGTGGGTCTGGACCGGGGGCGTCTTCAGCGCCACCTTCATCGTGGTCAGCACGTTTCTGACTCCACGCCTTGGCGTTGCGGTCACGCTTGCGACCATCATCGTCGGTCAACTGTCGGCGGCGCTCGTCGTGGACCATTTCGGTTTGTTCGGCGGGCCGGTCGTGCGCGTGACATTGATGCGCGTCGCGGGTGTGGCGTTGCTGCTTGCCGGCATCACTCTCATGCGGTGGAGGTGATGATGCGCGAGTCGCAACGCCGGTTGTTGACAGATTTGCGGGAGGCGCTGGTCCCACTTCACCGAACCTTGCTCGAATGGGAACGCACCGCCTACGAACGCGTTCACGGACGGATGGGCGCCGCCGAGATCCTCAAAGTCGTCGTCGCCGATCCGCAATTTGCCTGGCTGCGACCGGTTTCTGAATTGATTGCGCGGATCGACGATGTGCTCCAGAGCGATGCGACGGACGTGCGCGTCGATGTCGATGGGATCATCACGCAGGCGCGCACGCTGGTTGCGCCCGACGAGGAAGGCACGCCCTACGCGCGCCGCTATCACGCGGCGCTTCAGGAAGTGCCCGACGTCGTCTTTGCCCATCGCCGCGTGACGGCGGTGCTGAGGGACGCCCCGCACGGAACGCTGCATTGATTCGATCCGGTACCTTCGCCCGCCTCCGTTATCGACTCAGGAATCAGAACGTAATCCGCGCCGCGAACTGGAACTGACGTGGCGGTCCTGCAACCGTCGGCTGGAACGCCAGCGTCCCGCTCTCGTCGGGTCGCACACCGCTTGCACCGAAGTTGAAGAACCCCGAGTAGTTCACCGTGTTGAACAGGTTGAAGATCTCGGCCCGCGCTTCCAGAGCGACTGCGCCGCCCAGGCGGAAGCGGCGGATGATCCCGAGATCGAGCTGGCTGTAGCCGCTCGTGCGCTCGGTGTTGCGCCCGACGCCGGCCGGACGATCGTTGAAGATCGTGTCGCCGTTGTCGTCACCACCGGTGACGACGTTCAACGGCTGGCCGCTCGACAGAAAAAGGATCGGCATGAGATCGATCTCGACCGGTAGTCGCACGTGGCCGTTTAGCGCGAGCACATGCAGCCGATCGTTCAGGCTGGGGCCGGACTCGTCGTCTGCGCGCCGGCTGTCGACCGGACGGAAATTGATGTCGTCGGTGTCGTTCTCGATCTTCGACAACGTGTACGCAAGATCAAAGGCGAACGAGCGGCTGAAGCGCTTGCGCGCGCTGAGATAGAGCCCGTGGAACTGGCTGCTGCCGGTCGACTCGTCCTGCTCGATG
The DNA here is from genome assembly GCA_035649635.1 of Vicinamibacterales bacterium. Lineage (GTDB taxonomy): Bacteria > Acidobacteriota > Vicinamibacteria > Vicinamibacterales > UBA2999 > Gp6-AA40. The sequence continues at coordinate 27,895 of DASRJE010000232.1, read as the reverse complement.
AGGCGGAAACCGCCGGCGACCGGCACGATGGGTCTCGTCGCATCCGCGGCCGCGACGGAGCGGAGCACGCTGGCCGGGATCGACGCGGGCGCGTTGTTGTCGATGCGGCGAATCAGGTGGCTTCCCTTGTTGTTGATGTAATCGACCGAGACAGCCAGATCCGCCGTCAACTCGCGGACGTATCCGATCGACACCTGCTGATTGCGCGGACTTCGCAATTCCGGGTCAAAGACCTGGACGTTGCGCGGCGGAAGTTGATTGATCGGCACGCCCTGGAAGGCGTCGCGCGGCAACTGATTGGGGAAAGTCGGTGGCGGGAACGCCGTGCCTGGCGCGAATGTCACCGAAATCGCGCCGCCGTTCGGATTGTTGAAGATCGTGTCGGAGTAGACGGCAAACGGAATGCGCTCGAAGAAGAGGCCGTAACCGGCACGCACCTGGTGGCGCGTGTCACCGCGCGGGGACCAGGCGAGACCAAGCCGTGGCGCCAGGTTGTTCAGGTCGGCGTCGCCTTCGGGCGTGTTCGTGACCGAGTCGTAGTCCCAGCGGAGGCCCGCGGTCACGACCGCGTCGGGTCGCACGCGTACGGCGTCTTCGACGAAGAACGCCAGCAGGTTCTGCGTCGCATCCACAGCAGGGTTCACGAACGACTGCGAGTACGAGAGCACGCGCACGTCGCGCGGGATGTCGCCGATCTCGAGAAAGGGTCCCGACGGCTGGATCCGGCGTCCCTGCAGGTCGACGGTGTACGCCGCGCGAGCGCCGGGCCCTGACCGGATATCGAATTGCGCGCTCAACAGGTCGCCTCCGGCCTTGAGCGTGTGACGACCCGCGACCTGCGTATACACGTTGCGCAGCTGGAAGTCGGTCTCCGTCCAGAAGAAGTTATCGCTGACGCCGCCGATCACAGCGAGCGTCGCACCGCGATCAGTCACGATGACGCGAGGGCCGGGGTCGAGCGTGCGCCAGTCGGCGCGCATGCGGCCCACCATGATGCCGACCTCGTTCAGCGCATTGCTGGACAACACGCTGCGATGGTTCCCTGATCCGAAGTTGTTCTGGTAATTCACCTGAAGTCCGGCCGACGGAAGGGTCAACCCCCCGACGAAGCCGATATCGTTGTCGTGCGTGTAATCGCCGAACAAGTAGCGGAACGACGAGATCTGCGACGCGCTCCACTGGCGATCGACCTTACCCATCAGGGCATGGTTGTGAAAGCGTGTCGGCGCGAGGCCGACGGAGAGCGGCGAGGTGAGGATCGCGTCCTGAGACTCGCGCGTGATCTCGGCATCCACGAAGTAGAAGGTGCCGGGGCTGAGCGGGCCGCCAACGCCGCCGCCGAATTGGTGGCGCTGGAAGCTGTCGTCGATCACCGCGCCGCTGGCGTCCTTCGGGGCGAAGTAGTTCGGCGAGTCGAAGCTGGCTCCGGGACGTACGTAGTAGAAGAGCTCGCCGCTATGCTGCTGGCCACCTGATCTCGTCGTCACCGCAAAGACGCCGTTTCCCGTTCGTCCGTACTCGGCCGAGTACGAGTTCACCATCACCGTCAGGTTCTGAGTCGCGCTGACGGCCACCGGCACCTTCGGACCACCGAGGAAGAGATCCGTGTTGTCATACCCGTCGACCGTGTAGTTGGTGACGAGCGAAGACGAGCCGTTGATAGTGAGTTTCGGCGCGAGATTGTAGAAGCCCCGGGCCGGTGCGGCGCCGGGAATCAGATACGCGAGGCTGACCAGATCGCGTCCGTTGACCGGCAGCTCCTGCACCTGGGTTTCACTCAACGTTCCGCCGAGCGCCGGCGTTCCGGTCCTGGCCAGCGGCAGTTCGGGACGCACGTCCACGCGGTCGGTCACCGCTCCGACTACGAGCTGAAAATCCTGGACCCGGCGTTCCCCGGCGATGATCGAGGAGAGGATGCGGGCTTCAGGGCGGAAGCCATTCGCTTGCGCGCGGATCTCGTAACGCTCACTCGGGCCGAGACCGAAGATCTGATAACGTCCGGCTGCGTCCGTGACCGATTCGCGGACCTGTCCTGTCTCTCCGTTCGTGATCGACACCGTTGCGTTGGCGACGACGGCGCCGGTCTGATCCTGAACAACGCCTTCGACCGACGCACCGACCTGTGCAAACGCGACTGATGACACCAGCAGACACGACACGAGAAACAGAACCGTGACGGTCCTCAAACGACACACTCGCTGCCCCCGAAAGATGTCATGGTGACTCCCGGCTAGAACGATGTACCTGGTGGAAAAGTCCTCAACGCGGATTGCGGAACAACGAGGCGCGCGGGCGCACCGGCTGCCACCGCGGCCGTCGTCATCGCGCTGCTTTGAACGAGGTCGAGACGAGAACCCGATGCGAATCGAACTGCCAGACGCAGTTCGGTCCCGAGGTCGATTACGTGCTCGATGACGACAGGAAACGAGTCAGCCTGTTCTGTCGTCGGAAAATCCGAACAGAGACGCGCCACCGAAGGGTGAAATGCCACTACCGCGCCGCGCTCTGCTGGCGTGGGCGATTCGACGACGCACCATCCGAAGAATCGCGCGACGGCTTCGCTGGCAGGATCGGCGTAGAAGACGCGCGGCGGCCCGATTTGTGCGATGCGGCGATCGAGGAGGATCGCGACCTGATCGCCGACTTCGCAGGCTTCGCGCTGGTCATGGGTCACGAAGATTGTCGTGATGGCGAGCCGGCGTTGCAGCTGGCGGACGAGCCCGCGCATCTCGGTCCGCAAGCTTTCGTCGAGCGCTGACAATGGCTCGTCGAGCAGGAGCACTCGTGGCTGCGTGATGAGCGCGCGTGCCAGCGTGACGCGCTGTTCTTGTCCGCCCGACAGTTCCCTGGGTCTGCGGTCGGCAAAGCCGTCGAGCTGCACCATTCGCAGCGCGTCTTCGGCCGCCGCGCGCCGCTGCGCCTGAGGCATGCGGCGCATCGCGAGGCCGAACGCCACGTTCTCAGCGACGCTCATATGTGGAAAGAGCAACGGCTTCTGGAAGACCATCGCGATGCCGCGCTTCTCGGCGGCGATCGGCGTCATCCGTTCTTCCCCGAACCACACGTCTCCGGTCGTCGGCGCGAGTAGTCCCGCAATCACTTTCAGCACCGTCGTCTTGCCGCACCCGGAGGGACCCACCAGCGCCATCAGGCTGCCCGGCGCGACGGCAAGACTCAGATCCCCTAACACGAATCTGCCGCCGTATCCGGCTGAGACGCGATCGAGGCGGACGCCGACGCTCATCGCTGGAGCACCTCGGTGCGCCAGTCGCGCTCGAAGCGATCGACATACTCGGCGTACGCATCCTGAATCCGTCGCGTCGCAAGCGTTGCGAGTGGCAGCGTCGCCGGACCGCGGGGCAGGGCGTCGACGGCGTCGCGATCGGTCTCGCTCAGATGCTCGAGTCGCAGAGGAAAGAGGCCTCCCATCGCGTGCGCCCGCATGATGGCGTGAGACGGCGACATGAAGGTGTTAATCACGGCGAGTGCGCCAGCGGGGTTGGGCGCATTGAACGGAATGGCCAGGAAGCTGTAATCGGAAATGGTGCCGTCGTCCGGGACGAACGTCCGGACGCTGGCAGGAAACTCGCCGCGGGCGATTTTGTCCGAGGCGAACGTCGGTGAGTAGTTCATCGAGAAATCGATCTCGCCGTTGACGAACAGACGGTCCAGCTCGGCGAGCGTTGCCGGGAACGTCTCGCCTTTCCTCCAGAGATACGGCTTCATCGCGTGCAGCGACTGGATGACGGGCCTCGACGCGCGCGCGTAAAGGGCAGCATCGAAGTGCTCAGCGAACGCCGCAGGCGGCGCTTCTCCGCTGTGCAGAAGGAAATGACGTGCGAACGACGAGCCGGTGAAGTCCGGAATTGCCGGATAGGTGAAGCGCCCGGGGTGATCATGGATCCACGAGCGCAACTCGGCGAAGGTCGCGGGGGGAGTTGCGATTCGTGCCATGTCGTAGGCGATAACGAATTGCGCCTGCTCGTACGGTGCCTCGAGACCGTCGGTGCTCGTGCCGAAGTCGTGCCGGAACGCGACGGGATCGAAATGCTGCAGGTTAGGCAGCGCCTGGACGAACGGCCCCCAGAGGATGCCGGCCTGCTTTGCGGTGCGGAAGTTCGCGCCGTTGATCCACACGAGATCGACCGAGCCGCGATCCAGTCCCGCGGCCTTCTCGGCCACGAGTTTGCTGACGAGATCGGAAGTATCCGCCAGAGGAACGATGGTCAGCGTGATCTCGAGATCGCGGCGTAGTGCGTCGGCCGCGGGGCCCTGGTAAAAACGGTTGCGGGCTTCGTCTCCGGCCCACATCGCGTAGCGCACGGTCGAACCGCGCGCGCGGTTGGTGACATCGCTCCATGTCATGCGAGCGAGATCGGCTGCCGGAAACATCTCGGACGGCCCGGCCGAACCACACGCAGCCGCGATCGTTGCCGAGAGCACGACGATCAGGCGACGTGACGACATCACGCGTCCTCGAACAGCGGTGCCGTGAGTGCAAAAAGCAGGAGCACCGGAGCGACAAAGACGATCGACAAGGCCGCGGCAACCGCCTCGTCGCCGCCGCGCTGGAACGCCACCAGTACGAGCGGCAGCGTGAGCACGCGCCCACCACCGACGAGCAAGGTCAGCACGTACTGTGACCATGACACCACGAAGGCCAGGATCCCAGCCAGCGCAACGCCGGGGGCGATCGCGGGGAGGGTGATGCGTGTCCACACCGACCATGGACTGGCCCCGAGCGTTCTGGCCTGCGCTTCCCAATCTGGATCGAACCCCGAAAACGTCCCGGTCAGCACCAGCGTCGCATACGGCACTGCTGGGATCAGGTGCACGAGCACGACGCCCGTGAAAGAGTCCGCCAGGCCCGCTTTCAAGAACACGGCATGCAGTCCCATTGCTGCCGCAAGGGGAGGCGCCAGCATCGGCAGCAGCAACGCGAACAGGACGACACGCTTTCCTCGAAATGTGTGCAGCGCCAGCACTCGCGCCGCCGGCACTGCGAGCGCCACCGCCAGCGCGGCGACCACCAGCGCGAGGCCACTGCTGGTCAGAAGCGCGCCGCCGATCCCACCACTTCCAGAGACGACATAGTTCCAGGCGCGAAGCGTCCACTCGGCTGGGATCACCGCAGGCCAGTACCAGCGCGATGCAACGCTGCCGACCAGGACGGTCCCAACCGGGATAAGTGCACAGGTGGCCACAGCCACCAGCGCCAGCACCCGCGGAGCCGCAGCGCGTATGGCGGGCATCAGAAGAGTACGGGTCGTTCCCGCCCCGCAGCCGGACCAGCGGCAGCGAGATATAAACGGACGACAACGGCTGCGATCGCCGTCAGTATCAGTGCGCACGCCATCGCGGCAGGACGATCCGCGAGGTCGACGCTCATGAACCGCTGCTGAGCCACGACGGGTAGCATCGCTGGATATGGCTGGCCAAGCAGAAACGGCGTCTCGAACGCTGAGAAGACATAGGCAAAAATCATCAGGCCGGCAGCGCCGACTCCGGGCGCAAGAAATGGCCAGGTCACATGTCGGAACCGCTGCCAGGGCGACGCGCCGAGCGTGCGCGCGACTTCGTCGTGCCCGTCGCCGCGCCTCGCCAGCAGCGTCGTGGCGACGAGCGCGATGAATGGCATTTCTTTGAACGCATAGGAGAGGATGATGCCGATTCCAGCGCTGTCGTTGACCAGCACCGGAAATCCGGCCGGCGCGTCGATCAATCCAAGCGCAAAGGCCGCGCGTGCCAGCAACCCGCTCTGTGCGAACACCGTGATCGTGGCAAGCGCGACGACGAGGTGTGGAAGCGCGAGGGGAGCCTGTAGAAGCGTGTGGACGCCGCGCTTCGCGCGGCGGCCATGGCGAAGTCCCAGGGCCAGTCCAACTCCGCACACGACCGACAACGCTGTGCTGATGCAAGCCACCCACAGCGTGAGCCCGAGCGACGCGTGGATCTCACGATCACCGAGCACGGCGGCGTAGTAAGACAGCGTCGGGCCTGTCGACTCTCGCGGAACCGGCACGCCAAGTCCCACGCTTTGCTGTAACACCTCGAACATGCCGAGACCAAACAAGCCGATGACGACAAGCAGCGCCGGGAGCAGCATCGCGGCAATCCGCGGTCGCGTGGGTGTCATCGCGTTTCACATCATATGAAATGTGCATTGTCTGGCAGGCGTACCGGCAATAGGTGAGGGACTCTACGGGGATGTAACGGTCGTCGCGTTAATGATGAGCTGACGGGGGATCAAGACGAAGACGACGATTCGCCCAATACAGTCGCATCGCGACGTTGGCCAACACCAGTATCGCCATAAGGGTGAAAAGCGTCGCCAGGCGTGCAGGCATCAGGAAGAACAGTACGTAAAAGACGATCGTCTCAGTCCCGGCAATGATGCCCGGTGGCATCGTTGCAGACGTCGTCTCGCCTCGCGACGCTGCGCCCTCGCGACGCGCCTCGAGCAGCGCAGAGAGATACATCCACGAAGCGGCGTTCACGTAAAAAGATGCCAGCAGGAACACGCCGGCCAGCGCGAGTTCGTACTGGCGTGCTGCAAGGACGAACGCAATCGGGATCGCCGCATAGACGATGAAGTCGAGGACGATGTCGAGGTACGCGCCGAAATCACTGACGCGCGCGTGGACGCGGGCATGCGTGCCGTCGAGACCGTCGAGCAGCCGGTTCAGCAGCCACAAGCCGAGGGCCGCTCGCAGATCGCCATTCAATACGGCGCCGGCACACGAGAGACCAGCCGCGAACGCGAGCCACGTGATCGCATCTGGCGGAAGCCGTGGGCCGAGAGCTCGCGCTACGGGCCCCAGCAGGCGGTCCTTGAGCGAGCGGCAAAAGTCGTCGAACATGCGTAGGGCGGGTCCTGGTTCCGCCGCCGCCGACGCAGCGCTGGTCTGTGCGGCCCAGAGGGCCGCACCCGGCGAGACTCGCCGAAGCGCTTCGCGCGAAGGCGGTTGTACACCCGTCGGATCGGAAAGCCCCTAGCTGATTTTGAGCAGCTTCATCAGATTGCCGCTCAGGATCGCCGTCTTCTCTGCGTCGCTGAGGAACTTCGCGTTCAGGACGAGATCGACGGTCACGGGCCAGTTGAACGGTACGTCCGTACCATAAACAACCTGACTTACTCCCATTTCAGCGACAAGGTGTCGCAGCCCCTCATCGGAGAAGACCATCGTGTCGACCATGATCTGGCTCTTCATGTACTCGCTCGGCTTCTTCTTGTTCGCGCAATTTGCGTTCGCGCGGACGACGCAGGCCGCTTCCGTCCGGCCCAGATACGATGGCAGGTAGCCACCGGCGTGTGCGCCGCACACACGCAGGCCCGGGAACTTGTCGAAGGTGCCGTCGAAGATCAATCGCGTGAGGAAGTAGGTCGTCTCGAGTGGGTTGCCGATGATGTTGCCGAGATCGCCACGCCCGCGCAGCGCGCCGTCCTTGAGGATGTTGTCAGCGCCACCTGGATGCATGACGACTGGGACGCCAAGCTCGGCCGCCTTCGCCCAGAACGGGTCGTACTTCGGAAGGGACAGATCCTCGCCGTTGACGTGTCCGCCGATTGACGCACCGCGCAGTCCGAGACGCTTCACGCCGTCTTCAAGTTGCTGAGCGGCCAGATCGGGGTGCTGCAGCGCCACCGATGCCATGGCGACGAAACGATCGGGATGGCTCGAGACCCATTTCGCGAGCCCCTCGTTTTGCGCCTGGACGATACGGCCGGCGAGCTCGCGGTCCGTGGCGCCGTACCACCAGAACCCATTGATCGTGAGCGCCTGCACGTCGACGCCGGTCTGATCCATGAGCTGCAGGCGCTGTGGCCCGAGCACCTGGTTTCCACCGCCCCCCGCTGCTTTGGCGAGCGGCGTGTCTTTGATGATTGGCGTTACGTCTATGACGCAGTGACAATGGATGTCGATGACCTTGATGCGGCGACCGCCAACGGAGATCTCGCGGCGCGTTTGCGCCCGGGAACGGCCGAAGCCGCCACTGAGGCCCACCGCGCCGATTGCTGCTCCTGCCGCTGTCCTGAGGAAGTGCCGTCGATTGGTCATCTGTGCCTCCTGAATGGAGTCCTTTTACCGGGGAACTCTGCTGCAGTGAAGCACCGCAGTCAAGCGCGGCGTAATGGTTCTTGACATTGGGCCTGCCGGGGTTCTAGAAACGGGACCTCACATCCACTGACTGCACGCCTCGGCGTGCGCCGCCCTGGAGACAGCACATGAACTCGCGCCTCGCGCTTCTCGTTGCCTTCGTCGGACTGGCCGGTTGGTCTCAGGCACATGCGCAAAGTCATGTGTCACGTGCAGTACCGTCGGCAATCCCCACCGTCGCGCTCGATCAGGTGGCGCGCCACGGCTTCTTCTTCGCCGGGGGCAAGTACGTCGGCGAATTAGGTGCGAGCAAGGAATCGACGATGGGAGGGGCGATGTATGTCGAGGTCATGGTGCCGCGACAGATTCGATCGCCATACCCCGTTGTCTTTCTGCATGGCGCAGGGCAGACAGGTGTGGACTGGCTGCTGACACCGGATGGCCGGCCGGGTTGGGCCTACAACTTCCTCGAAATGGGGTACGTCGTCTACCTCCAGGACTTCCCGACGCGCGGGCGTTCGCAGTACGTGCCGGGCGTCGACGGCACGGCCGGGCAACTGAATCTGAACATCAGGACCGCGCCGAATCTGGAAGAGACGTTCACGGCCATGGCCGTGCGAGGCAACTATCCGCAGGCCAAGAAGCACACGCAGTGGCCGGGCAGCGGTCGCATCGGCGACAAGGTGTTCGATGATTTCGCCAAAACGCAGGTGCAGTTCCTGGCCGGCGGCCGTCAGGAGACGTTGACGCGTGATGCCAACGTGGCGTTGCTCGACATGATCAACACGCCCGTCATCCTGCTGACGCACTCACAGGGCGGCGCGTTTGGCTGGCTCGTCGCTGACGCACGACCAAATCTCGTGAAAGCAATCGTCACACTCGAACCGGCGGCGCCGCCAATCAAGGGTGTCGACAACGCGAAGGTTGCCTACGCTGCGGGGGGTGGACTGAGTTGGGGTGTCTCGAACAGCCCGATTACCTACGAGCCCACGGTTAGCGACGCAGCGGAACTGCGCACCGTTCTCGAAGACAAAGCGCCCGCGCCAGACAAGGTGCCGTGCTACGTGCAACAGGAACCGGCGCGAAAGCTGAAGAACCTGCAGAGCATCCCGGTGCTCTTCATGGTTGGTGAAGGGAGCTATCACCGCATCTACGACCACTGTCTTGCCAGGTGGCTCAACCAGGCCGGCGTGAAGACCGAGTACGTGGAGATGGAGAAGGTCGGGCTGCCGGGTAACGGCCACATGATGATGCTCGAGAAGAACAGTACTGACATCGCCAAGTACATCGGCAATTGGTTGACGAAGAATGCCCGCCCCGGGTCGAGTGAGGCGACGTCGAGAGCGATGCCGGGCAAGGCCATACCCACGTTCTCGACCGAGAACATCGCGCGCAAGGGATTTCTTTTTGCCGGCGGCAGCTATTGGGGCGAGCAGGGACGGCAGGTCATGCGCGGCGCGATGTACACCGAGGTCTGGGTTCCGCGACAGGTCCGCTCACCGTATCCAGTTATCTTCTTCCATGCGAACGGGCAGACGGGCGTGCAGTGGCAGCAAACGCCGGACAATCGTCCCGGATGGGCGTATCGCCTCGTCGAGCAGGGCTACGTCGTCTACATGGTGGACTACCCGGCGCGCGGACGCTCGGCGTATGTTCCGCTGCCGGGACCTGATGGCAAGACGCCAATCGATGGAAACCTGAATATCCGCACGGCGCTCGAGCTCGAACGCATCTGGACCAATGCCCGCGAGCGCGGCGACTTCCCGCTGAAGATGCATCACACGCAGTGGCCGGGCGCGGGAAAGATCGGCGATCCGACCTTCGACAACTTCATGAAGTCGCAGGTCCAATTCGCGGGTGCGAGCACGGCGCTCGCCCGCGACGCCACCATCGCACTGCTCGATACGATCGGAGGCCCGGTCATCCTGTTCGCGCATTCCCAGGGCGGCGGCATTGCGTTCGAGACCACCGAGGCGCGGCCGCAACTGGTGAAAGCGATGGTGAGTCTCGAGCCAGGAGGTCCGCAGTTCGGCAACGTGGACACCGCCAAGGTGACCGCGGGACCGCGCAATCCGGCCTCATGGGGTTTGACGAACATGCGTTATGAGTATGATCCGCCCGCGAACGCGCCCAGCGATCTGAATGTCGTCCTCGAACAGAAATCAGATCGGCCTGACGAGGCGCCGTGCTGGCTGCAGGTCGAGCCGGCACGCAAGCTGGCGCGGTGGAAGGACATCAAAGTGTTCTCGGCCAGCGCGAGCGGGACGTATCACCGCGTGTATGACCCCTGCATTCCCAAGTTTCTCAACCAGGCGGGGGTGAAGACGGAGTTCGTGCGCTTCGAGGACGTTGGGATCAGAGGAAACAGCCACGTGATGATGCTCGAGAAAAACAGCGACGACATCATCAAGTACATTACGGCCTGGCTGCAGAAGAACGTCAACTAATCCGGCAGAGGAGTTATGCATAAGTACCCAATTGCCATCGCCATCGTCGCAGTCGCGTTCGTCGTCGGGGGCTACCTGCATTCGCCCGTTGAAGGCCAGGCGCCGGCGACCACGGCGGCGGTGCCCGGCGACAAGGGCGGACAGGACGTCTTCGGTGCGTACGATGTGGCACAGTGGCCGAAGCCGCTGTCGACCCTGCCGGGCCATGAGACGTGGACGTGGGGCGCGGGGCAGTACGTGTTCGCGGAAACCCCGAACCGTGTCTTCGTCTTGCAACGCGGTGAATTGCCGATCATCAAGCGACCGCAGCAGCCCGTGCGCCTGCCGCAAATCGGACCCAGCATCGAGTTCCCGATGTTCCGTTTGCCGCTGCGTGATGCGACGACCGCCAGCCCCCCGGGTGCACTCTTCGGTCCCGATGGCAAGACACCCGGCGACGATCTCGATGCAGGAAAGCCGGGCCTCGACTACCGCTGGGAACACATCGTCACTGTGTGGGACGCGCAGGGAAACCTGATCGAAGACTGGACGCAGTGGGACAAGATGTTCCGGCGGCCTCATGCGGTATACATCAGCCCGTACGATTCAGAGAAGAATGTGTGGATCGTCGACGACTATCGTCACGCGATCTTCAGGTTCTCGCACGATGGGAAGAAGCTGCTGCAGACGATCGGCGAGCCGAATGTGCCGGGCACCGACGACAAACACTTCTATCGGCCGACGTTCATGGCCTGGCTGCCGGACGGCACGTTCTTCGTCGCCGACGGCTACCAGAACACCCGCGTTGTGAAGTTCGACAAGAGCGGCAAGTATCTGATGACGTGGGGAGAGCGTGGAACGCCTCCCGAAAAGCGTCCCAGCTACTTCAACAACGTCCACGGCATCGCAGTCGATCCGATGACGCGTCGCGTGTTCGTGAACGATCGCGGCAACGGTCGCGTGCAGGTGTTCGACGAAAACGGAAAGTTTCTCGACGAGTGGAGCTTCGGGCCGCGCGGGATCTCGGACATCCACATGTTCATCATCACGAGCGATCGCTTCCTGTGGGCCGCCGACCGAGGGACGTCGAAGCTGCTGAAGTACAGCCTTGATGGCAAGTTCCTGTATTCATGGGGTGTATGGGGCGAGTTCCCGGGCGCCTTCTGGGGCGTTCATGGGATGAGCGTCGATCAGGATGGCAACGTCTACACCGCCGCGGTCGATAGCGGCGGCGCGCAGAAGTTCACGCCTCGAAAGGGAGCCAACCCGGCGTTCCTGCTTGGCAAGCAGGTCAATCCGGGTTGGAAATAAGTCAGGCCAAAGGTCAAAAGTAGGGTCAAAGGTTAAAGGTCAAAAGTTAAGGTCACAGGTCCAGGTCAAGGTCAAAGGTCAAAGGTGGAGCGATGTCATCAGCGAGCGTAGCGACCAGGGGTGCGGCTTCGGCAACGTCCACCGGACTGACGCGCAATCAGAAGCGGGGCTTCATGGCCGCGTGGGGCGGATGGGCCCTCGATGGCATGGACGCGTCGATCTACGCGCTCGTCCTCGCGCCGGCGTTGGCCGACCTGTTGCCCAGATCGGGCATTGCCGTGTCACAGGGCACGGTCGGCTATTACGGGAGCATCCTGCAGGCGTTGTTCCTTCTGGGCTGGGGGCTCTCGATGATCTGGGGGCCCATTAGCGATCGCATCGGCCGCGTGCGCGCGTTGATGCTGACTATCCTCTGCTACTCGGTCTTCACATTCATGTGCGGGCTGGTGACGAACATCTGGCAGCTGGCGATCCTGCGGATATTCGTGGGGCTCGGCATCGGCGGTGAGCAGCCGGTCGGCACCGCATATCTCGCCGAGGAACTCTCTGAGAGCCAGCGGAAGATCGGCGCCGGGCTGATGCACACCGGCTACTACTTCGGCTTCTTCTTCGCGTCGGTCGCCAACTACTTTATCGGCGCCAACTTTGGGTGGCGATGGATGTTCGTCTTCGGCGGCTTGCCGGCTCTGCTCATCGGCTTCATCCAGTTTGGCGTGAAGGAGTCGACGAAGTGGAAGGAGAAGTACGGTGACGGCAAGGCGCACGCCCGTCCGAAGATGAAGGACTCGTTTGCGAAGCTGTTCTCACCGATGTATCTGCGCCGGACGATGGTGATGTCGGGACTGTTCCTGACGTCGATCATCGGGTTGTGGGCGGGATCGATCTACGTGCCGACGGCGACCTCACAGCTCGCAGTCAGGTCTGGTGCCACGGCTGTCGAAGCCGCGCGACAGGCGTCTTACGGCGGGATGGTGCTGGCCATCGGAACAATCATCGGATGCATCGCTGCACCGTTCCTCGCCGAGCGCTTCGGCCGTCGAAAGGCGATGGCGATGTACTTCGTCTTCATGGCTGTGAGCATCGTCCTCGCGTTTGGGTACGTGTTCTACCTCGGTGAGGGCGCGCTCAGCTTGTTCTATCCGTGCATCTTCCTGCTCGGGCTGGGAGGCGCCAACTTCGCGCTGTACACGCTGTGGCTGCCCGAACAGTACACGACCGATTGCCGGGCGAGTGCTGTCGCGTTCATCAGCTCGGTGGGTCGTTTCGTTGGCGTGGCGATGGTGTTTCTCGTCGGCGCCGGTATTCAGTCGTACGGCAGCCTGGGCATGCCCGTAGCCATTACGGCGATTGCGTTCATCTTCGGACTGATCCTCGTGCCGATGAGCGAGGAGACGCGGGGTAAATCGCTGCCGGCGTGACGTAGTGTCCGGCTTTAGCCGGGCCTTGTGATTGGTGATGTATTGATCTTTGATTATTGATTCGTTGGTGATTGGAGATTGGCGATTGTTGATTGCATGGTTGAAGCAGCAACAAATCATCAATCAAGGATCTCCAATCAACAACAAATCAACGATCAACCATCACAAAATCAAAGATTGACCAACTTCAGCAGTTCGCCCCCGAACTGGCTGCGCGCTTCGTCGTAGATGGGGCTGACGGCCGACACGAACGCCTTGTGCTGGTCCGCCGTCAACTCGACGATCTCGCCTCCCTCTTTCTTGATCGTCGCCGCGGCATCTTCTTCCTCTTTGACGTGCAGGTCGCGCTGGAAGGCAACCGCATCGCGAACGGCCGCGCGCAATTCATCCTGGATTGGCTTCGGCCATCCGTCCATCGAGGGGCGATGGACGAAGATTGGCCGCGAGATGTAGAAGTGATTCGTTTCCGTGTGAAAGCGATGGAAGGCGTGCACACCGTAGGTCACGGTGTTCGAGAACGGATTCTCTTGCGCATCCAGTTTTCCAGCCTTGATGGCGGCGAGCGCTTCAGTGAGATCCATGATCCTGGGCTCGGCGCCGAGCAACTGGAACGTGCGTTCCTGAATCTTGCTGGGAAGCACGCGAATGCTGAGCCCCTTCATATCGGACGGCACGTGAATCGGTCGCACGCGATTCGAGATGTGGCGAAAACCATTCTCGAAGTAGCCAACGATGCGGAAGCTCGTCTGCGCCTCGATTCTCGTCGTCAACGCGTGACCGAGCGCGCCGTCCATCGCGGCTCGCGCCTTGGACTGATCTGAAAACAGGAACGGGAGATCGACGACGCCGATGGCGGGGATCCGATCCGTCAGGTAGCTGCTCGACTGATAGCCCAAGGTGAGGATGCCGCTCTCGACCAGCCAGATGATGTCGTCGGCGCGGTAGCCGAGGTCGAGAATGTTGTAGACGTACTTGATGTCTACCTGGTCGCCGAACTTCGACGCCAGCCGATCGCCGATCGTCTTGAGCGCCAGGCTGAAGCCCGTGCTCGCGGGCCCGTAGCCGCCCATGATGATGCGGATCGGGCGCTTCTGGCTGCCGGTTGCCGGCGAGCCCTGCTCGCGCGCGCGCGCAGTCGGCGGCCAGACGCCGCCCGACACCGCCGCCGCGCCGATCAACGCCGAATCTCTCAGAAAGCGGCGACGGGATGATGTCATTGTTGATTTAATGATCTTTGATTGTTGAAACGTTTGTGATTGTTGATTGGTGATTTATGGGAGATTCTACGTAAGACGCTTGATTAATCAACCCTCAACAATCGCCAATCATCAACGAATCAATAATCAAAGATCCTGAAATCACTAATACAGAGATTTTAGATATTCTATCGTCCGTGTTTGCATGCCTCGGTCGTGTTTTGAGCGGTGGCATCGCGCTCGCGTCGGTTGTGTTGCTGACGGGCGGCTCAGCTGTCAGCGTCACGGCGGCCGATCAGGGCGGACAGACCGGTGTTGCCGCAGGCGGCGGTCTCGAGGTTCTGCAGCTCCGGCCGAACTTCTACCTGATTGCCGGCGGTGGCAGCAACGTCGGCGTGCAGATCGGAGACGACGGCGTCGTGGTGGTCGACGCGGGGTCGTCGGCCTCGGCCGGCGATGTCCTGGCCGCCATTCAGAAGCTCTCGCCGCGCCCCATTCGCTACATCATCGATACAAGCGCCGATCCCGATCACGTCGGCGGCAACGAGACGCTGTCGAAGGCTGGGCAGACACTGTTCACAGCTGCCGGATCGTTCTCGCTGCCAGGAAACTTTCTTGGAGGCGTCGCTTCGATTCTCTCGGCCGAGAAAGTGCTGTCGCGAATGAGCGCGCCGACGGGGCAGGCATCTCCATTTCCCGCCGGCGCGTGGCCGACCGAGACGTTCGATCACGCCCGCAAGTACATGTTCCTCAACGGCGAAGGCATCGAAATTTTTCATCAGCCGGCGGCACATACCGACGGCGACGCCATCGTCTTCTTCCGCCGCTCGGACATCGTCGTCGCGGGTGACGTTCTCGACATGACGCGCTTCCCTGTGATCGATGTCACGAGAGGCGGCTCGATCGAGGGAGAACTTGCTGCGCTCAATCGAATCATCGAGCTTGCGATTCCCTCAGTCCCCATCGTCTCGCGCGAAGCCGGTACGATCGTGATCCCCGGACATGGTCACTTGTGCGATCAGCTCGACGTCGTGGAGTACCGCGACATGGTCAGCATCATTCGGGATCGCGTTCGCGATTCGAGAGATGCCGGCATGACGCTCGAGCAGGTCAAGGCTGCTTCGCCGGCGCGCGGGTACACACGGCGATACGGATCGGACTCTGGCCCGGGGTCGACGAGCAACTTCATCGAAGCGATCTACAAGAGCCTGCCGAAAGGGAAGTCGTGAGCGGGCGTTGGATCTCACCGCCCGAGAGCTTTTTTCGCAAGCTCTCATTCCTTGCTCTCGCTATCGCTCTCGTGCCGATGCCGGCGTACTCGCAGGGGCGAGGCGGTGCCGCGCCACCTACCGCGAGGGCATCGGCGCCGATCGATCTCACCGGGTACTGGGTTGCGGTCGTGAACGAGGACTGGCGCTATCGCATGGTGACGCCGCCGAAGGGTGATTTCCGCGGTGTTCCAATCACGAAGGAAGCCCTGCAGATCGTCAACGCCTGGGACCCGGCCGCCGACGAAAAGGCCGGCGAGCAGTGCAAGTCGTACGGCGCAGGGGCGGTCATGCGGCTTCCGGCCCGACTTCATATCACCTGGCAGGATGACAACACGATGCAGGTGGATGTCGACGCCGGCACTCAGACGCGCCTCTTCCGCTTCGCACCCGCGGCCGCGCCCGCAGGCGCTGCGAGTTGGCAGGGCGATTCGGCCGCGCAGTGGGAACGGGGCGGTGGGCGCGGCGGCCCACCGGCTGGCGGATCGCTGACCGTCGTCACAACGAACATGCGCGCGGGATACCTGCGCAAGAACGGTGTTCCTTACAGCGCCGATGCCAAGGTCACGGAGTACATCGATGTGTCGCCTTCGCCGGATGGACAGATGCTGGTTGTCACGACGGTGGTCGACGACCCGCGCTATCTCCTGCAGGCGTTCATCGTCAGCTCGCATTTCAAAAAGGAAGCGGACGGTTCCAAATGGGATCCCACGCCATGTTCGTCCCGATGGTGACGCTCCGTCGCGCGCGGCTCGCAGCTCTCCTTGTGCTGGTGCTCGCCCCGCGAGCCTTTGCCCAGTTCGAGATCGTCGGCTCGTGGGCGGCGCGGAATACTGAAGACATTTCGCGCGATTCCTATCCCGTCGACTACGTCGGCCTGCCGCTCAACGACGAAGGGCGCACGCGAGCGCTCACCTACAACGAATCGCAGCTCGCCATGATCGAACGCCAGTGCGAGGGCTGGCCACAGTTCTACTTCGTCCAGGGTCCGTTCGGCCTGCGGATCTGGAGTGACGACGACCCGATCAAAGGGCAGGCGATCTCGTACACGATCGGCGCATGGGAGGATCGTGCCGCCATGACCATCTGGATGGACGGCAGGCCTGAGCCGTCGAAGTACGCCGAGCACACGCGCGGCGGGTTCACGACCGGCAAGTGGGAGGGCAATACGCTGGTCGCTCGCACTACCCACATGAAAGCTGGCTTCTTGCGGAAAAACGGTCCGCCCAGCAGCGATCAAGCAGTCATGACCTCACGATTCTACAGGCACGCCGACATCCTGACCGTGCTCAGCGTTATCGAGGATCCGATCTACCTGGCCGAACCCCACATCATCTCGAAGAGCTTTCAGCTCTCAGCGGCTCCAATCTCGCCGATCGGCCCGCCATGCGTCTCAACGTTCGAAGGACGTCCGCTGGGCGAGAGCGTTCCGCACTTCGTGCCAGAGAAGAATCCGTTCGTCGATGAGCTCACGAAGATGTTCGGACTCCCGAGAGACGTTGTCCTAGGCCGTCGCGAAACGCTGTATCCGGAGTACCGGAAGACGATCAAGGACAAGTTCGTCCCCCCGACGGCCTGCACTCGAAACTGCGGGGCGGCACCTCCTCGATAATCGACTTTTGATTTTGGTGATCTTTGATTGTTGAATCGTTGGTGATTGTTGATTGTGGATTGTTGATTGGTTGCTGAATCAATCCCCAAATCAAAGATCACCAATCACCAATCAACAACGAATCACCAATCAAAGATCATGAAGTCAAAGATTGGGCGTGCGCCCTCCCCGGTTGGGATTGTCGGATTGGGGATCATGGGTTCCGCGATTGCGGGCCATTTGGTCAGAGCCGGTCACCGGGTCGTTGGCTACGACGTGCGGCCTCCACGACTACGTGATTTGCGGGCGGCCGGAGGAGTTGTTGCAAAAGATTCCAACGACGTCGCGACTCAATCCCCGATCATCATCACTTCGCTTCCGTCGACGGACGCTCTCGTCGACACGGTCGATGCGCTGACCCGCGTGGCCCATCGCAGTCAGATCGTCGTTGAAACGAGCACATTGCCGATTGAGGTCAAGCAACGTGCGCGCACTCGGCTGCGGGCCCGAGGCATCGAGTTGCTCGACTGTCCGATCAGCGGCACTGGCGCGCAGGCGCGGAACAAGGACATCGTCCTGTACGCCAGCGGCGCGCGCACGGCCTATGGCCGCGTCTTGAAGGTGTTGGACGCCTTCACGCGTGCACACTACTACGTCGGGCCGTTTGGCGATGGCTCGAAAATCAAGTTCGTCGCGAACCTGCTGGTCGCCGTTCACAACGTGGCTGCTGCTGAGGCGATGGTGTTGGCGATGAAAGCGGGCCTCGACCCGGCCAAGGTCCTGAAGCTGGTTGCCGAGGGCGCGGGCAGCTCGCGCGTGCTCCAGCTTCGCGGGCCGATGATGGTGAAGGGCAACTACCAGAAAGCGACGATGACGCTGGCGACGTGGCAGAAGGACATGGCCATTATTGCGGCGTTCGCGCGCCGTCTCGGCGTCACCACGCCGTTGTTCTCGACCACGGCACCGATCTACGCGGA
The DNA here is from genome assembly GCA_035649635.1 of Vicinamibacterales bacterium. Classification (GTDB taxonomy): domain Bacteria; phylum Acidobacteriota; class Vicinamibacteria; order Vicinamibacterales; family UBA2999; genus Gp6-AA40. The sequence goes on along the minus strand of DASRJE010000232.1, from coordinate 9,609 downwards.
AGCAGTCAAGACGCGAAGCCAGGAAGATACGGCGGCGGTCTGCGCCGTGCTCGAGAAAATGGCACACTATCGGCGATGAGGGCTCCGCTCCTGCGAATCATCGCGATTGTCATCGTCCTCGCGGTCCCGGCTTCCGCGCAGGAGTGGAAACCGTCGCGCACGCCCGATGGTCAGCCCGATCTGCAGGGCGTCTGGTCCGACGCCAGCATCACGCCACTCGAACGGCCTCGTGTGCTGGGCGACCGCACGACGCTCACGGATGCCGAAGTCGCGCAGTTGAAAGAGCGGGCGGAGCGGCTCTTCAACAACCGCGACAGCGACTTCATTCCTGGCGACAATCTGTTCCTGGCGCTATGGGCCAACGCTGACGCCGTGCAGAATCCGAACGCGACGGGCAGCGTCCTCAACATGGTGCCAAGGGAATTCGACAACAGGACATCGCTCATCACCAACCCGCCGGACGGTCGTCTTCCACCGGTCACACCGGAAGGGCGGCGACGGCAGAGTGAGGGGTTGCAGTCGAATTTCACAACGCCGTGGCAGTTCGGCGCCACGCCCTCCGGAGCGTCTCAAGCACCGCGTCGCGTTCCACGCGGTCCGGAGGATCTCAGCAACGTACTGCGTTGCATAAGTTGGGGAGTTCCCAAGATCGCGGGCAACATCAACTACACGAGCCACCAGCAGATCGTGCAGGGGCCGGGGTACGTGGTGCTCCTCAGCGAGGTGAACCACGAAGCCCGCATGATCCCGATCGACGGGCGCCCGCATCTCCCAGAGCGGTTGCGTCAAATCAACGGAGACTCGCGCGGACATTGGGAAGGGACCACCCTTGTCGTGGAGACGACCAACTTCTCACCCACGAGCTTCTTCATGGGATCGGCTGACGAGCTACACCTGACTGAGCGCTTCACGCGAACGAGCGCAACCACGATGGACTACGAGTTGACGGTCAGCGATCCGGCGACGTGGTCGCGGCCGTGGACGGCGTTGATCCGATTGAAGTCGACCGACGAGCGGATGATCGAGTTCGCGTGCCACGAAGGGAACCATCACGTCGTGCGCGGCATCCTTGGTGGCGCACGCGCCGAGGAGAAGTAGGGCAGGTCCTGCACTGTGCCCTTCGACAATGCTCAGGGCACCCCGAGCACGTCGAGGGGTGGACCCGCCGGATCAACGCCGCTTCGCGCGCTGATGCCACCACGGAAACACAAACCACAACCCGCCAACGCACGCGACCAGGCCAGCAGCGATGGCGGCGCTGACCTGCACGTTTCCCAGGATGACGCGCGCGATCAGGTAAACGTCCAGCGCGATACCGAACATCAGTGGGACAAGCGCGGTGAGCAGTAATCGCCCGCTGAGCAGGAGGAAGTGCGCGCTCACCTGACGCGGCCGCGTTTGCCGATGGTACGCCGCGGGCGTCATGACGAGTGCTCCAGCGATGGCGAGAAGGATCAGCGCGATCAGGTGAATCCGTTGCTCGGTGTGAGACAGGTGCGTCTCGAACTGCGCGCTGAAGACCGCGACCAATTGAAATCCCAGCAACGCCTGGAGTCCGGGCAGGATCATGCGGCACTCTTCCAGGAGATGCGTCACTGCCGTCGACAGGGGAAGGTCCTCGGTCTCGCTGCCTGCCATCGACTCTCCTCGCTACAACGAGCCGAAGGCTCCGTTGATCTCAGGGAACGGCACTGCCTGTGTGAACGATGTGAACGTCCCGCGTTCGGCGATCTCGCGTGCCGCGGCCAGGAAGCCGGCCCATGCCGAGCGCGCCAGTGCGCCGCCGACGCTGATTCGCCGCACGCCGGCCGTCGCCAGTTCGGCGACTGTAGCGAAGTCGCTGCCGACCAGCACGTTTACGGGTTTCGGCGCCACGGCGTCGACCACCGCCTTGATGTCTGACATGGAGCGGAGCCCGGGCGCGTACAGGCATTCGGCGCCCGCATCCGCAAAAGCGGTGAGCCGGCGGATGGTCTCGTCGAGATCCGGGCGTCCAACGATAAATCCCTCGGAGCGGGCCGTGAGCAGCACGCCGCTTCCACTCGCATCGATTGCCTGTCGCGCGGCCCGGATACGTTCGACCGCGAGCGTATAGTCAAAGAGCGGTTGTGACGGATCTCCTGTGGAGTCCTCGATCGAGAGCCCCGCGATTCCCGTGTTCGTCGCCGCCCAGGTCACGTTGGCGCCAACGCCTTCCGGCTCCTTCGCGAATCCTCCTTCGAAATCGGCGTTGACCGGGATCTCGACCGCCGCGCTGATGACCTGCAGCCGTTCGAGCGTCACGTCGAGTGGCACCTGGTTGTCGGCGCGCCCCATCGACCACGCAATTCCCGAACTGGTCGTTGCAAGCGCCTGAAAACCAAGCTGGGCAAGGAGTCGCGCGCTTCCGGCGTCCCACGGATTTGGAATGACGAAGCAGCCGGCCTCGTGGAGTTGTCGAAAAACTCGAGTGCGATCGGTGAGAGAGGTCATCGTACGAGGATAGCGCGATCGCGGCCTCGAGTTTCTTACCCACAAATTCAATACTCTTCGAACATCCGCTTCTCGAAAGCAACTCTTTTAATGTCCTGCGCTCCGCGGCGGAGAGAGCGCCAGCACCGGCGCCGGCAAACACGATGCCCCTCGTCCCGTTGGCGACCAACGTCTTGACGAGCGACATGTCGGGCTCGACGTACGAGTACAGGATGTCCACTTTGGGAAGGGTCCTCGCCGTCGCGATGTCGAACTCGGATTGCGACGTATGGCGCCTCGTCGAAGCCCGATAGAAGCTGACCCTGTCCGCGTCGACATACCCGAGGAATCCGAGCTCGGGTGCGCGGAACGTCTCGACGCGGTAGGTGCTGGTCTTCGTCACATCGCGTGCACTGTTGATCTCGTCGTTCATCACGACGAGAACGCCCTTGCCGCGGGCCTCGGGCGCAGCGGCCGTACGGATAGCATTCAGGAGGTCGCGTGCTGTTTGATCTCGGGAACAGACTTGACGAGTTCCTCTCCAAGAATCGAGCCGGGCTTGTAAGTCGAGAGACTGGTGGACGCTTCGCCGCGACCCGCTATCGTTCCGCCAGTGGACAGCACCCAAACGACGGGCAAGGGCGCCGGCGCGGCATTTTATGCTACGACATCGCCGCCATGAGACACCACGCACCAGGCAACCACCCAGAGGCAGTTCATTGAGCGATGTAGTCTTGGCGTTCTCACGGCGCCGCCTCCCATCAAAGGCCATCGAGCTGGTTACTCTGGTTCCGCTTCAAGAGTTCGAAGACCGGCGTGTTATCTGCGTAGACCTGCCAGGCGTCAATCAGATCGCCTTTCACCTGTGCGCGCCAGGCGGCGGGGATTCGCCAATGTTGTTCTTGTGGTGTTCCCGGCGCCACGCTGCCTGATGCCGAGCCGGCGGCGAGAACCAACGCGCCCGCGACGGCCAGCGACTCGATTTCGATTCGGTAATCCGGGAAGATTTTGAGATACGCAGACCAGGCTGCACGCAGCGGATCGTGTCCTGTCAGGACCTGCCCCAGACCGTCGACGAAACGATGTTCCGGTGTGGAGAGCGCGACGATCCCGTCGACGTCGTGCCCGTTGATCCGTGCAATGAACTCGCGAACCGCAGCTTCTGAAGCTTCCACAGCGTGCCCTCATTGCCCAGGACCTGGGCACAGATACTGTTCTGCTGCTTCATTTTTTCTCGGCAACGCCAGGATAAATGCGCTGTCCCGCGCGAATGAGCGGATCCGTGTTTCGCTCGCCTTCATGACAGGCTTCTTCGAGCAGTCGAAATCCCTTTTCCTTGTTCCGCCGCAACGGAAAGGCCATCGTCCAGGGCCTGGTGTACACGGTCGGGTCCACGATGTTGACCTGGTAGTGGATGGTGTCGGAGTCGACGAGCGTGAAGCGCTCGACCATGTGCGCGTCCGTTGAGTGAAAGTTACCCACCTGGTCGAACCAGGTCTTCGCGCTGTGATTCGTCACGTCCACGACGAGGGTGCTGCCTTCCCAGCGGCCACGTGAATCCCCCATCCAGAGTCCGATGTTTGCGCCCACGTGCGGACGGACGGATGTCGGGATGATGCGATAGGTGTGCGCGCGTTCGAAGAGGATCAGCACGCTGACAGGAGACTGAAGAATCTCGATTTGCGTCGGGACGTACATCGAGCGAGGCACGCCGGACGGAAAGCACGGTACGTTCGGTTCGACGTACTTCGCGCGGTTCTCCTTCTGCAGAGCCGCCGCCCACGGCTGGTACGGGATCTTCCCGTCGGCCGGGTCGACAATCAGGCTCTTGCCCCCGTTGTCATCGTCGGTCATGGGATGTTCTTCGACGTTCTCGGTGCCGGAGGCCGGCCCGCGCCAGAATCCCTGCATGTTGGGTCGACCATCGACTGTTCGAGGCGGCCGAAATGTTTTTGCCCTGGCCACCGCACATGGGTGAAACAGTGCCGACTCGCCGGGACAGCCGGTCTGCGTCTGCGCTGCCGACGTCAGCAGGAAGGGAGCGATCAACAGCGAACCAAGAGTGAGCAGCCACAGCGCACGGCGCCAGTGCAGACCTTTTCCTACGAGCGCCGAGTCGCTGTCACTTGGCGTCCGCATCGGGCCCTTCCCGCGCGTAGGCATAACACTCGAATTCGAGCAGTTGAACGTTTTGTTCCTGGCGACGATACAGCGGCATGCGGATCTTCCACGGTCGTGTGAAGACTTTCGGGTCCTCGATCGTCACCTCGTACAGCATGTGGTCGCGACCGGTACGAGTGTATCGCTCGACGACGTGCAGATCGGTGCTGTGGAAGTTGCCCGCACGGTCGAACCACGTCTCGCCTGTGAAGAGCGTCACGTCGACGACTAAGGTGTTGCCTTCCCAGCGACCGCGAGAATCGCCCAGCCAGAACTCGACTGGGATGTCCGGGTGTCGACTCCCGTCCGTGTAGATCTCGCGCGTGGCATGCAGATACTCGTACAGGATCACCACGCGATCGGGAAACTGGAAGATCTGGAACGGATAGGGCATGTACGTGATGCGCGGCACACCTGGCAGGTAGCAACGTGCTTCGGGATCGGCGGTCAGCCGGCTATTGTGGTTCTCCTGTTTACGCGCGAGCGCCCAGGGCTGATAGGGAATCTCGTTTCCTTCGACGACACCCTGGCCAGCGGGCACGCTGAACCGTGCAGGTAGTCCAGGGAAACGCTGTCCCGAATGGTCCTGGACATCCCATGCTGCGGTGTTGACGACCTGCCACACTCCCTGCAGGTCCGGTTGCCCGAATGCGGTTCGCGGAGGTGAGTACACGCCGGCTGGCGAGGCCGTCTGTCCGGTCACGCGCGTCGGCGAGACGGATGTCGCCAGAAGCGTACCCGCGAAAAGTACTCCGACGAGACTCGAGGCTGACAAATTCAAGGACTCAGCCCCGCGTCATGGTTACTGCGTCCGTTCGAGGAACGAATAGTAGGTACTCGTGCCAACGATGTGACCGTCGATCGCTTTCATCACGTCCGCACGCGTGGCGTCCGCGGGAAGCATCAGCATCTGATCGAGGGCATACAACTTGAATTGATAGTGGAGCGGGCCGACGCCGGCAGGAGCGCACGGCGGCCGATATCCGACGATGCCACGGCCACCGGCAACCTGATGGCTGCCGTCGGGCAAGCTCGCACCAGCGGGTACTGTCGCCTTGATCTCTGTCGTCGTCGGCGGGATGTTCCACAACACCCAGAACATCTCCTCGGTGATTCCTTTGGCCGGATGGTTGTCCGGACCATTGACCATCAACGTGAAGCTTGCCGTCTCCTTGGGGACGTTCGTCCACTGAAGCGGCGGAGACCCGGGCGTGCTGCCTTCCGCGTAGCACGTGAACTGCAGCGGCAGGCTGGTACCATCGCGAAAGGCGGGACTCGTCAGACGAAGTCGCGGTGGCTGCGGAGCACGCGCGCCTTGCTGCGGCGTCGGCTGCGGTGCCTGTGCGATCACCGTGATTGCGCCGAACGCGAGAATGAAACCAGTCAGGGCGCACGCCCTTGATGTCCCGGCAGTCATGTGCTCCTCCATCACGCGAAGGCGGCCGTTACAGGCCGGACTGTACCACACGCGTGACATGTCTGTTCGACAGCCTAACCTCTGCTTCTCAGAGAAGCCTGGATCACTCCGCTATCGGGATTCGGTGCAGGTTCCTTTGGACGAAGCTGCGATCGTATGCATACACGGACGACGTCGCTCCCGGGAACACGAGCGGTCGTTTGACAGTGGTCAGAATCGGCATCTGCTTCAACTCGTCCTCTGATCGAACGCCACCTGACGGAAAATCCGGCAGTGCCTTACCCGGTGCGAGGCGTAATACGTACGTGGTGCCTCCTTCGTCGCCGTTTCCGGCGAACGAAAGGAACACCGCATTCTGATCGCGCGGCCACTTGAGATAGCAACTCGAACAGATCGTGACCGGCGGCCCGCCGTCAGTCGGAAATGCTTTGACGACCGTCGTTGTGTCCTTGCCCGCATTCGGCACCCACGAAACGATCCAGCGCCGGTCAGGCGAAATCACGGGGGAGTTCACGGCGCTTTCCTCTGTGAACTTGCGTATCTGCCCTGACTCGAGTTTGAGCTGGTAAATGTACCAAAGAGCGCCTTCTCGCCCGCGGAAGAACACGTCGCCGTCACCCCCGAACACCGGGCCGAGCACTTCGGGCGGGGGCAACTGCGTCGGCGGCGTTCGCCGATCGAGTCGAGCGAGCCAGGCCCGCGATTTGCCAGCGGCATCCACCGATGCGTACACGACAGACTCTCCATCCGGCGAGATGTCGTAGCTTGTGACGATTACTCCAGGCAGCACGCGTTCGTTCGACCTGCGCGACAAGTCGGCTATCCACAATTCGCCGCTTCCGAATCCGCGACGCGGACCATTCCCGACGAGGTAGTACAGCTTCTGCCCGTCGGGGGAGAAGACCGACGTTGGAAAGCCGTCTCCCCACGCGGGGAACTGCGCATTGCCTTCGTTCGACACCGGCCGCTCCTCGCCATTTTCACTGATCCAAATCGATCGCTGAGCGAGTCCGACAGAGCTGAGGAGGGACTTCCCGTCGGGGGCTACTGCAAGACCTTCGGCTTGCGTTGGGCCGCTTGTTAGTTGCTCCGGCGCACCGTTCGGAAAACGCTGGCGCCAGATCTGAAAGCTTCCACTGGCGTTCGATGTGAAGTACATCCACTCACCATCCGGAGACCATGCGGCGTGCGTGCATTGTCCAGTGTCGGGACCCACGACCCGGCCCTTGGTACTCGCGTCGTAGGGAATGAGCCGGCACGGGATCATTCCGGCGTTGTCCATCTCGGTCACCAGGACGTTCTTCCTGTCTGGCGAGAGATACGAGCGGTGGGCCATCCCCCTGATCGACTCGGGAACGTAGACGATGCGGGTATCGGTCCGGCCCTCGGTAGTCTCGACAAGCCTCATGTGAATCCCGCTCTCGATTTCCGAGAACAACAGATGGCGCGAATCTGTCCACTGGAGGCCGCTCGCGTTTGGCAACCATAACTTCGGCTCGCCGCCAAGAACCGGTACCGTCCACGTGTCCCAGGAAAAGTTGCCCGTGATCACGGTGTAGACGATCCGCGAGCCGTCCGGCGAGAAAACCGGCATCATCTTCAACCTGGAATCGTTGGTGAGTTGAATCGGTTCGCCAGCCGGGAGGAGCTTCACATAAATCTGCCCGATTGTCCCGAGATTGCTCTCGGGTCCGCGGATGAATGTCAACATCCGGCCGTCGGGTGATAAGGACGGCTGGACAGCGTAGTCACTGAACGCCGTGATCGGCTCGATTCGCGGCGGAAGCGAAGGCGTGGATCGGAGCTTGTAAAAAAGGAGCCATGCGGCCGCGCCTACAAGAATTAGCGCGATGCCGACAAAGGCAGCCATCAGCGTACGTGAGCGCATCGTCGCGTTGTCGTGGCTTCGCGACGATCGTCCTGCCAGTCCGGCCGTCAGTTCGGACAGTTCCGTTCGAACGTCGCCGATGTCCCGAATGCGCCGCTTCGAATCCTTCTGGAGGCATCGTTCGAGGATCCGGCGCACTGCGGACGGCGTCTGTGCCGGCAGCATGCTCCAGTCCGGTTCGCCTTCGATGATGGCTGCAAGAGTGTCGGTGATCGTCCCACGCGCGAACGCCGCGCGGCCAGTGAGCATCTCGTAGAGGACGCAGCCGAACGCCCACAGATCCGTTCGCCTATCTACGAAGAGGCCGCGCGCCTGCTCGGGGCTCATATACGCAGCCGTCCCCAGCAGCACACCCTGTTCGGTTCCCCCCTGGGTAATCGTCGGCGATTGAGTCAGGTCAGCACTTGTCTTGCTGTCTTCGACCACTTTTGCCAGGCCAAAGTCGAGGACCTTCACGCGACCATCGTTCGAGACCTTGACGTTGGCTGGTTTCAGATCGCGGTGCACGATCCCGCGCTCGTGTGCCGCGTCGAGCGCGTCGGCGATCTGGGTGGCGAGTGTGATTGCCTCACCGGGCGGGATCGGACCCAGCGCGATTCGCTCGGCGAGCGTGACGCCATCAACGAGCTCGAGCACCAGCGCGGGTATCCCATTGCTGTCCTCGACGCCATAGATTGCCGCGACATTTGGATGATTGAGCGCGGCGAGTGTTCTTGCCTCCCGGTCGAACCGCAGTCGGCGCTCGGGATCGTCGAGCCAATGCGCCGGAAGGATCTTGATCGCGACGTCGCGTCCGAGTTTGGTGTCGTGCGCGCGATACACTTGCCCCATGCCGCCCACGCCGAGCAAGCCTGTTATTTCGTAGGAGCCGACGAACGTCCCGCGCGTCAGGTCCATGTCGGATCTTTCATTCGCACTCAGGCGGGTTCGATTCGCTCGATAGCGACCCCGGCGCCGCGTGCGTTCACGGCGGCGGCTCATAATCGCACCGGCCGCCGGCCGCCGCAAACGCCGTCAGGACCACGCCCCGTCGCGAGTCCGAGTCCCACGTTCCGAGCCCCGAACCCCGAGCCCCGAACCCCGAGCCCCGAATCCCGAACCCCGAATCCCGAATCCCGAACCCCGATTCCCGCGAGTTGACATGCCTGTTTGACAGCCCGGCCGGGGTGCTTTACGCTCCGGTGCGCGAACGCGCAATCCGCGTCAAAACAAGCTGAGGCGACAACCTATGCGTACATCTCTTTTCGCCATCCTCGTGCTCGCGATAACCATTGCTTCGAGTGGCTCTGGCGCAGCTCAGGGTGGGGCGCCGCAGGGTGCCGGTGATCCCGCCAACGGCAAGGCAGTATTCGCCTTCGGCAATACCTCATGCACGAACTGTCACGGCCTCGAAGGGCAAGGAGGCTGGGGACCGGATCTCGCCGGGAGGAAGATCACGTACGACCAGGCCATCAAGGCCATCCGGAATCCGACGTGGAGGATGCCCGCGTTTGTTCCCTCGCAGCTGAGCGACAAGGAAATCCTCGACATGGTCGCCTACTGGGACACCTTACCGGTCGCCCAGACGATCGGAAAGTGGAGGAACGAGGCGCCCGCCGACGGACCGCGTGCACAGCAACTTGCCGTGAACATCATTGGCTGCGGTCAATGCCACGGGAACACGATGAGCACTCCGCGTCACGGCGCTGCTGGG
>DASRJE010000231.1:0-8686 GCA_035649635.1 Vicinamibacterales bacterium | reverse complement strand
GACGTTGACTACCGTGAATGTGGCGAGGTCGATGATCGACACGTCGTTCGACATCCGATTCGTCACATATGCGGCACTCCCATCGGGTGCAATCGAAATGGCGCACGGGAAGGTGCCGACGGGAACGCTCGCGATCACGGTATAGTCGGACGCGTCAAGAACCGTCACCCTATTCGTCGATTGATTCACAACCAGCAGGTAACGTCCGTCCGGAGTGGCATCGACGTCGCGAGGAGTTGGACCGGCGTTCACCGTGCCGAGTACCTGATCACTCTCTGTGTCGATGATTGAGAGGTTATTCGAGTTCAGGTTCGCCACATATGCGAGAGTGCCGTCTGCGGACATACCTACGGCAATCGGATTGGATCCGACAGCAATAGTTGCAACAACAGCGAAATTCGGATTGGCGACCCGGGCGTGTTCCGCACCTGGTGTCGAACTTGCGTGAGCCTTGGTCATCGTACTGACCCGTTGATCATCGATGACCGTGACTGTATTTGATCCCTGGTTGGCGACATACACTTTGGTGTGATTGGCCTCTGCACTCGAAGCCCACGCAAGAACGACCCCGGTGAGAGTGCAAACGGTGCGACTCAGTGGTTTCATCCTTCTACTCCCGTTAGTGGAAAAGCGTTGAGGGACTTCCATCGTTCAAGCGCGCAAACGGCGCATTTTACTCGCAGGAGACGACTCGCGAATCGGCTATTTCGAGCCTAAGCGCCGATTACATTTTTGAGTGTCAGAGTCCTTGTTGACCGCGGGCAGAGAGTCGCCATGTGTTCATCGAGCACTCGCGATGTGCGGTCATTTGTGTTCGGCGACTGCGATTCGCCTTGAGCGGATCGGGAGCCTATCTCACCGCACACCGGTTGGCACCTGCTTCGAGGTCCGTTACGTCACCGGATGGGAACTCACCGGTCTCGTTGAGTTCGACGATGCGCACAAAGTTCGTTGGCGTGGGTGGAAGGTGCGACGTGACCCGGTCCACGAATGCCGACTCCGACGAAAGCCAGCCGCCCAACCATGTCTCGACATCGCCGAGCCGGACGGCGATAGGCTGTCCGTCAAACGGAATCGGCTCGCTGGCGTGTGCTGGCAACACTGCGATCTCCGGTCGAAGCTGCCGTAGCCGCTCCAGTGACATGAACAGTGAACGGGCGCGTGCGCGCGCGGCCTCGGGGTCGGCGTGCAGGTCAGGACGTCCGACACCGTTTGTGAAGAGCGTGTCACCAGTAAACACCGCGGTCTCGTTCAAGACGTATGACGTGCTCTCATCGGTGTGGCCAGGTGTATGGAGCGCGCGGAGCGTGGCGTTCCCCACTCGGATCCGCTCGCCATCCGCTATCGGTGTGAACGCGAAATTCACGCGATCCTGGGAGGGCAACAGGAGCACCGCCCCTGTCTGCCTCGCCAACTCGCGGGCGCGCGATAGGTGGTCTGCGTGGATATGGGTTTCGAGCACGTACTGGATGGACCAGCGATGCCGTTGGGCGATGTCGATGTAAACGTCGGGCGTGACCGACGGGTCGACGACCAGCGCCGCATCATCCGATGCGACGATGTACGAGAGGCACCCCTTCCCCGTACGCCGCACTTGAATGACGCTCCCCGACGAGTCCGCGAGCGGGACATCGGCCACGTTCCATGCGAGGCTCCACGCCTTCATCCCGCCCGCAAGCGACCGCGCGTCGAAGCCACGATTCGCGAGCACATCGGCCGCGAGCTGACTCACCTTTCCTGCATTGCAGACCGTGACGACAGGTCGATCCACAGGAATGACGAGGTCGGCGAGCGCACCCGGTTGCCCATTCCGTAGCGCGTCGTACGCATTGACGTGGAGGCTTCCCGGAATGGCCCATTGGATGCGGTCGTCGTCGGTTCGGATGTCCAGCACCGTCACCGGCTGTTGTGCGTCGAGCCATTCTTGCAGCGTGTGGGTCTCGACTTGTTTGGTCATCATTCCCTCTGGCCAAGCAGCGCCGTCTCGGCCTCGCTGTTACCGCGCGGAGTCGAGCGCAGCCTTGACGGCAGCGTTTCTGCCATTCGGGTCGCCGATACAATCCCGGACACAAAGGTCAGCGCCGCGATGACCCACATCGCTGCTGACAACCCGAACGCGTCTGCCGTGATACCCGCGAGCAGCGCACCGATTGCATACCCGAGGTCACGCCAGAGGCGGTACACGCCAACCGCGGATGCACGCCACGACGGATGGGAGACATCACCGATCGCGGCGAGCAGCGTGGGATACACCATAGCCGTGCCAATCCCCAGCAGCACGGCACCGACAACAAAGCCTGCGAATGTTTGCGCCAGCGTCACGACGCCGATGCCGGCGGCCTGGGTCCACATACCCCAGACGATGAGCGGCTTCCGCCCTGTCCGGTCCGAGAGCGCGCCGGTCACCAGCTGGGCGAGACCCCAGGTGGCCGGGTAGATGGCCGCGAGCAGCCCCACTTGCGCCAGGTCCATGCCGGCTGCGGCGAACACGAGTGGGAACAGGCCCCAAGCCATCCCGTCGTTCAGGTTGTTGATGAGCCCTGCCTGACTGACGCTCGACAGATTCGCGTCGACCAGCGTCGTGCGCCAGAAGATCTGACGGGGTGTGAGCACATCCTGTGGAGGTAGCGTAGCGACGAGGGCTGATTCGTGCGAGACATGGTGACGGGTTTCCCGAACGACGAGTGCTGACAGGGCGAGTCCGATGGCTGCGAATCCGACGCCGAGATAGAACGGCTGCGGCCGAAGGCCGTACCGCGCGGCAATCCAACCGGTCGCAAAAGCGCTCGCGGCCACCGCCACATAGCCCGCGAACTCGTTCAAACCCATCGCCAGTCCCCGCTGTCGCGAATCGACAAGGTCGATCTTCATGATGACCGTCGTCGACCACGTCAGGCCTTGGCTGATGCCGAGCAGCACGTTCGCCACCAGCACCCAATTCCACGTCGGCGCCCACATCAGGAGGAACGGCACGGGCACCGCGACGAGCCACCCCGCGACAAGCAGGCGCTTGCGCCCCCAGCGGTCCGAGAGCCGGCCCGCGCCGTAGTTCGTGAGCGCCTTGGCGATCCCAAACACGACGATGAACGACAGCATGGCGGTGCGCGCGGCGAGCTGAAACTCCTGTTCCGCGATCGCCGGAAGGATGCTGCGCTCGAGGCCGACCATCGCGCCGACGAATGCGTTGACGACGACGAGCAGCGCGAACTGCCCTGCGTTCTCGCGAAGACCCAGTCGCACGGGCGCATCGGCCGGTTGTGCAGTCATGCTCGTCCGGGTTGTACGGCGCTACCGGCTCCCGATGACCTCGACGTATTCCGCCAACACCCGTGTCGTTCCATCAGTGGCATTGTTGTTTCGGCCCCAGAGCGCGGTGAGGTCATCGTGCAGCGCCTTCTGGCCTGCGTCGTTGAGCGACCCGAACGCCCTGTTGGTCGGCCCGTAGTACTCAATGAAGAAGTCGACAACCTTGGCTGGCGCAAACGGATAGTCGAACGGATACAGGTAACGCGTGATCTGCAGATCCTTCACGCCGGCGCCGAGGCGCTGGCGGATCGTCGTCTCATCGCCCCACAAGAGCGGAGACGGAAAATTCGGCGGCGGGGGCACATGCTTGCCGATCACCTTGAACATCTGGCCGATGTGCCCCTCGGGCGTCCAGTTGCCCATGATGATCTTCCCGCCCGGTCTGCAGACTCGGCACATTTCCGAAGCTACAAGCTCTGGGCGTGGCGCAAACATCGATCCGATCAAGCTCATCACGACGTCAAAGGATGCGTCCGGATACGGCAGATCCTCGGCGTCACCTTCGTCGACTTGAATCGTCAGCCCCGCTTCGGCAGCCTTGGTCCGCGCCTGCTGCACCAGGTTGGCCGCAAGATCCAGACCCGTGACCTGGATCCCTTTCCTGGCCGCCGGAAGCGTCAGCTGCCCGGCGCCGCATCCGACATCGAGGAGGCGGAGTCCCGAAGGAATGTTCAGGCGATCGAAAAACTCGAGCGCGCCTTTCTCGAGATACCTTGCGAACACGCCGTAATCGCCCGACTCCCAAGTCGCCTTGAGTCGAGTCTTGAGCGCGCTCGTTTCGGCCGTTGTCGTCGCCAGAGTAGGCATGGTGTCTAATCGGCTACCGTTGACTCGTTGCTCGCGCCACGATGTCTACCTTCGTGCTATTGACAATGGTGATCAGTTCCTCTTGTTCCCTGGCTGGCACTTTGAACGTGTCGAGCGTCTTCCGGAAATCCGCCACCATCGCCTGCCACTGCCCCTCGGTGATGTTCAGTTGCTGGTGTGATTCCTTCATCGATCGGCCCGTGTACGCGCAGGGCCCGCCGGTCGCTCCGCACACGAGCGCGGTGACCTGGAATTTCAAGCCAGCCTTGGGTACACGTGCGCGCGCGCTGTTGATCGCCGGATTCGCATTCAAGGTGTCGTTGACGAGCAGGCGCTCGATGAAATCGTCCACGACCGTCGCAATGCTGTAGACACCGCCAAGTCGGTCGTAGAGCGGCTTTGGCTTGTCCTGCGCAGTGGCGACACCAACGACCGAGACGACGAGCACTGCCGTCAATGCCGCCGTCACTCCCCATCGCGTCATTCGAGTCATCGTTCTCTCCTTCGTGACAGAGCGAATGTACGAGCCCCCGTCTGATTCGTCCAATGAAACGATTGAATCCGTCTGATAGACTGAGCGAATGGAACTCCGCCAGCTGCGGACCTTCGTCGCCGTCGCGGAGTTGCGGCACTTCGCGAGGGCCGCGAGCCTGTGCAATCTTTCGCAACCGGCTGTGTCACACCAGATTGCACTGCTCGAAGAAGAGGTTGGCGCCAAGCTCCTGAATCGAGCCCGTCGTGTCTCGCTGACCGTCGCTGGTGAAGTCTTCCTGGAGGAAGCACGCCGCATCCTCGGCGCCGTCGACCGCGCCCATGAACGGATGCAGGAGGTCGGGCGCGGAGCGGTCGGCCGCATTCGGCTCGGTGCGACAGCGACGCCCGGCTTGTATTTGCTTCCAGCGCTGCTTGCCACGTACCGGAACGAGCATGAGAACTACGATCTCCATTTCGAGATCGGTCCGATGCACGCGATCGCCGAGCGCGTCGCCCGCAACGATCTGGATATGGGGATCGTCGCCGGCGCGCTCCCATCGAGCGAGCTGCAGGCGCGCGGTTTGTCGCGGGACGAGTTCGTGATCATCGCGCCACCGACCTCACCGCTGGCGCGAGCTCGAGTCGTAAAGCCAAATCAGCTCGAAACGCAAACGTGGCTGCTTCGCGAGGAGGGATCCGACACTCGGCGGCAGTTGGCCGGTTGGTGGCACCGTCACCGGCTTGCACCGACACGCATGATGACCTTCGACAACCCCGACGCGGTCAAGCGAGCCGTGATGGCCGGCCTGGGCATCGCGATGGTCTCGCGACTCACCGTCGAGGAGGATCTCGCGCGCCGTCGCGTCGCACGCGTTCACATCCAGACCGGACTGCCGACACGCGAGTTCTTCGTGGTCGACCACCTGCACAAACACCACGGCGCCGCCTGCCGCGCGATGCTGCAGCTGCTGGAGCGGACCTTTCCGACGCATGCGGCACCGCCGCGCCCTCGCAAGGCCGCCGAGTAACGATTTATGAACTCGCGGTAGAGTGTCAGACGTGAACCGCGTGACACTACCTTACCCGCTGGAGACGACTTGCGAATGAGCGCGTACATGCCGATGCGCTCGGGATGTGCGGTCATTTGTGTTCGGCGGGATGTAGTCCTTGGCGCCGTTCTCTTACATGACGCGCCGCCCTGACGGCGTCTGAGTCGGCGGTACGGTGCGCCGTAGGTAGACATCCGCCGACCAGACGACCGTGCGCTGGCAAGAGATCAGCGCGAAGCCCGCTCGCCCGATCGATTCGCGCATCTGGACTTCGGGATGGACGAACGTCCGAAAACCGTTCTTGCGCCATCGCCGAAGGCCGTTTTCCAATCCCAGCACCGCTCGGACGAACCATCGGTCCCTGGGGTACGACAGCGCAAAGCCGCGCTCGGCGTGGAGCAGCGCCTCGGTGAGCAGGTTCTCATACAAGGGATAGCAGCAGACCACGCGATCGAGTGCCACGACATCGGCAGATGACGTGGTCCCGGCCACGTCGAGGAAATCTCCTCGCACGAAAGCGACGTCATTTGTGCGGCCTCGGCGCGCGGCCTCGTCTGATGCGGCTTCGGCGTAGGCGCCGGAAGCTTCGACGATGACGGCATGACGATACCCGCGATCGAGCAATTCGAAGGTCAATGAGCCTACGCCAGCACCGATATCGAGCAGAGTGCCCTCCATGAGCCCGGCACGGGCGAGACCATCAATGAGCCGGCGGGTCGTTGGACCGACCCCCTTTCGGCGATAGTGCTCCAGTTCCTGATTCGCCTTTTCGCGTGTGAACTGTTCGTTCACAGTCTGGTCGAATGCACAGCAGGCCAAGTGGGGGGCCTCTCAGGGTGGCGATTCTCTCTTCAAATCTATCTCGCGTGGATCATCGCGGCGGGACGAAGCCTGAAGTCCATAGCCCTATCGGCGGGGCACACCGAGCTCGGCGAGCTTGGTGGCAATGGCCTCACCGTGAGTGGCGGGCCTCACGCGCTTGTCGATATAGGTGATCCGTCCGTCGGCACCGACGTAGAACGTCCACCGGGACGCGAACGGTTGATCCGGGTCGACGACGCCATAAGCGTTCGCGACTGTCCTCGACGGATCGCTGAGGAAAGGATAGTCCACCCCAAGAGACTGCGCGAAGGCCTTGTTCTCTTCCGGAGTATCGACGCTGATACCGAAGTACGCGACGTCGAACGCGCGGATCCGATCCCCACTCTCACGGAGTGAGCTGCATTGGGCCGTTCAACCCTCTGAGAACGCGTGAGTAAACCACGCGAGGACGACGGCCTGGCGACCTCGATAGCTGGCGAGGCTGTACTGCTTCCCGTCGGTGCCGGGCAGCGAGAACTCCGGTGCCAGATCACCGACCGAGAGCGAACGAGGGGCCGCGCTGGACGAAAGCGTAGCGTTCTTGTCGCGTGCCGGGGCAGCGGCGTCGCGACACGCGCCCGCCAAGCCCGCAGCGACAATGCCTGCGACTACGCTGAGCCTGAGGCCGTTCGCCATCGTCCAGGAGGATAGCATGCCGTACTCGCTATAATCCGCCTGTGACGCGGCCCCATCCCCCCGTCTCACCATAAGTGCCGTGTCCGTGACCATCGGCACTCGACTGGGGACGTACGAAATTCTCGAGACGCTCGGCGAGGGCGGCATGGGCGTCGTCTACCGCGCGCGTGACAGCCGACTACAGCGCGACGTCGCCCTGAAAGTCGTCCATCCACATCTGCTCGACGCGAATCACCTCGACCGGCTCCGTCGCGAAGCTCGCGTGCTCGCCGCGCTCGGCCACCCCAGCGTCGCCAGCGTGTACGAGTTGGGCGAGACCGATGGTATGGCCTTCGTCGTCATGGAGTTCGTTCCCGGTGAGACTCTCGCGGATCGTCTCGTGGCCGGGCCGCTGCCTGCGTCCGACGTCGTGCGCATCGCGTGCCAGTTGGCCGCCGCACTCGAGAGTGTTCATGATAAAGGCCTCATTCATCGCGACCTCAAACCGGCCAACATCAAGCTGACACCAGATGGCGTGGTCAAGGTGCTGGACTTTGGTCTGGCCAAGACGACGCGGGGGAGCGACGGCTCACACTCGGATTTGTTGACGGGAAGCGTCAAGACTCGTGAGGGCGTCATTGCGGGCACGATGGGTTATATGAGCCCCGAGCAGGCCCGCGGGCAGGACATCGATCGTCGCACTGACATCTGGGCGTTCGGCTGCGTGGTCTACGAAATGGTCGTCGGTCGTCCCGTCTTTGCCGGGCCCACCACGGCGGACACGATCGCGGCCGTGATGGAACGCCCCGTGAACTGGACGGCGATTCCGGCGGATGCGCCGCCGGCGATCACGCGCGTGCTGCGACGATGTCTGCAGCGTGATCCGAAACAGCGGTTGCGCGACATCGCCGACGCCCGGCTCGAGCTCGAGGACACGACGACCGACGCAGCAGCGTCGACGGCTCCCGCGACCCGAAAGTGGTTGTGGCTCGGGACGACGACGGGCCTGCTCGCGACAGGCTTCGCACTCGGCGCGCTGACGATGCCGACGACGAGATCGACCTCCGACGTCGATCGGCCGGCGCACTTTGTCGTGCCGCTGCCGTCGACTCCGCTGGGCGCGCTCGACTTTCCAAGCGCGGTGATCTCGCCCGACGGAACACGGATCGTCTACGTGGGCAGCCGCGGTGGCCGCACGCAGCTGTTCCAGCGAATATTGAACGCGATCGATCCGGTACCGATTGCGGGGACGACGAACGCGATCAGTCCGTTCTTCTCGCCGGACGGTCAGTGGGTGGCATTCTTCTCGGATGGGCAACTCAAGAAGGTCAACCTCCAAGGCGGCCAGCCGATCGCGTTGTGCGACGCCCCAGTGGGACTGGGAGGGAGCTGGGGATCTCACGATGTCATCGCGTTCGCGGCGGCGACGGGTTCGGGGCTGTCGCGGGTCTCCGCTGACGGAGGCACGACGCAGCGCCTGACGATGCTCGACGTCGCGCAAGGGGAATTCAGTCACCGCTGGCCGCAGTGGCTGCCCGACGGTGAAACGATCCTGTTCACCGTCGGCATGTCGG
>DASRJE010000230.1:0-14373 GCA_035649635.1 Vicinamibacterales bacterium | reverse complement strand
TCTGCGATGTTGTCGAAGCCGTAGCCGATGTCGTCGGCCGGCAATAACTCCGCGACGTCAATCTCCAGCGCCAGCAAATCTCGAACGGCATTTCCGTACTCCGTCCGGTTGAGACGATGAAGCGTGGGGCGTCCGGGATTGGGTTTCACCTGCGCCAGGCGATCACGCCCGGTCTCGATGTACTTGACGAGTGCGTCGTAGGTGGCCGCATCGGGTCGCGGCACGCCGACAGGTGGCATCTCGCGGTTCCGCAGCTTGCGCGCCAGCTTCTCCCACGTCGCGCCGTCGGTCTCGAAATTCGCCGTGTCCAGGGTGTCCAGTCGCAGTCCGGCAACCGGCGTGGGGGCTTTATGACAACTGACGCAGTATTTATCCAGTGTCGCGCGATGGGCGGTCGCCGTCGCGGAGGAGGAAGCGGCAAAGGAATTTTGCGCGGGCGGAGTTGCCGCCGCAAGAAAAGCCCCGCCCGCAAGGACCATGGTTGCTGACGCCAGTGCTCGGGTTCGAATCATTACTCGCTCCCTCCCACCGCACACGGTCACGTATTGAGCGGAGGTTACACCAATGTGTCCTTTGTTCCAACAGATTTTCCTTGATTTCCTGGTACGGTCCGACCGCTCAATCCCTCGGCCTCGCTCTGTCCTCAGCCTGCATTCAAACCACAGATGCGGGCAATTCTGACCCGGTTTACCCTGGAGTAGCGCCTTTAGCGCTTTCGTTTGCGAGCAAAGCTGATAGTGGTAGCAGTTGCCGCGCCAACAACAGCGGCCGCGACCCTTGCCCGTTTACGCTTGCGTGCACGGCCGATGACCTTGTCCGCCACTTTGCTGACCAGTGCTGCGGCCTCGCCTCGCACTCGAGCGACCTTCTTTCGGGCTTGCCTGACGGCCGACTTCTTGGCGAGCTGCGCTGCGAGCTCTTCGCCCTTTCGTTTGGCTCAACGAGAGGATACAAAGGGCTGTGGATATCGGACACCAATTGCCTATACCCTGATCGGCGACCATGCATGAGTGCGACGAGTCTCCACCGCCCCGACTGTTAGAGGGGATCGCGCAATTCAACCGCGGTGAGTACTTCGAGCAGCATGAAACGTTGGAGCTGCTGTGGAGGGCTGAACCACGCGACGTACGCCGCCTCTATCAAGGCATTCTGCAGATTGGCGTCGCTCTCTACCATCTTCGGCGGCGGAATCACCACGGGACGATATACATGTTGACGCGCGGCACGCGCTACTTGGCGCCGTTCTCGCCGCGCTGCCAGGGCATTGATGTCGAACGGCTCCTGACCGACGCCACCAGTGTGCTGAGAACCGTGGAACGGCTTGGACCGGATCGACTCGCGGACTTCGACTGGCAACTCGTGCCGATCGTCCGCCTCTGCCAGGGATACGCTGTCTAACAACGTACGGAGCAGCCGCTCCGTGCATAAGGCTCTACCGCTTCAACCACGCCGGCCAATTCAACACGACGGTGAACTGTTCCGGCGCGCTATCGACGACGGGCATCGCGATCAGGAAACGTTTGCCGTCAGCTGTGACATCTGCCAGCGTCCCAGGAGTACCAACGGAGGACGAACTGAGGAACACTTTCGACAGTCGGAAGAGCAGCTGGGACGGGCCGGATTTGAAGGTTGGGCTTGTCGTTGTCTCGACCGACATGATTCCGCCATCGGACGCCAGATAGAACAACTCCCTCCCATCGCTCCGCCATCGCGGCATGCCGATCGCGCCTTGAGAAACCATCCATTGGCCGCCAGTAGAGGAGGCCTCACCGGGCGAAGATGGATTGAACGGCCGGACCCAGATTTCGTTTCTGCCGGACATGTTCGATATATAGACGATCCATCTCCCGTCCGGCGAGAAACGGCCGCCAACTTCGGCGAACGGACTTTCGATGAATGGAATCGGTTTGCGTTCGCCAGTGAGCGGCAGGACCCAAAGATCCTGCCCCCCTGCGGTGAGTGGGCTGACGGTGAGAAAGCGTCCGTCCCGGGAAAAGTTGCTGACATCGGGTCTTCCTTTCGGCCCCAGCTTGAACAGCTCTTCTTCGCTCCCTTCGAGTGTCGCAGCCTTCCTGAAGATCGCGTTCACGCCGCCAGCGCGCGTGAATGCCACATAGGCGCCGTCGGGGGACCACGCGGGGTTGTTCTCATTCGCGGGATCGAAGGTGAATCTGGTACGGCCGCCCGTGGCGAGATCGACCAGCCAGATGTCCGTGTTCCCCTGCTCGGTCATGTACACGGCCGCGCGGGTGGCGTCCGGCGACAGCGTGAGAAACTGGAAGGGTGCTGGTTTTCCCACTGTACCCATAGCGTTTCCCTGTCGGTCGTACCACGTGAGTTGCAGGTCACGGCCAGGGCCGAGATTGCGGTAGGCAAGCACTCCGGTTTGCGAGACGGAAAACTGGCTCACCTGTTCCACTATCGGCACCGGTTCTCCAACCATTTCGAATCTTCCGGTATCGAACGCCTGCGCAAGCAGCGTTCCCTGGCGAACGAATACGAGGCGTCCACCGGGTGCGTCCGTCGCGGGGACGTACACGCTCGGCGGCAGATTCGCAATCCGTTGCGAAGGTTGCCCGCCTGGCGCGCCATCCAGCGATCCCAGGTAAAGCCCGCCGTTCTCCGCCGGGTTGGCGTTGCGCCTGTATACAAAATGGCGTCCGTCGGGAAGAAACGAAGGAGCGACGTGAGACAGCTCTTTTCGCGAGGCGTCGATGGCGGTCAGCGACACGGGATCGCCGCCAGCGGCCGGAACCTGCATCAGACCCTGAGGGCTGCCGAAAACGATCACACCGTCACGGTTCCACGCGCCCCCGAGAAACAGGCCTTGCAAAGCGCAGATCGTCTCCGGAGGGCCACCAGTCGCACTGACCTTCCTGAGTTGGCCGGCTGCCTGGAACGCGATGAACCGGCTGTCTGGAGACCATACGGATATATTGCCGCCAGCGATGCTGTCGACACTGGCGAGCAGCCGCCACTCCGACTCACCGAGATCACGGACGAGAAGGCTCATGCCCGCACTCTCTGTTGTCAGGCCGTAGTACGCGAGCCGACGGCCGTCTGGCGACACCGTCAGCGTCCCGCTTTGATTTCCTGGCAGCGGAGCCTGGAAGCGTGTGGAAGGCTCGTTGGGCGTCGATGTGCTTTGCCACGGAGCTCGCCACGCCACGGCCGCGACCGCCGCGAGGGTCGCGCACGCTGCTAGGCTCGCCCAGAGCCACCGCCGTCTGTCTCCGGACTTTGCCTGTCCAGCCGCGGCCGGCGCGCCATCATCCACCAAATCCATTGCATCGCCGATGTGCCGCAGTCGTCTCTCTGGATCTTTCTCCAGGCACCGTCGCAGCAGTCGCTGTACTTGCGAAGGAACCCGATTCCAATCCGGCTGCTCCTTCAGCACGGACGCCAGGACCTCCGTCGTCGTCTCGCCTGGAAAGAGTCGCCGGCCTGTGACCATCTCGTACAAGACCACACCGAAGGACCAGACATCAGCCCGCCTGTCGGCCGCCTTGCCCTTCGCCTGCTCCGGGGCCATATACGAGGCGGTGCCAACGATCATGCCGGCCTCGGTTGCGCTCGCGCTGAACGTCGGCGAATCGTCCGTGCTTCTCGCGCCAACGCCTGCGTCAGCCTTCGCAAGGCCGAAGTCCAGCACCTTCACCACGCCGCCCGGCTTGATCTTGATGTTCTCGGGTTTGAGATCGCGATGAACGATTCCCTTCTCGTGAGCCGCTTCGAGGGCATCGGCAATTTGCCGGGCGATGGCGAGCGCTTCGTCCAGCGGCAGCGCGCCTTCTCGAATGCGCTCGCCGAGCGTTGGACCCTCCACCAATTCCATGACGAGATAGTTCGTGCCGACGTCGTGCAGCGTGCAGATGTTCGGATGGTTCAAGGTAGCGACGGCGTGCACTTCCCTCGAGAATCGATCGCTGAAACGCTCGGAGGACACCTTGATCGCGACGTCTCGGCCCATGCGGGGGTCGTGCGCCCGATACACCTCGCCCATTCCTCCCTTGCCGATGAGTCCGAGGACTTCATATGGACCGAGAACGTCACCTCTGGAGAGCGACATGCGGCGTCAAAGGATACTACCGCAGCAGCGAGAGCGTGTCTTAATGCGTCATCGCGTGGAGAACACTTTTGATCTGACGAGCGTTGGCGCCATCGACGTCCGAGACGAATACCGGATCCCGTGGCGGCATGATTCGCATCCTCTTGGACGGGTCACCGCGCCGAGCCAGATTTGCGAGCTGTCGCCAGAGAAGCCGCCACTTCTGATGCTGGCAGCAGCAGTCGTTGCCTTCGGTACGGTTCCGAAACACACGGCTTCCGACTTGTGTCATCCAGAGATCGAACGGACCATCGCGGTCCGATACAAACATCACGAACCTTCCGTCGGGTGGACGGCGCACCACTCGGGAACGTTATCAGAGACGAGCTGAACGATAGAAAGCATTAGCGCGTCTACTCGAAATCCGTCGGTTGCATGACGCGAGAAGCTCTGGTCGGCGACGCAGTTCAAGAAGACGTGGGAGCACGACCACTCGAGGCTGTGAATGTCGTTTCGATCAGCGCTCGCAGCTCGGGAGTGACCTCGGGTGCGATCCCAAACCACGCCTGCCAGGCAGGTCGCGCTTGGTGTAGCAGCATCCCGAGACCGTCGACTATAGGATTGCCGCGTCCGCGCGCTGCCGCCAGGAGTGGCGTTTCGAGCGGCACGTAGACGATGTCGCAGACGAGTGCCAGGGCGGGTAGCGTGTCTAGCCTGAGGTCGAGCGGTGATTCACCGACCATCCCCTGGTTGGTCGTGTTGACCAACATCGTCGCGCCCGTAAGCGCACGATGGCGGTCCTCCCAGCGAATCGCGGTGAGCGGCGGGCCAAATGCGGACACCAGCGCCTGGGCACGCTCGAACGTTCGGTTGACGACGCGGATTTCGGGAGCCCCTCGATCGGCAAGACTATAGGCGACGGCACGCGCGCCGCCTCCGGCGCCGATGAGCACTGCCGGCCCCGCGTCGGCTCGCCACTGCGGCCGTTCATGCATGATGTTGTGCACGAAGCCATAGCTGTCGTTGTTGGTGCCGGTGAGCGAGCCGTCCGGGCGGACAATGACGCAACTGATGGCGCCGATCCGCTTCGCGACGGGATCGACCTCATCCACCATCGTGATCGCGCGCTGCTTGTGGGGTATCGTCAGGTTGCACCCGGCGAATCCAAGTGGCGCCAGCGCACGCAGTGCTGCTTCCAAGCCCTGCGGCTCGATGGCCAGCGGCACGTACGTCCCTTGCAGTCCGTACCGCCGGAACCAATAGTTGTGAAGCACGGGCGAGCGCGAGTGCATCACGGGCCAGCCCATGACACCCGCCAGCCGGAATCGATCCATTAGCCTGTTATGCGGGCTCGAACGCCGATATTGTGCTCGTTGTTGTACCGCATAATGGGCTGGGCGCGCGAAGCGCGCCGAGAAGACACTGTGAACTAGCCGAGGCTTCGCGGGGATATCAAGGGCGGAGCCCTCGGCTAGTTGGCGTCGGAGGTAGGATACCCACAGGATGCTCAGCCAGGAGCAGAACGATCGGCTGACGCGGACCGGCCCTGGTACACCGCTCGGCCGCCTGTTTCGCAGCTACTGGATTCCCGCCCTGCTTTCCGAGGAGCTGCCGGAGCCAGATTGCCCGCCGGTGCGCGTGAAGCTGCTGTCGGAACGGATGATTGCGTTCCGCGACACCGACGGTCGACTCGGCCTGCTCGACGAGTTCTGCGCGCATCGCGGTGTGTCGCTGTGGTTCGGCCGCAACGAGGAATGTGGCCTGCGCTGCCCGTATCACGGGTGGAAGTACGACGTCGACGGGCAGTGTGTCGACATGCCGAACGAGCCAGAGCATTCAGCCTTCGCGAAAAAGGTCAGGCTCAAGTCGTATCCGCTCGTACAGCGCGGCGGCGTGTTGTGGACTTACATGGGCCCGCCGAGCAGCCAGCCGCCGCTGCCGGAATACGAGTTCGCCACCGTGCCGGCCCCGCACTCGTTCGTATCGAAGCGCCTGCAGGAGAGCAACTGGCTTCAAGCGATGGAAGGCGGCATCGACTCCAGCCACGTCTCGTTCCTTCATCGCGGCGACCTCAAGACCGATCCGCTCTTCAAGGGAACGCGCGGTAACAGGTATAACCTGGCCGACATGCGGCCGGTCTTTGAAGTGGTCGAAAGCGCCGGCGGCCTCTACATCGGTGCGCGCCGGAACGCGGACAACGGTCACTACTACTGGCGGATCACGCAGTGGGTGATGCCCTCCTACACGATGATTCCACCTCGCGGCGGCCACCCGATCCATGGCCACTTGTGGATTCCGATTGACGACGACAACTGCTGGACGTGGAGCTTCGACTACCACCCGACGCGCGCGCTCACCGATAACGAGGTCGCCGCGATGCGTGACGGTAAGGGGATTCACGTCCAGTACGTGCCCGGCACCTATCGCCCGCTTGCCAACAAGGACAACGACTACCTGATGGACCGGGCCGCCCAGCGCGAAGGGCGCACCTTCAGCGGAATCGAAGGCTTCGCGATGCAGGATGCGTCGCTCCAGGAGAGCATGGGCCCGATCGTCGACCGAACGAAGGAGACGCTCGTCTCGACCGACAGCGGCATCATCATGGCGCGGCAACGGCTGTTGCGCGCACTACGGGCGCTCGAGGGATCGGGCACGACGCCGCCCGGCGTGGATCCGGCGCATCAGCGGGTACGATCTGCCTCCCTGGTGCTGCCGCCCGAGCAGTCGTTCGAGGATGCGGCGCGCGAGGCCCTCATCGCGCAGCCCGGTGTCGAGCCGGCCACGGTGTGACGCAGTTCCGCATCGAGGCGCAGCCGCCGACCGGGCGCGTGATCCGGACGATCAATCTCGACACCGCCAATGAGCACGAGATCGCGGATCTGGTTTCCGGCGTGACGGACACGGACCTCGTCTTGATGATCGTCGGCGCCGGCAACAACGCGCATGCAGCAGAGATCATTGGAGAAGCGTGCAGCGCACGGCGAGTGATGACTCACACCGTCATTGTGCGTGCCGCGCAGGTCACTCACGAAGCCCTCTCGAGGACGCTTGCTCAGGTCCGCCCGTGGTCGCTGATGGTCGTCGTGGCGAATGAGGACGACTACGTGGACGATATCCTCAAATCTTTCCGCTAGCGAGCACCTCGAAGTAGAGCGCAGGCTTTAGCCTGCGCGTGATCGTCAACGCGGGGGCTCAAGCCCCCGCTCTACGCGAAGCATTCAACTGCGAGGCATTCCGCATACCATTGGCGACGTGACCGACCGGGTAACGCTGTCCACGCTGCAGCAGATGAAGCGCGATGGTCGCAAGATCGTCGGAATTGTCGTCTACGACTACCAGATGGCGCAGATTGCGGACCGTGGCGGCGTGGACCTCGTCTCGGTTGGCGACTCGGTCGGCGTCACGCTATGGGGGCATGAGAGCGCGACCGAGGTCACGCTCGACCAGATGGTCCTCGCCTGCCGCGGCGTCCGTCGTGGCGTGAGGCGAGCGCTGGTCAGCTGTGATGTTCCGACTCGAGCGATGCGCGATGGGCCGGATGCCATTGTCCGTGCCGCGCGCGTGATCGTCGACGAAGGTGGCGCGGAGATGGTGAAGCTGGACACCGACGCCGCCGGCGTCCGTGCGGTGGTTAGTACCGGCATTCCGGTGTGGGCGCAATTCAGCGCGCACGAGACCGACGCCTGCGTCGCGCAGGCGCGACTGCTCGAAGACGCTGGTGCAGCAATGCTCGACTTCAGGCATTCCGGTCCCGTCGCCGGCCCTGCCGTGACGCAGGCCGTTTCGATTCCCGTGCTCGGCGGTCTCGGTGGCAGTCCGGGGCTCGATGGCCGCGTTCGCTCGATCGGGAACGCAATCGGCAACGTCGCCCGCGCATTGGAGGATGATGTGGCGCGGTATGCGAACGTCGCGCGCGTCACGCTCGACGCGATCACCGCATACGCGGACGACGTGCGCGGCGGTCGCCCGGTTCGAGGGTTGTAGTGTAGGCGCCAATCGCCATCTGCGACGTCTTTTGTCCCGCGTACCTCTGCTCCTCCGCGCTCCCTGCGTTTTGGTTTTCCCCGCGCCCTCTGCTCCCTTGGCGCGCTAGCGGTCAGTCTGAGACAAAGAGATCCTCGACAGCGAACGATTGCCGGATGATCCCCTGCTCGCCCGCGTACTGGATGATAGCCTCGAGCATCTTGCGGTTCGGCTCGACGCCGTAGGGCAGCGGGTCGCCGATGATCTCCTTCACCCTGAGCAGCATCGGATCGTCCACACGATCGATGTAGAGCCGCTTGGCTTCGGTGAATGCCTCGAACAGGTCGCGCGCGAGATCGGGATAGGCGTCCAGTAGATCGTTTTTCACCACTATGGTGTGGTTGATCGGGTGAAGGCCGCGTGACCGCAGCGCGTCGAGGCCTGCTGTCGCTGCATTTGGTATAAGCGGCTTCACCTCGGGCGAGTCCACGTGAACGCCGATGGCGGCAGGGATTTCCCCTGAGACCAGCATGTCTTCCATCTTCTTTCCCGGCTCAATCGACACGACGTTGACGGGCGGCTGCCATTCCTCCACATGCTCGTCGCCAGACAGCACCCACGTGATGCTGTTCAGATCGACGCCGTACTGATGCTGAAGAATGCTGCGCGCCCAGACACCAGTCGTGACCGTATAACCGCGATTGACGCCAATCCGCCGGCCCTCGAGATCCTTCGGCGTCCGGATACCGCTGCCGGTGTGGTGCAGGATCGCGCCATGATGAAACGCGCGCATTGGAAATACTGGAATTGCGGTGAACGGCTTGCCATGTGCCCGCGCGCAGATGTAGGTCGTGATCGCCAGCTCCGCGACGTCGAACTCGAGTCCTCGCACCATCCGGCGGAACGCCTGGATGATCACGGGCACGTCTTCGAACGCGAGGTCGCACGTGCGCGGCCGCACGGTGCCGTCCCTGAGCGCCTGCGTGTGTCCGCGCGCCACGAGCGCCGTTTTCAACCGGGGTCGTTCCACAGAGAGACGAGAACGAGTTGTCAACTCCCAGCTCCCAACTTCCAACTCCCAACATAGCTCGCCGCATTGGTGGTTGGAAATCGGAGATTGGGAATTGAACGGATCGCAGACACTCGCCTCGTCGGTAAGGATTCTGACCGTTCAAGACGTCTAACGAGCCGTGGTGTAGCATTTCGGCTCTTGTTCCTGCTCCGACTGCTCTCCGGTCCCGCGGCGTTCGCGTTAACGGCAGCCGTGCCGCTCGGGCTGTCGTACGAG
Source organism: Vicinamibacterales bacterium (assembly GCA_035649635.1). Lineage (GTDB taxonomy): Bacteria > Acidobacteriota > Vicinamibacteria > Vicinamibacterales > UBA2999 > Gp6-AA40. Next base: position 5,074 of record DASRJE010000230.1, on the reverse strand, counting down.
GGACGCCTCGCGCTCGCGACCTTCGTTTGCGTGATCGTCTGGTGGATGACGCAGCCGATGCCCTGGGCCGTGGCTGCGATGCTGCCGTTTCTCGTATTTCCTGCCGCCGGCGTGATGAACATCGCCGAGACGATGCGGCTGTACGGCCAGCCGATCTTCTTCTGGATCCTCGGAACCGTGCTCATGGGGTACGCGATCGAGAAGCACGGACTCGCGTACCGCTTCGCCCTCGCGTTTCTCGCGCTGCGCGGCATCGGGGGCCGGATGCACCGGCTGACATTCATTTATATGCTCATCGTTACCGCGATCTCCATGTTTGTCTCCGACGCCGCCACCGTGGCGATGACGGTGCCAATCGGAATGTCGGTGGTGCGCCACACCTGGACCATGTCGGGCACCGCTCGCGCGGCCACGGCCAACTTTGCTGCCTTCATCACGCTGGGAACGTTCTACGCATCGGTCGCCGGCGGCACCGCGACGATCATGGGCGTGCCACACAACGCGATCGCCGTCGCCATCCTCGAGCAGGTCACGGGCCGGCAGCTCGGGTTCTTCGAGTGGATGATCGTTGGCATGCCAGTCTGTCTCGCGCTGCTCGTCGCGTTCTACGCACTGCTGTGGATCGTCGTTCCGCCGGAGATCCGGGCGCTGCCGAGCGGCGAAGCGTTTCTCCGGGCCGAGCGCGCCAAGCTCGGGCCGATGCGAGCGAACGAAGTCCGCGTGCTGGTCGTCTTTGCGATCATGGTGGCGCTCTTTACGCTCCCGACCTTGCTCGAGGTCGCGTTGGGCAGTAACCATCCCGTCACGGCGGCGGCCGCGCGGGCGCTTCCGGTTTGGGTCGTGCCACCGGCCGTGTTGTTCCTGCTCTTCACGATCCGCTCGTCGGAAGACGGCGCGCGTGCGCGCGCGGGCGGAGCGCTGTTGTCATGGCGTGATGCCGAACAGCATGGCCCGTGGAACACCATGTTCCTCGTTGCCGGCGCGGTCGCGATGACCGACGCGCTGACGCAGTTCGGCGTCGCGGAAACCGTAGGTCGCATGGTCAGTCGTTTGGGAATCGGTGCCACGATGCTGCCCTACGTCGCCGCAGCGGCTGCGGGTATCGCGACGAACTTCATTTCAGGCACGGCGCTCTTCGCGAGCATCTTCGTTCCCGCCGCCCAGCAGATCGGATTCAATCCCGCCTCGATGGCGATTCTGCTCGGCCATGTCGGCGTAGGACTGATCTTCCCGTGGGCGGGTGCGACCTCGGCGACCGCGTTTGCCGCCGGCGAGGTGAGCATAGCGCGGATGATGTGGATTGGCCTCGCAGCGACAGTGATGCTTATCGTGCTCGTGGCGACGATTCATCTCATGATGGCGCCACTGGTATGACGGAGTAGTGCGCACGCTTCAGCGTGCGCGTGACAGAGTGCTGCGATGCCGAGGTGCTTCAGATCCACGCGCGATTGTCGACCGTATTCTCGTAGGTCGCGCCCGGCACGGTCATGTTCCATTTGACGGTCCAGTTGTACGTATCCTCGAACCGCTCGCGCGTGTAGGGCTGCGGCGGCGCGTGCTGCAGACGCCACGCCTGGAAATCCTTGCGGTCGAGCAGGCCGCCGGTCTCCGCCACCAGGTAATGGATGAAGGGAGTTGGGTCCTTTTCAATCAGCTCCACCGCGCGGGCCTGCGCGCGGAACATTGCCGCCAGCGTCGGCCCGTTCACCTCGTCGCTGGCCGCCTCGCTGCGTGTGGAGTGTGACTCGATCACGATGCGCAGACCGTTCTTCTGCGCGACGCTGATCCACGGCTCCATCAGCACCACGCCGGCGACCTCGCCCTTGTAGAGCGCCTCGAGCCGCTTCTTCATGGAGCCCGCGTTCGTTGTCTTTATGTGCTGCGGCTCGAGAAAACCCTCGAGCATCTTCAGCATCGTGAAGTGCGAGCCATTGTTCGGCGTCACCGAGATCAACTTGTCCTTCAGCATCTCGGGCTCGTAGATCTTCGAGTCCTTCGCCACAACGATGGCGAACTTCGACATCGAAGCACCAAGCGCAACGATCTTGCGGCTGCGGCGCCCTTCAGTGTTCGCCTCCACTGCGCGCTTCATGATGCCCCACTCGCACATACGGTACTGATCGATGCCGCCCTCGTTGTAGACCGAGTCGAGCGGCCGATCGAATACCGACTCGAACGTGACCTCGTGCATCGTCGTCACCTGTCCCATGCCCGGCGTGGTCACGAAATCGAGGTCGAGCCCCTCATCGACAAAGAAGCCTTCGTCGCGCGCGACCAGCACCGGCAGGTCGTGGACGGCGTTCATAATGGCGACCTTGTGTTTCCGTCTCGGGATGTCCGGTGCAACGCTCACGTCTACCTCCGATCTTCGAACGTGGTACGCCGCCTGCGGCATCTCTGCGCTCTACTGTGATCACAGGTCAGCGCAGGAGCAGTTTTTGTACCCGCCAATTCGAAGTCTCGCCGACGTACAGCTCACGCTCCGTGGGGCACGCGAGCGCGTGCGCACCGGAAAACTGTCCGAGGTTGCGTCCCGATCGACCGATCACTCCCAGCACGGTGCCGTCGAGGGCAACCTTGAAGATTCGTCCAGGGTATGTCGATTCTCCAACGAAGAGCACCTGAGTGGGCCCGGGCGTGATGCAGAGCGAATTGGGGGCTCCAATCGCCTGCTTGAGACGTTCGCCGGTGGGCGTCGGGCCGTTGACGGGGCGAGACGTGGGATCGGGTGGCACATCGATGGAAAACATCCGCTTGAAGTTGCCGTCGGTGTCGAACACCTGGATGCGATGGTTCGTGCGATCGCCGACGTAGATGTTGTCTCGCAGGTCGATGGCAATCGAATGCGGGATGTCGAATTGGCCAGGGCCGGTGCCCTTCGATCCCCATGACTTCACCCAGTCGCCGTTCTTGTCGTACTTGGCGACGCGCGAGTTGATATACCCGTCGGTGATGTAGATGTTGCCCAGCGAGTCCCAGGCCACGTCGGTCGGCTGACGGAAGTTGCCGTCCACCGGCGGCAGCGGCGGGTCTGGATGCCCGAGCGGCTCGGCGCCGTCGGCCGCCTCTTGTTTCCGTCCGAACACCCACACGACGCGGCCCTGCGGGTTGAACCGGACCACCATGTTCGAGCCCTTGTCGATGGCCCAGATGTTGTCGTTCCGATCGATGCGCACGCTGTGCGCCTCCGACCAGGCGTAGAGGCCCTGGCCAATCTCGCGCACGAATTTGCCGTTCTGATCGAACTCGAAGAGCTGGGCGGCAGCGGCGCCAAACGCGGGGCCGTTCGCGCTGTTCGAGCGCGAGAAGACGAACACGTGGCCGGTCGAGTTCACTGCCACGCCCGGGACTTCGCCGAAGTTCATGCCCGCCGGAAGATTGGGGTAGTCGGGGACCGACGTGAAGGCGATCTCGGGCGCGCGCTGCTGCGCGAACGCAGATCCGGCGAGTAGCATCACCACCGCGAACAGATGTCTCCTCACTGTTTCCTCCCTTCCGGATGGGAATCGCCGGCGTTATGCTGTGCGACACGCGTATGAGAACACGATTCGCGTTCTTCCTGATCGCTGTCGCGATCGCACGTCCCACTCCCGCTGTGCGCGCGGTGGACGACGCTGCTGACCTTGCCAGGCTCTCCCTGGAAGTCCAGCGTGCCGAGGATATCCGTGCAGTCAAGCGCCTGCAGATTTCCTACGCGCACTATGCCCAGTTCGGCCTGTGGAGCGAGATGGGGTTGCTCTTCACCAGCGATGCCGAGGCCATCTATGGTGACGAGCGCCTGAAAGGCCGCGCGGCGATCAGTAAGTATCTCCTGACGACATGGGGCAACGGCCGCGAGGGCTTACCTGCGGGTGGCCTGCACACCATGCTCGAAGACGCGCCAGTCCTGAATCTCTCGGCCGACGGGAAGACAGCCAAAGGCCGCTGGCACGAGTTCTCGATGATCGGACAACTGGGCGGAGACGCGCGTTGGGAGCAGGGCATCAGCGAGAACGAGTACGTGAAGGAGGGTGGAGTCTGGAAGATCTCGCGCCTCGACTACTACATGGAGACCGCCGGCCCGTATGAGACCGGGTGGGTCACGGGTGGTCGCGACGTCAAGCTCGTTCCGTTCCACTACACATCGGCAGAGGCTGGCGTTCCCATCCCGCCGATTCCAAGCGGGATGACGATCCCGGCGATCGCGGGGGCACCGTCAGACACGCTCGCTGCGCTCGACCGGCGTATCCAGGCGATGAACGACGAGGACAAGGTCGCCAATCTGCAGAACGCGTACGGCTACTACGTCGATCGGAAGATGTGGGACGACGCCACCGATTTGTTCAGCAGCGACGCCGTTCTCGAACTGGCCGACGTGGGCATCTATGAAGGCGTCGCGAGCATCCGTCGGTTCCATGAACGGTCGGGCCCGCAAGGTCTGCGCTACGGTCAGATGAACAATCGGCTCATCTCCAACCTCCTCGTCTCTGTCTCGCCGGCCGGGCGAGAGGCGCGCACGCGCGGCGTCGTGTTCAACATGCTCGGCGACTACAACGCTGGCACCGCGTCGCTCGGGATCGATGTGATCGAGAATCGATTCGCCAAGGCCACCGATGGAATCTGGCGCATTCGCGAGATGCGCATCTTCCCGATCATGGCGACCGACTACTACCAGGGCTGGGCCAAGAGTCGCCTGGTGACCGCGCCGGAGATCGGTAAGAACGCGCCCGACAGGCCCGCGCCCACCGCGGACCGAGGCACTCTCACGGACGGCGTCGTTCCGGACTTCTTCCTCGACCATCCCGTTTCAGGGAAGCCCGTGCAACTGCCCGCGGGCACGAAAGTCGCCGGTGTGGGTGCGCTGCTCCCGCCGCTCGCCGTCGTTCGAGACGCGCTGCATCCGCCGCGTGACATGCAGGCGGCGATCGCAGATGCGAGGCGCCGCCTCTCCCATTCGGTCGCATATATCGCCGTCGACAACATCAGCCACGCGCTGGCCAACGACATCGACGACCAGCAGTGGCATGCGCTGGGCCAACTCTTCGCCAGGGACGGCTGGCGCGCCAAGGCGGCCGTCGCCTTCTGTGTCGGCCCC
>DASRJE010000229.1:0-55336 GCA_035649635.1 Vicinamibacterales bacterium | reverse complement strand
TCCAGGGCCGCGCTCGCCAGCGCCGGGTGGACATCCGACACCACTCGCAAACCGCTGGCAAAGCCGTCGGTCCCGATTCGCCCTTCGACGACGACCTTTCCCTCCAGCCTCGCGTCCTTGAGCGACCGGGGATACTCGGGTAACCGCGTCCAATAAAACTCCCAGCCGCCCACCGGCTCCGGGCCGCGCACCGGTTGATTCCATGACGCCTCGCGGTCGCGCTGAAACTCGGCGACAAGCGAGTCAGGCGGCACATAGGTGTCGATCTCCGGCGGGCAGTCCGCGCACACGGTGAAAGAATCGGTCAGTGTGTCGATCTCCATTCGAATGTCGCGCTCGACGAACTCGCCGCGCTTAATCACGATAGTTGTCGGCGGCACGAAGTCCATCGGGGCTGCCAGTAGATACGTGCCCGGGTGCAGCGCATCGAAGACGAAATGCCCCGCCTGGTCGGTTTGCCCCTCGTGCGACTCGCCCCACACCCGTTCCAGGTACAACTTCACGTTTTCGACCGCTCCTCCAAACGGATCGACGAGGCGCCCCGCCAGCCTGGCGGTCGCGCGACTTTCCTCGACGCTGTTATCGGGAGCAGACCCGCGAACCGCCTGTACCGGTGAGAGTGCGAGCAGCATCACGACGACGGCGGCTACGCTTGTGATTGTCGAGGGCACGCCAGGCCGGTTGCGTCGCTGAGTGGAATCCAACACGGCCGAAATCCTCGTGGCGAGATCGGTTCGGCTGGCCATGGACACTCCGGTCCATGACGTCGTCGACAGGCGACGTGCGAGCAGCAGCAATTGCTCTGCGTATGCCGCGCCTTCCGCGTGTCGCAGCACGCCATCGTCGCATGCCCGTTCAGAGTCGAGACGCAGACGGCGCCAGGCGATCCAGATCAGCGGATGAAACCAGTAGATCGCGCACGCCACGCGCGCCAGCACGTGGACGGCCCAATCGTTGCGGCGAATGTGCTCGATCTCGTGAAGCAGGGCGCGGTGAAGATCGTTCTCGTTCCAGGCCGGTGCGTCTCCCGGCAGAACAATCACCGGGCGCATCAGCCCCATGGTCAGCGGGGCGCGCACATCCTGGCGCAGCAACGTGGCGATCGGGCGTGTAACGCCCGCGTCGCGCGCAAGCGACTGTGCGAACGCCTGCGCCTGGCCCCAGCTCGTCGCCTGGCTTCGCAGCCGTCGCACGCGCCATAACGTGCATGCGATTGGGGCGAGCGCCACTATCGAACCAAACAGCCACGTGGCGCGAAGCCAGAACGACATGGACCGGCGGTTGGCCCGCTCGGCGACGAGAGGAGCCTGCCGCTCGGTTTGCGCAATCGCGCCCGTCCTGGCGGGCACTCGCGCAGGCGAAGGCGTGCTTGGCGCCGCGGCAAGGACCGGTAGGCCCACGGCGATGGGCGACAACGCGGCGGACACGATCGGCAGCGCGAGGACGATGGCGAACGCCGACGTCAGCACCAGCGAACGAACAGAAGCCGACGCACGCCTCGCCAACCGAATGGCCACGAGCGAAACGAACAGGACGATCGTTACCTTGGCGAGGAGCGACAGTTCGGTCATGACCGTTTCCTTTCGCCGCGGACCTTTTCGATCTCGTCGCGAAGCGCATCGAGTTCCGCGTCAGTCCACGACTCCTGCCTGAGGAGCGTCGTCAGCATCTCGCCGCGTGAGCCGCCGAAGAAGACGCGCAGGTAATCGCGCAGGGCCGCCCGCATGGCGGCAGCATGCGACTTGGTCGGCGTGTAGATGTAGCGAAGTCCTTCCTCGTGATGACGGACGTAGCCCTTGGCTTCGAGGCGCACGAGCATGGCGCGTACAGCCGAGTAGCTGGGTGGATCGATGAGACGGGCCTGGATGTCTTCCGCCGAGGCGCGGCCACCGAGCGCAAAGATGGCGTTCATGATTTCGCGCTCGCGGCGCGTGAGTCTCTCGTGCGCTGGTGAGGGCATCGTGTCGCTGGTCGCGGCGGGTCGGTAGACCCGCTGCCGTCATGCTACAGGTTTAGCATCTTAATGCTACACTTGCAGCATGTCAACCACGCACGCCCACCTGCTGCTGAATCACTTTCCGACCGTCGGTTTGGTGATGACGATCGGGTTGTTCCTCGCCGGCATCGTGGCGCGCAGCGATCAGTTGAAACGGGCGAGCCTGGTCGCCTTCATCGGGCTCGGCCTGATCGTTCTACCCACGTACGTGACGGGCAACGCCGCCGCCGAGACGCTGTGTATCGGCAAAGTCGCCGAGCCGTGCGCCGACTCGCAGATTTCCCGGCCGCTCATCGAGCGTCACGAGGGCGCCGCGGTCCTGGCGCTCACGCTGATCGTGACGACGGCAGGTTTCGCATGGCTTGGCCTGTGGCAGCATCGCCGGACGCAGCGGATCGCTCCGTGGAACATCGTCGTCATCGCGCTGACGTCGTCTGTCGCCATGGGCCTGGTTGCGCGCGCGGCCAACATCGGTGGAGAGATTCGACATCCTGAGGTGCGCGCCGCGGCCGCGCCGGCGGCGACCGAACCGACTCTCGGCAGGAGAATTGCGCGCTATGTCAACGACGAGCCGTGGACCTGGATTGCGAGCGAGACGCTCCACTTCGTCGGCTTGTCGCTGCTGATTGGGGTGGTCACGTTGATTGATCTTCGCGCGCTGGGGGTGATGAAGGCGATTCCGTTTTCCGCGCTCGAGCGGCTGTTGCCGTGGGCGGCTCTTGGCTTCGGGCTCAACATCGCGACGGGAATGCTGTTCTTCATCTCCCGTCCGGAGTTCTACACGGGAAACCCCGCGTTTTACTGGAAACTGATTTTCGTGCTCCTGGCGAGCACCAATACGGTCTACTTCTTCTTCGACGAAGGGTGGGCGGCGACGCCTGGCGGGGACGTACGCCTGGTCACGAAGGTCGCTGCAGCGTCGGCGCTCGTGCTCTGGGTCGGTGTCATGTATTGGGGAAGCATGCTGCCTTTCATTGGCAATTCGTTCTAGCACCGGCCGCCGTGCGCCCCGTCGCTTGAACCAGCTCGGTCACGTCGAGGAGCGAAGGGCGACGACGTAATCTCCCTTGACGTAATCAACCGTTGGTCCGAGCATGTCACCCGATGCACAAGACACATGCGGTGATAGCGCTCGTAGGGGCGATGCTGCTGCCCGGCGGCGTGATGGCCCAGGATGCAAAGGCCGTTGTCGAACGCGCGATCCAGGCGACGGGCTCGGCGGGCCTGACGTCAATCACGTATTCGGGCGTGGCCGCAAACGCCAACTTCGGACAGAGCAGGACGATCTCTTTTGGTCTGGCCTCGACGTCTATCCGGAGCTACACGCGCACCATCGATTTCTCACAGCCCGCGTCACGTGCGACCGGTGCGACGCTACCACCCGCCCCGCGCGGGGGCCCACCTCCACAACCCGGGACTTTCGATCAGTCGATCGGCCCCGCGAATCCTGCTTGGGCGCAGCAACTGCAGATCTGGGTCACCCCGTGGGGATTCTTGCGCGGCGCTGCTGCCAGGAACGCCACCGTGCGATCTCGGAAGATCGACGGTGTGAATTACAACGTGGTGACCTGGAGCCCCGAGCAGAAAGCGCCCTCGGGTCAGTCGTATCGGCTCGTGGGTTACATCAATGACGGCAACACGGTCGAACGAGTCGAGACCTGGGTAGAGCACCCGATCCTCGGGGATATGCACGTCGAGTTCTCGTACACCAGCTACCAGGACTTTGGTGGGCTGAAGGTGCCGATGAGAATCTCGCAGAAACAGGTGGGAATGGAGACCTTCGTGGCGTCAATCAATGCCGCGCAAGCCAATCCGCCTAACCTCTCACAATTGATGTCGGCGCCCGCAGCCGCAACGCCGGCGGGCGCTGGACGTGGTGGTGGTGCGGCACAGTCGCCTCCGGCCGTTGCGTCCGAGAAGCTCGCTGACGGCGTGTACCGAATCACGGGCGGATACGTCGCCCTGGCGGTCGAGCTCAAGGACTACGTGGTCGTTCTCGAAGGAGGGCAGAGCGAAGCGCGCGGTTTGGCGATTCTTGCCGAAACCAAGCGGCTGATTCCGGGCAAGCGAATCAGGTACGTCGTCAACACCCATCCACACTTCGATCACGCAGGCGGGCTCGGGCCGTTTGCGGCCGAAGGCATCACGATTCTCACCGACGACAACAACAAGTACTTCCTCACCCAGGCGCTGAGCTCTCCGCGCACGCTCGTCGGCGACACGCTCGCGAAGTCGGGAAAGAAGCCCAAGGTCGAGGGCGTCGTCGAGAAGATGGTGATCAAGGACGACACTCGAACTATCGAGCTGCACCACATCACGGATCTCGAACACAGCGACGGCATGCTGATCGCGTATCTGCCGAAGGAGCGAATTCTCTTCAGCGCCGACTTCAACATGCCAGCGCAGGGTCAGCCGGCGAGCCCGTCGATTGCGACACTGCTCGAGAACATCGAACGGCTGCAACTGGATTTTGAGACTCATGTACTCGTACACGCCCCCAACCCGGATCGGAGGATGACCAAAGCAGACCTGTTGGCGCTTGCCAAGGGAGGACAGTAAGGTGGCACGGCAATTATGGCTCGTCGTCGCCGGAATCATGAGCGTGTCGACTTCGCTCGTGGGACATCACTCGTTTGCGGAGTTCTACATCGAGGAAGACACGATCGAGATCGAGGGCGAGATCCTCGAGGTTCAGTACAAGAATCCTCATTCGTGGATCTACGTCCAGGGAGAGGATGCGTTCCGAAGGCCGAAGGTCTACTCCGCCGAGTGGGCAAGTGTGTCGAGACTCGAGCGTGATGGCATCAGCAAGCGAACGCTGCGCGAGGGCGATTGGGTCCGCATCTGGGCTTCGCCCAATCGCAACCCAAATGACAATCGCGTCCGTCTGAAGCGAATCGAGCGGCGGGCTGATCGCTGGAGCTGGGGAAGCCGCGGTGAGACTCGTTAAGAAGGGAGCAATCATGCGACTCGTTACGCGCGTCGTCACCACAATCGGTCTTGTCCTCATCGCTTCAGCGTTACTACGCGGACAAGGCGGGATTGCGAGCGCGCCTGGCAAGTTCCTCGCACCTCCGGCGCAGGTCATTGCCGTGCGCGCCGGACGTCTCTTCGATAGCCGGTCGGGAACGCTGGTTGCCAATCAGATTGTCCTGATTCGCGGCGATCGCATCGCGGAAGTAGGTCCGTCCGTTCCGATTCCACCCGACGCGCGCGTAATTGACCTCAGCGCCGCCACGGTCCTGCCCGGGATGATCGACGCGCACGTTCACGTTTATCCACCGGACGAGTTGTCGCAGTCCACGCGAACGATTGTCGCGGTCGCGAACGCGCAGGCCGACCTCGAGGCCGGATTCACGACGGTCCTCGACATGGATTCACGCGGCGGGTACGGAACCGTGGACCTGCGCAACGCGATCAATCGTGGCGTGCTGCTCGGACCGCGCATGCAAGTCGTCGGTCAATCGCTCAATCAGCGGGCCACGACCTCGTATCCCTCTTTTTTCGAACGGTTCCAGGATCGCTTCACGGAGAGCAAGAATCCGAACTCCCCGTGGCTGGCGCGCGCGGCGGTCCGTGAAGCCAAGCTGCACGGCGTCGACTGGGTCAAGATCTACACGACCCAGGACTTCGTGGGCGATGAATACAGCGTGTTCAAACCGGATGGCACGCTCGTGAACAGTCCATCGCTGACCGAAGAAGAAGTGATGGCCGTCGTCGATGAAGCGCATCGGCTTGGCCTCAAGGTCGCTTGCCACACCTACGGTGGTGAAGGACAGCTCAGTTGCCTCAAAGCCGGCGTCGACGCTCCCAATCACCTCACCGATCTCGATGACGCGTCGCTCAAGCTCCTCATCGACAAGAAGCTGCCATTTGAGCTGACTGTCGACGATCTCGTCGCGCTCGAGCCCGCGGACCTCAAACGAACTGGCGGCAGGAACAGCCGCCTGAAGATGGCGGAGCAGGCGTTCAAGAAGGCGAAGGCCGTCGGTGTTCCGTTCGTGTTTGGTAGTGGCGCCACGTCGGCCGACGTCCCGCATGGTAGGCAGGCCGACCAGTTCGCCTACTTCATCAAGTGGGGAATGACGACGCGCGAGGCGCTGCTAATGCCGTTCCTGCCGACCGCGAAAATGTTGAACTACGACTGGGTGAACCAGATTGGCAGCGTGGAAAAGGGGAAGTACGCGGATCTGATCGCGGTCTCGGGCGATCCGCTCACCGACATCAGCGAAATGCAGCGGGTGCGTTTCGTGATGAAGGGCGGGTTCGTCGTGAAGAACGAACCGCCCCTCGTCAGGACCACGAGGTAGGTCAAGCCGACGGCTTGATTGACACCTTCCATTCGTTGAGTTTGCCCTCGTCCTGGGCCGAACGGTCAACGACGTTCAGTTGCCATGTGCCTCCCGCGGGCTGGCCGGCCAATGCCGCCAGGGGAGGAGCATTAGCGGCGGTGAATGTCTTGACGATGTTGTCCGCGGCTCCTCCCGCGCCGTCATGGAGGATGGCTTCGGTTCCCGACGGTGAACGCACACTGACGCGCAGATCGCCGATCCAGGTGTGCGAGATGTCGACTGATACCTCGACACTGCCGATGGTGGCGGCGCTCGTCGCGGCCAGCGTACGCACGATGCCGCCGCTTGGGGCGTCCGGGATCTTCAAACCGGGCGATTCCTTCAGCTCGATCGGTGCAACGGCGACGGCCGCGGCAGAGAACTCGAGCGACCACTGATTGAGCTTTCCGGTGTCGCCGGGCGCCAGGTCGCGCACCATCAACCGCCACGTGCCCTGCGAGCTGCGCCCGCGCAGCGTTGCCAACGCCGGCAGTGTTGCCGCGTCGTAGGTCACCTTCAAGTCATGCGCGTTGCCGCCGCGTCCCTTGGGATGAAGCTCGATGACCGTCCCCCACGGCGTGGTCAGTGTCGCGTTGAGATCGCCGCGATAGGTGTGCGTGATGTCCACGCCGACCCTCAGGCTCGAGATCGTCAGGGCTTCGGCGATATCGATCGTGTCGGTGATGCCGGCCTGATTGTTCTCGGGGATGGCGCGGTTCGGCGTCGACGTTCGCGTGAGCGTGGCCGGTGGTGTGGTCACATCCGAGAGAAAGCATTTGAACGTGATCGACTGATCGGCGGCCGAGACCTCTTCGATCCTCAGGTTCGACGAGGTGCCATTCCACCACTTGCTGTCCGGCAGGGTGCTGTCCCCGAAGCGTGCCAGCGGGCCGGCAAACAGGTCGCCGGCATCGCCGATTTGATTGCGTTGGCGCTCGAGCTGAAAGAGTCCATCGGCCTGCTCGAGCGACAGCTCGTAATGACTGCCGCTCGTCATCTGCTCGTGACTGTTATCGCCCTCCTCGTCGACGTGCCAGATCGCCAGCCCTTCATCGGGGAGTGAGGCATCGCGGCCAGTCCGGCGCCGGTTTTCGATCAGGAAGTACTCGCGCCCTCCGCGAGAGTAGATCGCGAAATCGTTGGTGCCCGCTTCCAGGGTTATCGTCGCACCGTGTGTGATGGTTGTGACGTTGCCTGCCCAGCCGGACAGGCGTTTGAGATAGGCGCTGATCGGGATCGGGTTTCTCTCGCTGACGTTGTTTCCCGCGCACATGAGGCAGTAGCCGCCAACCCCGCTCGACTCGTAGCCGTAGTCGTAAAGATCGGGGTAGTCACACAGCATGTGGCCGTTTTCGTGGCAGAACGTGCCCAATCCCAGTTCAGAGCCCATCGCGGTGAACTGGTAGTCGTACGCCTTCATCCCCGACCGCAGCTGCACGGCGGTTCCCAGATGATGGGAGTGTGGCCAGAGTCCCTCGGCCCAGTTGTTCGTGACCGGTCCGGCATAGTAGACGTTCATCGCGTACACGAATCCCTGGCTGTCGACGGTGAGCGGTGAGAAGTCGAAGCCCTGCGCCTTATGAAACGCGATCGCCTCGTTCATCAGCTCGTACGCGCGCCGTGGCTGCGGAATCGTGCGGTCCGTGTAATACGTCTTGGGATGCAGCGCCCGGTAGTAGGGGACGACGATGTTGGTGTAGCGGCAGCGGCCGAGGGAGTTCTCCAGGAAGAAGTCTGAAACGGAGCCATGATTGCCGAACCCGTTGTAGCCGGTCTGATTGCAGAATCGATCGACCTCTTCGCGGGAGATGGTCGCTGGCGCGTCGCTGAAGTCGATGAGCAGGCACAATCCGACGAAAGTCCCGACCGTTTGGCGCTGAGGCGGGGCGAGCATCGGGCCACCAGCGGCCGCCATTGCCCGTATTGCACGCTGCTGCTCTCGCCGTTCTCGCCGCCGCTGCTCACATCGTCGTCCAGAGGCGCGAAGAGCGGACTCGCGGGCCGCGGCCATGGCGCTCTCGCGCCGCACGCGCAACCCTTTGGGAACGCCCGCCCGAGCGCCTTCGAGTCGCGCTCCGGCGGTGGGAGCCGGCTCGAGCGCATTGCCATCCGGCGCCAATCGCGCCACTTCCCAATAGCCCGTGGCGGGATTTTTGGTGACCGTGTAGCCTTCGAGGGTTTCGAAGACCGCGTAGTACTGGTCTCCCCACCCACGCAGTTGAATCGTTGTGCCATCGGGTTGGGTGAACGTGAAGACCTGACCATCAAACCGTACTGCCATCGAGCTGCTCCTGGGCGACAGATATCAGGAACGCGGCGCGATGCGCGCCGTCACCGCCGCATCGTTAGTAACGACAAGCAGGCGCAGTCGGAACACCGCGGGCAAAACTTCTCACGACAACTCCGAACTCCCAACTTCCAACTCCCAAACTCCAACTCCCAACCTTGGATCGCGCACCAAAAGATGAGATTCATCATGATTTCAGTGCGATAAACGCTTGCGGCAGAGTGTTGCTCTTGTTACTCTGACGAAATTCGTGGTCACTGCCGCACGGGGGCGCCTCGTCCCACTCGAGGTTGTGCGGTAATTGTCTCCCATCGGCCACGAACCCCGCGGAACCGCTTTCGCGCAACGCGCGCAACGCGCGCTCCGGCGAGCCTCGCCGAAGCCTGCGACGAAGGCGGACCGAGTTCTCTCCCACCACGAATGATTGATGCCGGCCCCGTGTCGGGCCGGCGGGGTGTGCAATGGATTCAAGCTTTGGTACGAGGCTCCGGCTGCAGCGCGAGGAACAGCAGATTCCGCTCGCGACCATCTCGGAGCAGACCAAGATAAAGCTGTCACTTCTCGAAGGATTGGAGCGCGACGATGTGTCGCGATGGCCGACGGGAATTTTTCGTCGCTCGTATTTCCGTGCTTACGCCCGGGCGATTGGGCTCGAACCCGATCGAATGCTGCGAGAGTTTCAGACGCTCTATCCCGACCCGGACGCGAACGAGGACATGACCCAGGCGCTGGCGCAGGCTCACCTGAACGGCCATGGGCGGCGTCCGCCAACCAGGCTTCGATGCCTGATTGATTCCGCCGTGAGTGCCTTGCCGGCGCTGCACCTGCAGCCGAGCTTCAGAACACCGCCCTCCGGCGTGAAGTTGGAGAGTTCTCACCCCGCTCGAGAGCTCTTTGAGGCGCGGCTTACCCACGAGCCCCCGGCCGTGCCGGAACCTCCGCTGCCACGATACACATCGGAACCCGAGGAAGCGTCGGGGGTGAACTTCGTGGCCGTGGCCCAGCTCTGCACGAGGCTCGCTCGCGCGATCGAAGTCTGCGACGTCACGCCAGTATTGGAAGAAACAGCCAGTGTCCTCCGCGCCGCGGGCCTTATTCTCTGGGTGCGGGATCGGCTTGGCTACGAACTGACACCCGTCTTCGCCCATGGCTATTCGGACGAGATAACCGCGCACATCGGGCCCGTCTCGCGCGATTCGGACAATGCCATTGCATCTGCCTTCAGAACGTCCGAAGCGAGAATCGTCGATCGCGGGGAAACGGCAACGGGAGCCGTTGTGGTCCCGCTACTGACGCCGACGGGGTGCGCTGGAGTGCTGGCGCTCGAACTGCGGCACGGTGGAGAACGGCTCGAATGCGTGCGCGCGGCGGCAGCGATTCTCGCCGCGCAATTGTCGACCCTCGTGGGTGCGCCTGTCATGGCTCGAGCCGCCAGCGCTTGAGGACGACGGCTTTATGAGGAGAGCGCATCGCACTTTGGGACTAGTCGCGCCTGCGCGGCAAGGCCACGCCCTTACGTGGGTTACACAACCAGGGTCGCAGATCGAGCACGTTCGATTGACCCCAAACCTTGAAGAATCAGGGTTATTACGGCTGAGTTCTGTTCGCACCAACCTTTGCAGTCTCCTAAACCACTCGCTTAAACCACTCGCTTCATCGTCAGGAGTAAGCGAGTTAATTGCAGGGGGACACATGAAACGCCTGATACTGATGCTGACGCTGTCGGGAGCCCTGACAGCCGTGCCTGCCTGGGCGCAGGACTCCTCAGGGCCTCGAACGGAGCGCCCGGCGACCGCCACGTATTGGGGCGACACCGGCCTGTGGTTCGTGCCCACCGCGGAGACCGTGAAGCCAGGTGGCTTTTCGTTTAGCGTCTATCGCACCGAGTTCGACTTCAAACAAGGCGTGACCGATCTCTCGGATTGGCCCATCACCGCCGCAGTTGGCGCGGGGCCGCGAACCGAAGTCTTCGGCGCGTTGCGCGTCGTCACCCGTATTGATCGCGACCTCCGTCCGCTGTTCGAACCTGGTAATCAGGAGACTGGCGGAGTCACCAACGACAACCCGTTCGTTCGAGAAACATGGACAGGAAACCAGCTGGGCGACCTGCTGCTCGGAGGCAAGTTCAACATCCTCACCGAACACAACCAACAGCCGTTCGCGCTGGCGGTACGTGGCACCGTCAAGTTGCCCACAGCAAGCGAGGAGAATGGCGCCGGAACGGGCGAGTTCGATTACTTTCCGGACATAGTGCTCAGCAAAGAAATCAGTCGCCGCGTCGAGATCAGCGGCTACACCGGTTACGCCTTTCGGGGGGACCCCGACGGCGTGAGCGTCTCTGATAGCTTGCGTTGGGGCCTCGGTGCAGCATTTGGCGCTCGTTCGAACCTGCGCTTCACGGCCGAGATGTTCGGCGAACAGTTGGCCGACGACGATGTGATCACCGTGCCGGGCGCAGTCACCGGGACGGACGGATCGTTCGCGCCGATCCTTTCTCAACTGAGCAGGGGCGTCACAACGGCCTTTGGACTCACCTGGCAGCACCCGAACGGACTTTCGCTTGGAGCCGGTGTGACCTACCAGTTTGGATTGGAGAACGACGCGACCCTCAACGCTATTACCGGGGGGAGCGAGGGCAGTGGGCACGCGGTTGGTATGCAGTTCCGGCTTGGCTTCCACAACGGTGTGAGGATGTATGTGCCGCCTGCGCCGCCGCGTGTCGCCGAGGCGGCGCCTGCAGCACCAGCGCCCCCCGGCGCCACCGCGAAACCCGCTGCACCGCCACCTCCTCCGGCAGCGGCCGCAGCCGCTCCGGCAAGGAGCGCCGAACCCGCCGCGGCAAAGGCGCTCGCCCTCGACGAAGTGCACTTCGATTTCGACATGGATCAATTGCGCCCCGACGCCATCCAGGTTCTCGATCGTGTCGTGGACGGACTCAAGCAGAACCCGGGGACGCGGGTGCGTATCGAGGGGCATGCGAGTTTCGAGGGGACGGCCGAGTACAACCTGGTTCTTGGTGAGCGGCGTGCGGCAAGAGTTCGCGACTACCTCGTGAGCCGCGGCATCCCGGCCTCCTCGCTCGATACGCTCAGTAAAGGAGAGGAGAGTCCCAAGTACGACAACTTGACGGAAAACGGCCGCGCGCTCAATCGTCGCGCCGAGTTCATCATCCAGGGCAGATAAGCGCGCGTGCGCGATTACAGACCGAACTGGCGAAGGTGATGGTCGGTGTGCAGATAGGCCCATCGTAGCCAGGCTGATTCGGACATTGGTCCGAAGATCGGATGCGCCGGCCAGCGATAGCCGCTGGCCGGCGCCGTAGCGCGCTCCAGCAGCGATTCGAGTTCCGCAAGGTCCGCGGCGAAGTCCCCCGGTGGAGTGCCGCCGGCTTCCTGATCCACTTCTGGTCGCGTTGGGATGCCGGCAGGCCAGGGAAGTGGAGCGTATAAGGCAATCCACTTCATCACCGTTGACTGCAGCATGCCCGTGGCCGGACTCGCAGCCTTCAGACTGGTGGCCATGCGGAACGAGTCACTCAGGTGGCACACCATCTGGTGAGCCGACATCCGTCCCCATTTGCGCGAGCATTCCGGTCGAACCGTCTTCAGCCGGCGAAGGATCTCCGCCTTGTCGCTCGGCCGCGCCATCGTTCTCATGGTGGTCTTCGCCCGTCCGCAGTAGGACGTAGAGCGGGGGTTTCAGCCCCCGCGTGGACATTACCGCGCAGGCTTAAAGCCCGCGCTCTACCGTAATCCAAGAAGGCGTTCGCCACCGGCTTCCCGAAACGCCTTCAGTGCGCCGTCGCGCGCTGCTGCCGCGTCCGCGATCAGTCTCTGAAACGCCGCGTTGTCGCGCACCGAGCCGAACTCGGGGGACGCTTGAAGCGTTGCCAGCGGCCAGTAACCCTTCGAAATCGCGCGCCGGAGTAAGTCCAATCCCAGTTGGTGCTCGCCTACGTCACAAAAGAATCGTCCTTCCTGGAAGATGGCTTCCGGGTCTTCGCGAATCTTCAGTCCGTCGAACACGGAGATTCTGGTGAGCATGTCGGCAGTACGACGTTCGAGCCAGGCCATCAGGTACTCGGTCCATGACTGGAACGCCGGAATATGCGCGCGTCGCATACGAAGCAAGGCGCGACGCGCCTCGTCGTGGCGGCCGGCAAGGCCAAGGCCGATGACGCGTATGCCTTCATCGGCGCCAGCAACGAGAGCCGGCGGATCGAATGCGAGCAACTGGTCGAGATGGCCGGTCATCAGCAATGTCTGCTCGATGCTGGTGGGAACGTTCGGGTCGAGTCGCCGCGCCTCGGCATGCGCGGCAATCGATTCGTCGAAAAGACCGCAATACCGGCATGCGTGGACGAGGCCGGCAAAGAGCTCAGGGTCGTTGCCGTGGCGGTTGGCCTCGCCCACGAGACGAACGACGGCTCGCTGTGCCTGGCCGATGTCGGCTTCCAGGTTCGCGTAGAACTTATGGGCCACCGAGAGGTGCGGATTGATCTCGAGCGCCCGGCGAAGAGCCTCCTCAGCGCGCACTTCGCTGTCCGGTGCGCTGGTCACGTACTTGCCAATGACACGATGACAGCGGCCCACGTGCGCCCACGCGGGGGCAAAGCCTGAGTCGAGGTCCAACGATTCCTGATACAGCTCGCGTGCACGGGTGACGCCATCATAGGTACGAGCCAGCTCGTTGCCTCGCAGATAGAGTTCGTACGCCCGGGCATTACGAGGGGCATCGACGGATGACGCGGTTCCTGCCCCGGTCAACGGAAGCGACAACGCGTCGACGACTCTCCGGGCGATGTCATCCTGCAGTCGAAACAGATCCCCCAGCGAAGACTGCACGGTGTGAGACGAGATCAACGTTCCGCCCGGCGCTTCGACGAGTTGTGCCGATGCACGCAGCTGATCGCCCGATCGCAGGAGCGTGCCCATGACCACGCGGTCGACGTCCGCTTCTGCCGCCAGCGCTTTGAGGTCGGGTGCATCACCCGGAAAGCGCGCCGCTGTCGCGCTCGAGCGGACAATCAGCGATCCCGTCCCTGATAGCGACGTGGCAATCGCGTCGGGCAGACTGAAGGCCAGGAAGTCGGTCTCGGGATCCGAGCGCAGCACGCGGAACGGCAACACAACGATGCGAGTAAGCGCCTGCGCCAACGCTCGTGTGCCATCGCTGTCATTCCCGCGGACACCGCGCAGTTCTCCAGCCATCTCGTCGGCTGATGACGGTCGATCCGCGGGCCGCTTGGCCAGTGCGCGGCGAATGACGCGGTCCACAGCGGCGATCGCGGGGGAGCCGGTCAGGGCCGGCGGCTGCTCGGACATCGTGGCGTGCAGGACTTCGCCAACGGTACGGCCGCCGAAGGCCGGCCGGCCAGCGAGCATCTCGAACAGGATTGCTCCCGCGGCGAACAGGTCTCCACGACCGTCGACGGGATCGCCCATGACCTGCTCCGGTGCCATGTAACGCGGCGTGCCCATCACGAAGCCGCTACGGGTGAGCTCCAGCTCCGGGCTCATCGTTTCGGTCGGCTCGGGCCGGGCGAGGCCGAAGTCCAGGAGCTTGACGCCGTGCGGCGTGAGGAAGACGTTCGACGGTTTGAGATCGCGATGGACGATGCCACGGCTGTGCAGCGCCGACAGGGCGGCGAGCATTTCAAGCCCGATCGGCACCGCCTGCGCCACGCTCATGGCGCCGTGCCGCAGCCGCTCGACGAGCGGTTCTCCTTCGAGCAGTTCCATCGCGATGAACAACTCACCGCGATCCTCGCCGATCTCGTAAATCTGGCAGACGTTGGGATGATTGACGCTCGCCGCCGCCCGGGCTTCGCGCCAGAACCGTTTGCGCGCGGTCTCGTCATTGCCGAGTGAAGACATCGTCTTCAGCGCGACCGTGCGCTCGAGCCGCTCATCGCGTGCGGCGTACACGACACCCATCGCGCCGGCTCCCAGCTTGTGCGAGATCGCGTAGTGACCGATGCGATCGGGAGACGCCACCCCGCGCGATGTCGTGACACCGGCTGAAACGTCCGGCAGCGACGAAGCTCCCGTAAGCCACTGGAAGAAGGCGCTCAGCCGTCCGCGCGGTCCGTTCTCTACTGACTTCTCCGCCACCAGGTGGTCGATCATATCGCCCTTCCGCGAACCAGCCAGGGCGCTGCCCTGATGTTGCCCTTATTCATTCGTCGAACAACGAAACCGCAAATCGACATCAAGCTCGGGTTATCCTCTGCCTCTACGGCTGCGCGGGCCTCGAGCCTATCTGGCCCCCGCCGATGGATGCGCTACGTCGATCGCCCACGACTTGAGCAAAACCTGATGACGCGATTAGACTCGGCCCGGAGGACAACGAGATGAAGACACGTCTGTGGATGCTTGTCATAACCGCTCTGGCCGCGACTTCGGCTGGTCTTCACTCGCAGCAGCAAACGGCTCCATCGAGTGCGTTGCCATCGCCGCCTGCGCGCGAACCAGCATGGGCCTTCCCGGTGCAGGCCGGGGCGCTCCCGCCCGAATCCCCGGAGCCGCGGTCGGTCGAGGGAAGCACGAAGAAGTACACGTCGAAGGAAATCGACGATCTTCTCAATCCCCCCGACTGGTTCCCGGAGGCGCATAAGCCCGCACCGTCGATCGTAGTAAAGGGCCATGGCGCTGCGCTTGCCTGCGGCTCCTGCCACCTGATGTCGGGTCTCGGCCATCCCGAGTCTGCCGATCTCACCGGGTTCACCGCCGATTACATCGTTCAACAGATGATTGACTTCAAAGCCGGCACGCGGAAGGACTACGCCCGCATGAATGGCATTTCGAAGGAGGTATCGGACGAGGAGGCGCGCCAGGCCGCTGAATGGTTTGCCTCGTTGCCGCGCCAGAAATGGTCGAGGGTCGTCGAAGCGGCGATGGTGCCGAAGACCTTTGTCGGCCAGGGACGCATGCGTTTCCTCGATCCGAAAGACAAGGGCATGGAGCCGATCGGCAATCGCATCATCACGATACCCGAGGATCAGGAGAAGGCGCGGATGCGCGATCCGCGGTCAGGCTTCGTCTCGTACGTGCCACCCGGCAGCCTGGCAAAAGGCAAGGCGCTGGTCGAGACCGGCTCCGGTGGCAAGACCATCGCCTGCAATGTCTGTCACGGTGACGGCCTGAAAGGGCTCGCGAACGTTCCGCGCATCGCCGGCATGCATCCGATCTACGTCGCGCGCCAGTTGCACCTGTTCAAGGACGGTGGCAGGAGCGGCTCCGATTCGGCGCTCATGACGAAACCCGTGGCGCGACTCACCGACGAGGACATCCTGAATATCTCCGCCTACGTCGGGTCGTTGTCACCTGAATAGGAATGGGACTACTCTGCAGCTCGCTTGTGTTGAGGCTACCAGGGCAGACCTGCGGCGAGAATCCGGCCGATCGCACTGGGTAGGATGTTGTCGATAACACCCACACAAGCGAGTTCTGGGGTATTCGCTCGTAAACCTATTTCCGATCTACAACCTGTCGAAGGCGCGCATTCGCTCAAGCGCGTCTTGGGCGCGGGCGATCTCATCATGCTCGCGATCGGTGCCGTTATCGGCGCCGGCATCTTCTCGTCGATCGGCACGGCGGCCGCCGGCGAGATCCGTCCTGACGGAACGATCGTCCGCGCCGCCGCCGGACCCGCGTTGATCGTCTCCTTCCTGTTGCTCGGCGTCGTCTGCGGCCTGGCGGCGCTTTGTTACGCGGAACTGGCCGCGATGATCCCGCAGGCAGGCAGCGCGTACGCCTATTCCTATGCGACGCTCGGAGAGCTGGTCGCCTGGGTCATTGGGTGGGATCTGATTCTTGAATACGCCGTCGGAAACATCGCTGTCGCGGTGGCCTGGGGTGGTTACTTCACTTCATTCATGAGCGGCTTTGGCGTGAGTTTTCCCGACTGGCTCACCCACGGATACCGAGCAGTCAGCTTGAGCGCGGATCCTTCCGTGCGGGCACTGCTCGACACGGCGCCTCGATTCGGTGGCATTCCCATCCTGCTCAACGTTCCCGCGTTCGCGATCGTCATGCTGGTGACGTGGGTGCTCCTCCTCGGCGTCAAGGAGAGCTCTCGCGCGAACAACATCATGGTCGTCGTCAAGCTCCTGGTGCTCGGCTTGTTCATCGCGGTCGGTGCCCTGCATGTCGACACGTCCAATTACGTTCCGTTTGCACCGAACGGCTGGGCCGGCATTCATCAAGGCGCCGCCATCGTCTTCTTCGCGTATATCGGTTTCGACGCCATTTCGACCGCTGCGGAAGAGACTCGGAATCCGCAGCGAAACCTGCCCATCGGGATCCTTGGCGGCCTGGCCGTTTGCACGTTGATCTACGTGATTGTTGGCATCGTAGCGACGGGCCTCGTGCCGTACATGGAGCTCCGAGCGTCTGACCCGCTGGCCAAGGCACTGGAGGTGGCGGGGCTCAAGACCGCCGGGTGGATCGTCTCATTCGGCGCGGTGATTTCGATCACCGCCGTGCTGCTGGTATTCCAGTACGGGCAGCCGCGCATCTTCTTCGCGATGGCGCGTGACGGTCTGCTTCCGGCGTGGGCGGCAAAGGTCAGCGAGAAGCGGCGCGTGCCGCACATCACAACGTGGGCGACCGGGATCGTTGTCGCACTCGGTGCGCTCGTGGCCGACGAGAACGAAATCTACGACCTGACCAACATCGGGACGTTGTCAGCCTTTGCCATCGTTTGCATCGGCGTGCTGGTGCTCAGGCACAAAGAGCCCGATCGGCCGCGTCCATTTCGTGTGCCCGCCGTCTGGGCCGTCAGTCTGCTGGGTGCGTTGGCCTGCTTCTACACGATGCTGGGACTGCCGCGAACCGCCTGGGAGCGCTTCGGCATATGGCTCGTGATCGGTGCGCTTATCTACGCGTTCTACGGCCATAGGAATTCACGTTTGCGTCAGCGCGCGGGCTGAAGCCCGCGCTCTACGCGGACAAGACCGGTCACCCGTAGAGGGAGGCTTTAGCCTCCGCGGACACACACGCTGACTCGGACCCGCCGAGAGAGTTAGAATGGTTGTTTCGGACCGTTCCGAAATTCCCGCTGGGTGCTATGGCTCACGATTGGATTGCGGTGCGAGGGGCTCGTGTCCACAACCTCAAGAATATCGACGTCGATCTGCCGCGTGATCGGCTGGTCGTCATCACGGGGCTGTCGGGGTCGGGCAAGTCATCGCTGGCCTTCGACACCATTTACGCCGAAGGGCAACGGCGCTACGTCGAGTCGCTGTCGGCCTACGCGCGCCAGTTCCTCGAGCAGATGGAGAAGCCTGACGTCGATCTGATCGACGGGCTTTCTCCCGCCATCTCAATCGAACAGAAGACCACCGGCTCGAATCCCCGTTCCACCGTCGGCACCGTCACGGAAATCTACGACTACCTGCGGCTGCTCTTTGCGAATACGGGGACGCCGCACTGTTACAACTGCGGGCGTGAAATCTCGTCGCAGTCGCTCGAGCGGATCCTCGACCTCGTCATGCTGTATCCGACCGATGCGCGCCTCAACATCATGGCGCCCATCGTGCGCGGCCGGAAGGGCGAGTTCAAGAAAGAGCTGCAGGCGCTGCGACAGCGAGGCTACAGCAAGGCTCGCATCGACGGTCAATTTCGATCGCTCGATGAAGACGTCAAGCTCGATCGACGCCGCAACCACACGATCGAAGTCGTCGTCGATCGGCTCATCGTGAAATCCGGCATCGAGCGACGGTTGTCCGAATCGCTCGAGACCGCTCTCTCGCTCGCCGATGACATCGTGGTCGTCAACACTTTCGACGGCGGCGATCAACTCTTCTCGCGACGACTGGCCTGCGTCCGCTGCGGTATCTCGATGCCCGAGATGACGCCGCGCGCGTTCTCGTTCAACTCGCCGCACGGTGCGTGTCCCGCATGTCAGGGTCTCGGCGCTACGTACGACTTCGATGCCAGGCTTGTGGTGCCGGACGAATCGCTGTCGCTGCTCGGGGGTGCGATTGCGCCCTGGGTGCGCGGCGACCGCAAACTGGTGAGAGAGGCGATTACGACGCTGGCCCGTACCTACGGGCTCGATCCAGACGTGCCTTTCAGCAAGCTGCCGCGAAAGCATCGTGAGCTGGTTCTCTTTGGACCGGCGGGTGCGGCCAAACAGGAGAAGGCAGCAGCCAAGGCCGTGCGCGCCGTGACGGAGGACGAGGACGAGGAAGACGAAGAGTTCGAGCTTCCGCGCCGTCGATCGTCAGGAAAGTCTTCCGCCGAATCCGATCCGTTCGGACGCAATTTCGAGGGAGTGATTCCCAACCTGAGGCGCCGGTACGAAGAGGGATCGTGGGCAGTCCAGGAGGATCTCGAGCCCTATCGGACGCTTCGCGAGTGTCCGGTGTGCCACGGGCAGCGGCTGAAGCCCCAGAGCCTCGCGGTCAAGGTCAAGGGGCGAGGAATCGCCGAATACGTCAATCTCCCGATCAGTGACGTGTTGGAGGTGTTCGAGTCCTTTCAGCTGAGCGAACGCGAAGCCCTCGTCGCGGGACGTGTCTTGAGGGAGATCCGCGAGCGTCTCCGATTCCTTGATGACGTCGGAGTCGGATACCTGACGCTCAATCGAAGCGCCGCCACCTTGTCGGGTGGTGAAGGACAACGTATCCGGCTGGCCACGCAAATCGGCGCCAACCTGACAGGCGTCCTGTACGTGCTCGACGAGCCGTCGATCGGTCTGCATCAACGCGACAATCGGCGGCTTCTCACGACTCTCTCACGCCTTCGCGATTTGGGAAACACCGTCGTTGTCGTGGAGCACGATGAAGAGACGATCAGGACCGCCGACTACGTCGTAGACCTGGGGCCGGGCGCGGGCGAACATGGCGGGCACGTCATTTTTCAGGGCGAGCCGGCGCAACTGCTCGCTGACGGACACGGATCGCTCACCGGTGCCTATCTGCGCGGCGAACGCTCGATTCCGACCCCCATCGCGCGCCGTCCTTCATCGAAGGGCGAGATCGTCATTCGCGGTGCCCGCGCCAACAACCTGAAGAACATCGACGTGGCCATTCCGCTTGGAACATTGACCGCCGTGACCGGTGTGAGCGGTTCCGGCAAGTCAACGCTGGTGAACGACATCCTGTATCGCTCACTGGCCAAGACGATCTACCGGGCGGCCGCCGAGCCCGGCGCACACGATCGCATCGATGGCATCACCCTCATCGACAAGGTCATCGAAATCGATCAGTCGCCCATCGGACGAACCCCGCGGTCGAATCCGGCAACCTACACCGGGATGTTCACATTCATTCGCGAGTTGTTCGCGATGATGCCCGAGGCCAAGGCGCGCGGGTTCAAGCCGGGGCGCTTCTCCTTCAACGTCAAGGGCGGACGATGTGAGGCGTGTCAGGGCGATGGTGTCATTGCAATCGAGATGCACTTCCTGCCCGACGTGTACGTGACCTGCGAGCAGTGCAAGGGGCGGCGCTACAACCGCGAAACGCTCGACATTCAGTATCGCGGCAAGTCGATTGCCGAAGTCCTCGATTTTACTGTCGACCAGGCGTTGCCGCTGCTCGAGAACTTCCCGCCGATTGCGAACAAGCTGCGGACGCTGCAGGATGTCGGGCTCGGATATATCGAGCTCGGACAGTCAGCCGTGACACTCAGTGGTGGGGAAGCGCAACGTGTGAAGCTGGCTCGCGAGTTGTCGCGCCGCAGCACCGGCCGCACGGTTTACATCCTCGACGAACCCACGACCGGCCTGCATTTCGAAGACACGCGAAAGCTGCTCGACGTGCTCAACAAGCTCGTCGATCAGGGCAACACGGTCGTTGTGATCGAGCACAACCTGGATGTGATTCGTTGCGCCGACCACGTGATCGATCTCGGGCCGGAAGGAGGCGCCGCCGGTGGGCAAGTGGTGGCTTCCGGCTCTCCGGAAGCGATTGCCGCCATCTCGACCTCGGCCACCGGTCAATTTCTCACGTCGCTCCTCAAACGCTCCGCCTGATTGTGGCTCACAGGCCACAGAGACGCGGGCCAGACTTGTGTCACAAACGCCACATTTGGCCAATTTTGAGTCACGGCATCCGATACACTGACATAGGGCCAACGGCTTGATCGTCAAGCAGTTATTCCCCATCCACGCGAGCATTCCTTTGCTGGTATCTGGCTTGCTAAACGGACCACTAGCCGGTAAACACGTGACAAGCCTTTACTCGCAAAGAACGCTTCGCCGCGGCATTTCGTGCGCAGGCATTGGACTCCATTCGGGTCGTAAGGTGACCCTCTCTCTTCGACCCGCTCCGGCGGGGTCGGGGATTCGCTTCCGGCGCTCGGATCTGGGCGGGCTCGAGCTCCCCGCGCAAGTCAATCACGTTGGAGCGATCAACTACGCAACTGGGCTGATGCGTGACGCCGTCCAGGTCGACACGGTCGAGCACCTGCTCGCGGCCCTGGTCAGCCTGGGTATCGACAACGTGACAGTGGAGCTGAACTCACCCGAGGTTCCGATCATGGACGGCAGCGCCGCGCCGTTCGTCTACCTGATTCAGGAAGCCGGGGTGAAGACATTCGAGGCGCCACGTCGATACCTGAAGATCCTCAGCCCGATTTCGCTGACGCGAGACGATAAGCGCATCGCCATCTATCCGTCCGACCACTTCAAGGTCACCTACAGCATCGCGTTCGACCATCCGTTATTGCGTCATCAATCACGAACCATCCGGCTGACATCCGATACGTTCGTCGATGAGATCGCGCCGGCACGCACGTTTACATTTCTCAAGGAAGTCGAGATGCTTCGCCAGCAGGGGTTGGCGCTCGGCGGTTCACTCGAGAACGCCATCGTCATCTCGGACACCGGCGTGCTGAACAACGGGTTGCGGTTCGACGATGAATTCGTAAGACACAAGATCCTCGATGTCATTGGTGACATGGCACTTGTCGGCTATCCGATGATTGGGCACCTCGTGGCTCATCGCGGGGGGCATGCCCTGCATACCGCCTTTGCGGCCAAGATTCTGGAAGAGTCGGATTCCTGGGTGCTGGTCGAAGGCAGCGCCGACGCGGCTCAGTTAGTACCGCTGACGAGGCCGGATCCGATTCAGGCCAACTAGTCAAGGGCTCCGCCCTTGATATCCCGGCGAAGCCCTCGACTAGTGACAGCGTCTTCTGGGCGCGCTCTGCGCGCCTAGCCCGTTTGCGGTTGGAACAACGAGTACAAAATTCGCGGTTGAGCCCGCATAACGGGCTGACGCCATTCAGCTATCAGGTAGAGGCGGTCTTTAAACCGGCCCTAATCGAATCTGCCGGGACGACGGCGGGTCTACAACCGGTCGCTACCTGTTTGTGCGGCGCTACCTTGCGATCCGGCGCATGTAGGCTTCGAGCTTATCGTTCTCGTACTTCACTGTGTTGAGGAAGAGGCTTTCAAGGAGGTAGGCGCGGCGCTCCGAGTCGTCCATCTGCTCGATGAGGTGGTTGATTTCTCTGACCATGTCCTCGAAAGAGCGCTCCAGGTCGCGGCGCGCGGTGACCTCGCGATAGAGGGCTTCCATGATCGCAAGGAGGTCGCCGTCGATCGGGATCTCGGCCCCCGTAGTCGTCTTGATGGTTCGAGTACTCATACCCCGAAGCTCCTGATCGCCGACGCCTCGTCGGGATGAATTTCGAGGAAATTCTGCGCTCCCGTCATCGAGAGCATGGTTTCGACGCGCTTCTGCACCCCCGACAGCTTCAACGCCCCGCCGGCGGCACTGGCCTGCCGGTACAGGTCCATGAGGCACCCGATCGTGGCGCTGTCGACGTAGGTGACGGTCGACAGATCGAGGAGCAGCTTGTTGTCGCCGCCCCCGATGAGCGACGTAATCGTGCTCGCGAACTCGGAGAGGATGGGATACATCAGCCGGGTCTCATTGACCCGGACAATAGACACGTTCTGGCTGCGGTCGGTGGTCAGATTCATCCTGATACTCCGGTTTTCGGCACTGCGTCCTGCTCTTCTCGCAGACGTTGGATCTGACGGGCAAGTTCAGTCCGGCCGCGATTGATCCGCGACTTGACGGTCCCCTCGGGCAAATGGAGCCGGTCGGCGATCTCCTGATAGGTCAGTTCCTGGATGTCTCTCAGCATCACCGCCGTGCGTAGCGTCGGGGCGAGCTTGTCGAGCGCGCGTCGCAACAGCTTGACGCGGTCGCGTTGCTCCAGTTGCGTGTCGGCACGCGCATCGGGGGCCGCCGGCGCATAGTCAGCCGGGTCGACATCGCGATTGATCGTTTCACGCTCCTTGCGCACGGCGCGGTAGTGATCGATGCACAAGTTGCGGCTGACGCTGATGAGCCACGTCTGGAAGTTGGCGCGGCGGTCGAAGGTGTCGAGCGATTTGTACAACTTCAGAAAGACGTCCTGCGTGAGGTCTTCAGCCTGATCGTGACGCCCGACGAACTTGTACGCGACGTTGAAGACCTTGCGTCGATACAGACGCACGATGGCTTCCCACGCCGCCTGATCGCCGTTCAGGCACCGCTCGATTAGTTCGTCAGATGCTTGTTGTAAAGGCGCGTCAGCAGACATCACCGGCAGGAAGTCGCGCGTGTACTCGCGCGCGAAACGAGGAACCGCGATACGGGCAGTCGTGGTCGATGCGATGTACGGTGTTCGAGTCTGAAATGCAGGAAATGGGCGCATGATAACATGCGAAGGCTCGTGTACCTACCGTTCCAGCCCTCTTCAGCGGGTCTTCTCTGCGATCGCGTCAGCGTGCATACCATCGTCGAGGCCGTTGGCACACCCATGTACGTGTACAGCGCGCGGGCGATTCGGAACGCCTTCACCGAGATCGATGGCGCCTTTGCCGATTACCCGCATGCGATTCATTATGCGCTCAAGGCCAACTCGACTCTTGCGCTGCTGCGGTTGTTGCGTTCGCTCGGCAGTCGTGTCGACGCAAATTCGTGGGGCGAAATCCAGGTCGCGCGTCGTGCCGGTTTCGAACCACGCGAGATCGTGTTCACTGGCGTGGGCAAGACGCGTGACGAGCTCGAGTCGGCAATCGCGCTCGGCGTCGGCGCCATCAACGCGGAGTCGGCTGGTGAGCTGGATCGCATTGCGACAGTAGCCAGTGAACAACAGCGGGTGACGCGGGTCGCGCTGCGCGTGAACCCCGATATCGACGCGCGAAGCCATCCGAATATCTCCACCGGGCTGAAGTCGAACAAGTTCGGCGTGCCGATCCAGGAAGCGCGCGCCATTTACGCGGAGCGACGTGGTCTCTCGAGCCTACGCTTCGTGGGCGTGCACGTGCATATCGGATCGCAGATTACCACCGCCGAGCCGCTGGCCCGCGCCGCACAGATGCTGGTGTCGCTCGCCCGTGAGCTCTGCGAAGACGGCTTCACGCTCGAACACGTCGATCTGGGTGGAGGCCTGGGAATCGGCTACGAGGGACGGCCGCTGCTCACACCATCGGAGTACGCCGCGGCGGTGCTTCCCGAGTTACGCCGCCTCGGCATCCCGGTGGTGCTCGAGCCCGGCCGGGCGATTGTTGGGCATGCGGGCGCGCTCGTCTCGCGCGTCGTCGACGTGAAGCGGTTTCCTGATGGCCGTCAGTTCGCTGTCCTCGACGCCGGCATGAGCGAACTGATGCGCCCGGCGCTGTACGGGTCGTATCACCGCATCGTGCCGGTCTTCCCGCGTGTGGGAGACGAGAGCCCGTGGGACATCGTTGGACCGATCTGCGAGAGCAGCGATGTCTTCGCGCGCGACCGATCGCTGCCCGAACTGCGCGTCGGCGATCTCGTAGCGCTGCTCGACACCGGCGCATACGGCGCCGTCATGGCCTCCAATTACAACCGGCGTTTCCTCGCGCCGGAAGTGCTCGTCGATGACGACCGTTGGGACGTCATTAGGAGGCGACAAACGCTCGACGATGTTCTCGCGCTAGAGACGTAATGCGCGGACTGCTGATCGCATTCGAAGGGCTCGATCAAAGCGGCAAACAGACACAGGCAGAACAGTTGCGCGATCGGTTGGTCGAGGCGGGCCGCCGCGTGCGCCTGTTGTCCTTTCCGGCCTATGAGACTCCTATTGGCGCCGAGATCCGCAGGGCACTGGATGGTGACCGCGACTGGGCCGCCGACGTCATGCAGCTCCTGTACATCGCCAATCGATACGAGGCCAGGCCGCTCATCGAGCGCAAGCTCGCGCAGGGCACCATTCTCGTATGTGACCGCTACATGGCATCGAGCATCGCCTATGGCGAGTCACAGGGGCTGGACGCGGCCTGGCTTCGCGACATGCAGCGGCACCTGCCGCAGCCCGATCTGACCTTCCTCCTCGATATCGCGCCCGACGTGTCGGCTCGCCGCAAGGCCGCCGATCGCGACAAATACGAGCGCGACCTTGCGCTCCTGGCGCGTGTACGGGAGAGCTACCTGCGACAAGCCGATGACGGTAGCTGGGTGCGCCTGGATGCCGACCGCGACCGTGCCGCTGTGGCTGCTGACGTGTTCGAAGCGGTGAGACGACTGCTTTAGGACCCTCGAACCTTCGTTCCATCGCACCGCACGCGCTAGACTGTTCATGTGACAGCAACGCTCAATTCGATCAAGCCACGGCGGCGGCTTCAAGTACTGGTGTATGTGGCAGGCATAGCGTGCGGCCTCGCGTTGATGGTTACCCGCGACCTTGGCGCACAGGGCTCACCGCCGGTTGACTCCTATCGTGTCGTCAAGAGTTATCCCCATGACCCGAGCGCGTACACACAGGGACTGATCTATAGAGACGGGTTTCTCTTCGAGAGCACCGGGCTCAATGGCCGATCGAGCCTGCGGAAGGTCAGATTGGAAACGGGTGAAGTCGTGCAGCAGCGTCGTATCGATCAGGCGCATTTCGCCGAAGGGCTGGCTGATTGGAAAGATCAGCTCGTGCAACTGACCTGGCAGTCCAATGTCGCCTTCGTCTACGAGTTCGCGAGCTTCGCTCCACGCAAGACATACGACTACTCTGGCGAGGGCTGGGGACTCACGCACGATGGCAAGAGATTCATTCTCAGCGATGGCACGAATCAGTTACGGTTTCTTGATTCAGAGACGTTCCGCGAAATCGGCCGGGTCAGCGTCATGGACGGTCAGACGCCAGTGCGGGATCTCAACGAACTTGAGTTCATCCGCGGCGAGATATACGCGAACGTGTGGCATACGGACCGAATTGCGAGGATCTCGCCAGAAACAGGCCGCGTCGTCCGTTGGATAGACCTGCGCGGCTTGATGTCGGCGGGATACAAGCTCGATCCCGAGGCGGTGCTGAACGGCATTGCGTACGATGCGGCTCGTAATCGCCTCTTCGTGACCGGCAAGTTGTGGCCCAGGGTCTTCGAGATAGAAGTCATTCAGCGAGGGCGATAGTGATCGCGCGGACTTCTCGCGCCCCCGCTTCCTTCAACACGCGCGCACATGCGTCGAGCGTCGCGCCCGTCGTCCGCACATCGTCCACCAGCACCACGATCTGACCGGCCAGCATCGTTCGGCGCACTCGCCGTGAGATGAGCGGCGACATCGAGAAGGCGTCGCGAACGTTGCGCTGGCGGCCGGATGCGGTGAGCCCTGTTTGCGGTGTGGTGGCGCGGGTTCGCCAGAGTGCGTGGACGATCGGCCGATCGAGCTGCGCAGCGAGGTCCGCTGACTGATTGAATCCGCGAGTGAGCCGGCGCCATGGATGAAGGGGGACGGGCACGACACAGCTGGCAGTCGAGAGAATGTCGCTGCCCGCCGCGCGCATCGTGGCGCCCAACCTGACTGCCAGTGTTCGCCGGCCGTCGTACTTGAAGGCGTGGATGATGTCTCGAAGAGCGCCTTCATAGCGTCCCGCGGATTTCGAATCGTCGATCGCGCTGTTTTCAGGGAGTCGACACAGGGGCGGCCTCATGAGATCGACGCTCGCCCAGCACGGCCCGCACACCGGGCCACGCGTCGGCCGTTCGAGCGGAGCGGCGCACGCCGCGCAGCGCGGCGCAAGCATGACCGCCATCACCGCGTCGACGGCGAAAGTCAGTGCTTCTCGTCGGTGATCTCGTGCCTCTCCGCGTTGCCCCACAGACGTTCCAGCCCGTAGAACGCGCGGCACTCGCGGCTGAAGATATGCACGACAAAGTTGAAGTAATCGAGCAGGATCCATTCCGACTTGTCGACGCCCTCGGCCAGGGCCGGACGCTCGTCAAGCGATTGCCTCAACGTGTCCTGGACCGAATCGGCGATGGCCGTCATCTGCCGCGGATTTGCGCCGCTGCAAATAACGAAGTAGTCGGTGAACCCGCTGGTCTTCCGCAGATCGAGGACGACGACATCTTCGGCCTTCTTGTCACAGACTGCGGTTACCGCTGCCGCCACGTCCTTGGGCAGGCGTGGCTTCCTGGTTTCACCCGCACGACTCGTTTTGGTTTTGCGCGGGCGCTCGCGCCCCTTAGTCGTTGCCATGCAAGCCGCCTACCGCTCCGTAGAGATGATGGTTCACGATGTGCCTGGCGACGGCGTCAGGCACCAGATCGTCGATGGGCTGCCGCGCGCTCAACCGCTCGCGGATCATCGTCGACGAAATGTCGCGCGTGCGTGCTTCGACGAGAATGATTCGAGTTTTCCCGTCGTCAGGGATGTGATCACCAAGACGATGCAGGCGATGACCGAGTTCTGGTGTTCGCGCCGCGGCTGCCTCCAGGCTGGTGCCCGGGCGCGCGATCACCGCGAAATGCGCTCCGTCCAGCACACCGGGAAACTCGCGCCACGTTGAAATTTCTGCGAACGCATCGGCGCCGAGAATGAAGAAAATCTGCAACGGCGCCCATCCCTCGGCGTGCAGTGCCCGCAGCGTGTCGGCCGTATAGGAGTGACCCGAACGCGCCAGATCGATTTCCGAGACGCGATACGCGGGACGGTCCTGGATGGCGAGGGCGATCAGTGCGAACCGATGAAAGGCGCTCGCCAGCGGGCTCGTTATGCGGTGCGGTGGATCGTGAGCCGGCAGCAGGCGCACGTCATCGATCTGCAACGCCGTGCGAGCTGCTTCCGCGGCGTCGAGGTGGCCGAGGTGAATCGGGTCGAACGTGCCTCCAAGCACCCCGATCCGGCGTCCCGTCGTCATGCATCGCGTCGCGTGCGCGACGGTGTCCGTCGCAGTCGCGACGGTGTCCGTCGCATTCGCGACGGCGTGATCAGATCAATACCCTCCGAGGCCGGGCGTTCCGCATCGTTTGTGTCGGCATGATCGGTCCGGGCCAGGGCGATCTCGCGCCAGGCGGCTTCCAACAGCTGTGGCAAGCCGTCGCCGCGCACGCCCGAGATCGGTATGAGTGGCAGCGTGCGCGCGCGCACGTGCCGCGTCAGACGCTCGAGGGCAGCCGGATCATCGAGCGCATCGATCTTGTTGGCGGCCACGATTTGCGGCTTCGCTGCCACGTGCGGATCGAACACTCGCAACTCCTCCTGGATGGTGTCGAAGTCCTCGACCGGATCGCGCCCGGACGCTCCGGACACATCGACCAGGTGGACGAGTACCTTGGTGCGCTCCACGTGCCGGAGGAAGCGATCGCCAAGGCCGTGACCCTCGTGAGCGCCCTTGATCAAGCCGGGGACATCGGCAACCACGAAGCTGCGATCATCACTGAGACTGACGACGCCCAGGTTCGGCGCGAGCGTGGTGAAGGGGTAATCAGCAATCTTGGGGCGCGCCGCCGAGATTCGCGAGATCAACGTCGACTTTCCCGCGTTGGGAAAGCCGATGAGGCCAACGTCGGCGAGCAGCTTCAGTTCAAGGCGAAGGAACTTCTCTTCCCCGGATTCCCCGGGCTCTGTGCGCCGGGGAGCGCGATTGGTGGAGCTGACGAAGCGCGCGTTCCCGCGTCCGCCACGCCCGCCACGCGCGACGAGTACGCGCTGTCCCTGTTCGGCGAGATCGGCGAGCAATCGGGCTTCGCCCTCACCCTTCTCGTACACGAGCGTGCCGATGGGCACGGTCACATCGAGATCGGGCGCCGTCCGTCCTGTTCGATTGGATCCCTGGCCGTGCTGACCGTGGCGTGCCTTGAAGTCGGGGTGAAAGCGGAAGTCGACGAGTGTGTTCTTGGTTGCGATGGCAGCGACGTAGACTGATCCGCCACCGCCTCCATCACCACCGTCAGGCCCTCCGCGCGGGACGAACTTCTCGCGGCGAAAACTCAGACAGCCGTTGCCACCGGAACCGGCGATGACGTGGATGTCGACCTCGTCGACGAACATCGTACCCGAGAGCGGTTATTCGACGGGGATGATCGAAATCTTGCGGCCGTGCTGACCGTGATCCTCGAAGCGGACCTTGCCGGCGATCTTCGCGAAAAGGGTATGGTCCTTCCCGAGCCCGACGTTCAAGCCGGGCTCGAAGCGACGGCCTTTCTGCCGTACCAGAATGGATCCGCCCGTCACCAGGTTGCCGTCGTGCCGCTTCACACCCAGCCGCTGTGAATTGCTGTCGCGGCCGTTGCGTGAGCTGCCCTGACCTTTTTTATGAGCCATTGATTAATCCTCGACCCGGCTTCTCACGCGACGATCTCGGTGATCCGGACGCGCGTGAAGACGCTGCGGTGACCACGCGTCTTGCGGAAACCCTTGCGCCGCTTTTTCTTGAAGACGCGAATCTTCGGCCCGCGCGCCTCACCGTCAACCACGGCGTGGATCTTCGCGCCGGCCACGTAGGGCGCTCCGGCGATGATGTCACCCGCGTCTTTCTCGACGAGCAGTACCTGTTCCAGGGTGAACGTCGCCCCGGGTTCGCCTAGCACGCCATCGACTTCGATGATTGAACCGGGAGTAACCTTGATCTGTCGGCCGCGGGTCTGAACGATCGCGTACACGGGCATTTCCTCCATCCGCACAACCTATTGAGGTTAGCAGATTGCCCGGCGAGCGGGCAAGTTTCCGAGGTTGCAGAGGGCAGCGGCGGGCCTTTTAGACCCGCCGATCAACTGCAGACCCGCCGATTACTGCAACAGAATACGCGTGCCCTTGATCTTCTGGCTGCTGAGCGTGCTGAGGAAGGTCGGAATGAGCCGATCCATCAGCTCGAAATACGATGACAGAGCAGGCGTGGTCTGGTTGGCGTTGTAGAGAATCTGCTCGCCGAAGCTTTCCGAGTGCAGTGTCGCGCCACTGCGGCCATCGATGAAGATGAAACGGCCATCGAGGCTGAAGCCCTTGCGCTCCATGTAGGTTCGCACCGGGACGACTCGGCGACGGCCGAACGAGTCGTACACTTCCTGCTCGCGCTGAACGATGCTGTTGCGCTGCAGCGGCGTGAACATCACGGTGCCCGTCACGATCAGCGGCTGCTGGTACTCTTCGCCGATCTTCTTCCAGTACTCGACGTTGGCGAACACGTGCTCGTATGCTTCGAGGTCCTTCTCTTCCTTGATTGGTGGCGGTGTCGTGGCCGCGCCACCTGAATCGCGTCCCTCAGAGGCGACGTCGACAAGGGGCAGAACATCAGAATCGATCACGCGGAGTTGTGACTTGGTCCGCAGCTGACTGCGCAGGAGCCGCGTGGTTTCGAGGTTTCCGTCCACGTCCTCGGTGCCGCCGGCGATGAATCCGGCAACGAGCACGCGCTGGAAGGCCGCCACGTCCAGCTTCGGCCGGATGGGCGTTTCGATCGGGATCTCGAAGGAGTTCGTGCAGGCCGTTGCCAGCAGAACTGCAACGAGGCTACTGAGTGTTCTTAGCGGTCGTGCGATCATTGATTTCTCTGAACAGCTCGTAGTTCTGCTTGATCAGGGCGTTGCCGGGCTCGAGCTCGAGCGCCCGTTCATACGCCGCGCGCGCCTTCGCGAGATCGCCTTCGTGTTCATAAGCAATGGCCAGGTTGTTGTGAGCGGGCGCATAACTCGGATCGATCTGAGCCGCGCGTTCCCAGCGGTAGATCGCCTCGCGCCAGAGCCCGCGTTGCGCAACCGCGATTCCAAACTCGACCTGTTTCTTCGCGTCTGAGCGCGCGTCCGCCTGAAGCGGAACGCTGACGAGCGTAAGAAGAAAGAGGACCAACGGAACAGCGGCAGTGCGCATTGGAGGTGGCCTCACTATAGTCACTCGCTCTCGCAGGGCGCAAGTGGATTACCGATCGAGGGCTAGAGTAGTAGAGCAAGGCATGTACCACGGAAAATAAGGAGTTTTTGACGCCGATCCGGATCGCGCCCTGAAAGGTGTCCACGGTTTTTCGCCACTGTCGTTGCCAATCGAGGATGGCACTGCCTATAATTCGCCACATCGGGTTGGGTGCACGGCCTTCGGCCCGCGCCGCGCGCGCGTCGGCCGGGAGGAGTCAGTGCATGACGCTCGATCACGCCGTCTCGCTATCCCTGCTCGAGTATCTTCCCCGGGTCAATCTCACTGAACGGCTCAAGAACGACCCCAGCCTTCTCGAACAAGCCGCGCCGCTCGTCGAGCAAGCGCGCGTCGTGCGCGAGCGCGCCGAGCGAGCAGCAATTCACGTGATTCCATGGAATGACCCGTATTTCCCGACTTCTCTCGCCACGCTGACGGACCTTCCTCCGGTCCTGTGGTACCAAGGCGAGCTCTCAGTCGCGGAGTCTCCGGCGATTGCAATCGTGGGATCACGGGCCGCCTCTGCGGTCGCGATCGAGACGGCATCGAGGCTGGCAACCGATGTCGCGGCCGTCGGGATCGTCGTCGTCAGCGGCCTCGCGCGCGGGGTCGATTCAACGGCGCATCGCGCGGCGCTTCGAACAGGGCGCACGATTGCCGTGCTCGGATCAGGTCTCGATTGTGTGTACCCCGCTGAACATGGGACGCTGGCGAAAGAGATTGCCCGCAGCGGGCTCGTCCTCAGCGAGTTTCCACCCGGCGCCCTGCCGCTTCCGCATCACTTTCCGATGCGCAACCGCCTGATCAGTGGGCTCTCTCGGGGCGTGGTGGTGATCGAAGCCTCCGAGAAGTCAGGCTCCCTGATCACCGCTTCTTGCGCCCTCGACCAGGGCAGGGAGGTGATGGTCGTACCGGGAAACGTACTGAGCGGAAGGAATACCGGCGGCCACGCTCTGTTGCGGGATGGCGCAAAGATTGTGGAGACTGCGGACGATATCGTTAGGGAGCTCGGCTGGTCCAGCGCGCAATCCGACGTTCACGGAAGTCCGATAAACGGCTCCCGAGAAGGGGTTTCGGGCGATCCCCTGATTCGTGAGATGACGCCTGGCCATCCCTATGATGTGGACGAGTTAACGGCGCTCTCGGGACTCGAACCGAAGCGCCTGTTGCCCCGCTTGCTCGATCTCGAGCTCCGCGGATTTGTTCGGCGCGCGGGCGGTGGTCGTTTCTTACGAGCGATCTGAACGTGTTAGTGTCATCGAGAGAACTGACAGGCAACCTTAGGAATGGCAGCTAAACCGCTGGTTATCGTCGAGTCGCCTGCGAAGGCAAAGACTCTTGGCCGCTTCCTCGGGAACAAATACCGGGTCGAGGCGAGCTACGGCCATATTCGCGACCTCCCGGAGTCGGCCTCCGACGTCCCGAAAGAGATCAAGGCAAAGGACTGGGGCCGGCTCGGTGTGGACGTGGAGCAGGACTTCACGCCGTACTACGTGGTCCCGAGCGATAAGCGCAAACAGGTGGCGCACCTCAAGACTGCCGTGAAGGAGGCGTCCGAGCTGCTGCTGGCGACCGACCCTGACCGAGAGGGTGAGTCGATCAGTTGGCATCTCACGCAGGTACTCAAGCCGAGGGTCCCTGTCCGGCGGATCGTCTTCCACGAGATCACGGAGGATGCGGTCAAAGAGGCGCTCGACAATCCTTCTGACGTCAACGAGAACCTCGTTCGCGCACAGGAGAGCCGGCGCATCCTCGACCGGCTCTACGGCTACACGCTCTCGCCGGTCCTGTGGAAGAAGGTGCAGACCGGCCTCAGCGCTGGACGAGTGCAAAGCGTTGCGGTGCGGTTGATCGTCGAGCGCGAAGAAGAGCGTCGCGCATTCCGCTCGGCCGAGTACTGGGATCTCGAAGCCTCGATGAAAGGCGAGGGCCGCGAGTTTGTCGCCACGCTCGTTCGCATCAACGATCAGCGCATCGCCACCGGCAAGGACTTCGATGCGCAAACCGGTGTGCTGAAGAACCAGAGCGTCCGCCTGCTGGACGAGCCAGCGACACAACAGTTGGTCGAGGCGGTTCGTGCGAACGTGCCGTGGACCGTCACATCAGTCGAGCAGAAGCCTGGCGTTGAACGCCCGGCGCCTCCGTTTACGACGTCGACCCTTACCCAGGAGGCAAGTCGCAAACTCGGATTTTCGACCGAGCGGACGATGCAGGTCGCGCAACGGTTATTTCAGGGCGTCGACATCGGCAACGGTCAGATGGAAGGGCTCATTACCTATCATCGAACCGACTCGACGACGTTGTCGGACAAGGCGCTTAACGAATCGGCGCGCGTAATTCGCGAGATGTTCGGCGCGGAGTACTACGACGGGGCGCGTCGCTACGCGACCAAGGTCAAGAACGCGCAGGAAGCGCACGAAGCGATCCGACCCACGGATTTCCGTCTCGCACCGAGTCAGCTCGAAGGCGCCCTCGACCCCGACGACTTGCGCATCTACGAATTGATCTGGAAGCGCACGATGGCATCACAGATGGTGGATGCGCGCGTGCTGCGGACGACACTGGAGATCTCTGCGCAAGGGCCGGCGGGCGAGACGGCCGTGTTCACGGCCAGCGGCAAGGCGATCGAGTTCGCGGGTTTCCGCCGCGCGTACGTTGAAGGGAGCGACGATCCCGCCGCCGAACTCGAGGAACAGGAAGCCATCCTGCCGCAGTGCAGTGTGGGGGATCGCATTCATCGCGATAGTTCCACACCCATCACGCTGCTGGGGGCCGAACCGAAGCGCCACGAAACGGTTCCGCCGGCGCGCTTCACGGAAGCGTCACTCATCAAAGCACTCGAGACGTTGGGCATCGGTCGCCCATCGACCTACGCGCCGACCATTGCCACGATCGCCCGGCGCGGTTACGTATTCCGCCAGGGCAAGGCGCTCGTTCCGAGCTTTACCGCATTTGCCGTCACCAAGTTGCTCCGCGAGCACTTCGGCGACTTCGTCGAGACCGACTTCACCGCGGAGATGGAGGAAGACCTCGACGAGATCTCGCGCGGCGAGCGCGAATCGATCGCGTTCCTGAAACAGTTCTACTACGGAGACCGCAAGCACCGCGGCCTGCTTCGCGCCGTCGAGCACGGCGCTGAAAAGGCCGACTACCCCGTACTCGATCTCGGCGTCGATCAGGAGAGTGGCGAAGCCGTGCGTGTCCGCATCGGACGCTTCGGGCCTTTCGTGCAAGTGGCCGAGGGCGGTCCGGGGCGCACCGCATCGCTGCCAGAGGACGTCGCGCCCGCCGACCTCACAGTCGACAAGGCGCTCGAACTGGTGCGCGCGAAGGCGGAGGGGCCGCGGACACTCGGCGTCGATCCCGCCACCGGTCAGAACGTCTATGTGATGAACGGTCGGTATGGCGCCTACGTTCAACTCGGAGAGACGCCGGAAGCCAAAGGCAAAGGGCAGAAGGCGGCGAAGCCGAAGCGAGCGTCGCTGCAGGCGGGCATGACCGATTCGACTGTCACGCTCGAAGAAGCGCTCAAGCTTCTCTCGTTGCCGCGCATCGTGGGTATTCACCCGGACGACAACGAACCGATCTCGACAAACTTCGGCCGCTTCGGTCCGTACGTGAAGCACGGCGACGAATTCCGTTCGCTCGAATCGGAAGAAGATGTGTTTAACGTCTCCTTCGATGCTGCGCTTGCGCTGCTGAGAGCGCCCAAGCAGTCTCGCCGACGGCCGGCGGCGCAGAAGAAGGTGCTGCGTGAGCTCACGGAGAACGGCACGACGCTCAAGGTGCTGGCGGGACGATACGGTCCGTACGTGACCGACGGCGCGACCAACGCTTCCATTCCGAAGACGACGGCGCCCGAGGCGTTGACCTACGCACAGGCGGCAGAGTTGCTTGCCGCGCGGAAGGATGCTGCGCCAACTGCACGCCGGGCGCGTACCCGTCCACGCGCTGTGAAGGCCACCGCGGCCACGGGCCGATCCCGCCGAAAGGCCGTTGGGGCGTAATATCTTCTTGGATTCGGCGGGCCTGAAGGCCCGCCGCTACGTCTGTCAGGTAGAGGCGGGTCTTTAGACCTGCCTGAACAAACGTGCCCATTCACATCATCGGCGGTGGTCTCGCGGGCAGCGAGGCAGCCTGGCAAGCTGCCTCGCTTGGAGTGCCCGTGGTCGTGCACGAAATGCGCCCCGTGCATCCGACCGCCGTCCACAAGACTGATCGGCTCAGCGAGCTCGTCTGCTCGAACTCGTTCCGCGGGGACAAACTCGATAACGCCGTCGGACTGCTGAAAGAAGAGATGCGGCATCTCGGCTCGCTGATCATGAAGGCCGCGGACGGCAGTCGTGTGCCGGCCGGCGCAGCCCTCGCAGTCGATCGTGAGCGCTTCTCGCAAACTGTCACCGACGCCATCCACGCGCATCCGCTGATCACGGTCGTCCGTGAAGAGATCGCGGCGATCCCCACGGACCCCGCGATGTATCCGCTCATCATCGCAACCGGTCCGCTGACCTCACCGGCGCTGTCGGCAGACCTTGCCTCGCTCGTGGGAGCGGAACACCTTTATTTCTACGACGCCATCAGCCCCATCGTCCTGGCAGAGAGTCTTGACGTGCGCAAGGTGTTTCGCGCCTCGCGATGGGGCCGGAGCCTGAGAGGACGTCCCGGCGGGCGTGAAGGCCCGCCTGAAGTCGCCTGCGGCGTTGACGATGGGGAGGGGGACTACTTGAACTGTCCGTTGACCGAAGAGGAATACGGCCGGTTCTACGACGCGCTCGTCACCGCGGAATCGGCGACCGTTCACGATCTCGACAAGGAGAAGTTTTTCGAAGGGTGCTTACCCATCGAGGTGATGGCCCACCGCGGACGCGACACGTTGCGCTTCGGACCGATGAAACCTGTCGGTCTGATCGATCCACGCACGGGACGATCGCCGTACGCCGCCGTGCAGCTTCGTCAGGACAATCTCGCCGGCGATCACTTCAGCCTCGTCGGCTTCCAGACGCAGCTCAAATGGGGAGAGCAGGCGCGCGTGCTCAAGTTGATTCCGGGTCTCGAGCAGGCGGAGTTCGCTCGCTTCGGGATGGTGCATCGCAATACCTACATCAACGGTCCGCGCGTCCTTCGCGAGACATGGCAGACAAAGATGCGGCCCGACCTGCTCTTCGCGGGACAGATCTCTGGCGTCGAGGGTTACGTCGAGTCTGCGGCGTCGGGACTGATTGCGGGGCGTACTGCGGCTGCGCTCGTCGGTGGCGAAGAGCCACGAGTTCCGCCGAGGACGACCGCCATCGGTGCACTCGCGTACTACGTGTCTCACGCCGATCCGCGCGGCTATCAACCCACGAACATCACGTTCGGCATCATGCCGCCGCCAGACGCGGGCCCGGGCGGACGGCGGCTGAAAAAAGAAGAACGAAAGACGGCAACGTCGATGCGCGCGCTTTCGGCGCTGGATGAATGGATCGAGCAGTGTGCAGTGTGCAGTAGGCAGTAGGCGGTAGGCGGTCCACATCTCATGTCGTAAATTTGCTGCATACGGCCTACTGCCTACTGCATACTTCAACCATCGTGCGATCCCAGCTCGCCGCGTTCCTCGAGCACCTCCGGCTGAATCGCAACGCGTCGGCGCATACGGCCGCTGCCTACGAGAGCGACATCAGCCAGTTCCTGGATTTCGCCACGCAGCACCTCGACACATCCAACCTGGAACCGGCGCATCTGCAGCTCGGAACCATCCGTGCATTCATGGCGGAGCTCTATCGACAGGGCCACGCCCGCGCGTCGGTCGCGCGCAAGCTTTCGGCGCTTCGCGCCTTCGGGCGCTTCCTTCGGCGCGAGGGTTTGATTGATTCGGATCCCGCTTCTCTTGCCGCGTCGCCCAAACGCGAACGAAAGATCCCGGCGCACTTGTCGATCGATGAGATGACGCGCTTGCTCGAGATGCCCGACGTCTCGGACCCCTTGGGTTGCCGCGACCGCGCGATCCTCGAGATGTTCTACGCGTCGGGGTTGCGCCTCAGTGAGCTCGTCGGCCTCGATCTCGAGGATGTCAATCTGCGGGCGCGAATGGTGCGCGTGATGGGCAAAGGCGCCAAGGAGAGGCTGGTGCCTTTCAACTCGGCGACAGAGAGCTCACTGCGCGAGTGGCTCAAGGTGCGGGCCGTCCTGCGCGCGAACGGGAACTCAGAAAGCCCTCCTGAGAGCCGACGGCCCAAAGCCCAGAGCCGTGATCCATTGTTCCTGAACTTCCGCGGCGCGCGTCTCACTGGTCGCAGCGTGCAGCGTCTGGTCGCGCGCTACGTCGCATCGTGCAGCACGCGGTTCGGCATCAGCCCGCATGCGCTGAGACATTCCTTTGCGACGCACCTGTTGCAGCGCGGTGCCGATTTGCGCGCGATCCAGGAACTGCTCGGGCACGTGCAGTTGTCCACGACGCAACGCTACACCCACGTGAACGCGGCACAATTGCTCGACGTCTACCGCAAGGCCCATCCCCGAGCCAAACGGACCTAGCGAGAGGCGGGATCGCTACGCGCTCAGCGCGTTCGCCTCGTGATGCTGCATGGCGGCCGCCCGGCGGCTCCGCGGGAAATCGATGCCGAGCGTCTTGATCTTGTAGTTCATGACGCGCGGGCTGATCGACAGCAGTTCCGCCGCATCCTTTTGCACCCAGTTCGACATCTTGAGCGCTTCGATCAACGCGATGCGCTCGACCTCTTCGAGAGGAATACCGGTCGGCGGGATCTTCACGACCGACGCGCCCTCGCGCGGTGATCCGCTCGTGCCGAAGTCACCAAGGCGCAGATCGTCGACCGCGATGTGGCTGCCTTCAGCGAGCAGCATCGCGCGCTCGATTGCGTTCTCGAGCTCGCGGATGTTGCCCGGCCACTGATAGCGCATCAGCAGCTTCAATGCCTCCGGCTCCAGCCCGACGATCTTCTTCTTCAGCTCACCAGAGAACCGCCGGATGAAGAAGTTCGCGAGCTCGTTGATATCGTCCTTGCGCTCGCGCAGGGGCGGCATCTCCATCGTCACGACATTGAGCCGGTAGTAGAGGTCCTCGCGGAACTGGCCTGCTTCGACCATGGTCGGGAGATCGCGGTTGGTCGCGGCGATCAGTCGGACGTCCACCTTGATGGTGCGCGTGCCACCGAGCCGCTCGAACTCGTGCTCCTGGAGAACGCGCAGGATCTTGGCCTGCGTGTTGGCGCTCATGTCGCCAATTTCGTCGAGGAAGAGCGTGCCGCCATCGGCCTGCTCGAACCGTCCGATGCGCTGCTTGTCGGCGCCCGTGAACGCGCCTTTCTCGTGTCCGAACAGCTCAGACTCGAGGAGATTTTCCTGGAGGGCCGCGCAGTTCACCTTCACGAAATTGCGCGCGGCACGCAATGAGTTGTGGTGGACCGCGCCGGCAATCAGTTCCTTACCGGTTCCCGTCTCTCCGCGCACGAGCACGGTGGTGTTGCTCTTGGCAACCTTGCGAACGACAGCGAGCACTTTCTCCAGGGCACCGCTCGACCCGATGATGCGGTCGAAATCGTAGATATCCCCCTGGGCGTGACGGAGGTAGTCGATCTGGTTCTGCATCCGGCGCATCTCGAGCGCCTTCTCGATCTTGACCTCCATCTCCTCGATCTCGAACGGCTTCTGCACGTAGTCGAAGGCGCCCGACTTCATCGCCTCGACCGCCGTCGACACCGAGCCGAACGCCGTCATCAGGATGATGGCCGTCGACGGGTGCAGCGTCTTCGCGGTCTTGAGGACTTCCAGACCGGTGCTGCCTCCCATCTTCAGGTCGCTGACGACAACATCGAAGAACCCCTCGTGGAGTTTCTCGATGGCGGCGTTACCGTTAGGGGCCTCCTCGACGTCGTGGCCGGCTTCGGCCACCGCCTGGGCGAGGCCCCGGCGCAGCGAATCGTGGTCGTCAGCAATCAGTAT
This sequence comes from Vicinamibacterales bacterium, assembly GCA_035649635.1. Taxonomy (GTDB): domain Bacteria; phylum Acidobacteriota; class Vicinamibacteria; order Vicinamibacterales; family UBA2999; genus Gp6-AA40. The sequence goes on along the minus strand of DASRJE010000229.1, from coordinate 16,691 downwards.
CCGTCCCATATTTACTCCACCGCTCGCTTGTGTCCGGCGCTCCCGCGCCCAACTGGCCGTGATGAACCGGCTGATCTCCGAGCAACCGCAGTCCCCAACTTCACCAACACACGCGAGTTCCTAAGTTAGTCCTCGTCGCCGCCGGTGACCGGCAGCGTCACTCGAATCGTCGTGCCCTGCCCTACTGCAGTGCGCAAGTCGATCCGTCCGTCATGGGCGTCGACAATCTTTCGAACGATTGCCAGTCCCAGCCCTGACCCCTGGGGCTTCGTCGTGAAAAATGGGTCGAATACTTTTTCCGCCACGTCGGGGAGAATGCCCGGGCCGTCGTCGGAGACCTGTACCAGAACAGCTTCGTGTTGCTCGGTGCCGTCCTCGAGCCGGAGACGGCTTGCCGTGATGCTGACGTGCCCGGAGCCGCCCATCGCCTCGTACGCGTTCATCAGGAGGTTGGTGAACACCTGGGTGAGCTGGTGCTGGTCGGCCTGGATCTGGGGTAGTCCCTCCGGGATGCCGACGGACACCTGCACATTGCCGCGGCGGGCTTTCGTATCTGCCAGCTGAATCGCCCCCTGTACCGCGTCGGCCACTGTGGTGTGTTCCACCTGAAGCCGGATCGGCCGAACGAAGTCGAGGACTTCCTGGACGATGGCATTTGCCATCTTCGCTTCTTTGATGATGTCGGTCAGGACGGCGGCGTCAGGTGTATCCGCAATCCTCCGTCGCAGCAGGCCAGCCATCACCTCGATGCCGGCAAGCGGGTTCTTGACCTCGTGCGCGATGACGGCCGCCATTTCGCCGACAGCCGCGAGGCGATCACGAAGCCGCTCCCGTTCCTCCAACTGCTCGACCCGTGTGAGGTCCTTGAAGAACATCGCCGCGCCGATCACGTTTCCGCCGTCGTCGGGAACGAAGGTCACGGTGTAGCCAATGACCTTGTTGGACGGCTTCAGGCGCATCTCGACGCGGTTGGGCAGCAAGTGCAGATCGAAGGCGCCGGTCAGCACGCGAACGACGTCGGGATGGTCCTTGAGCACCAACGCAAGCGGTTGCCCCACGTCGCCGGGTCGCGCCGCGACTCCGAAGATGCGATAGGCCTCGTCGTTGATCAGAGCCAGGCGGCCGTCGCGAGTGATTGCGAGGATGCCGTTGCGCATTCCAGACACGATGTGCCTGAAAAACGCGTCGCTCGTGCCTTTGGCGTGCGTCGTGGACACACCTTCCGCGTCGCGGACTGGGCCCGCGGCGGACCGCCCGGCCGACGCCGGTGGCGCTACGCGAGGACGCGACTTGGTCATCACACGAGGCTCCACGAAACAGACCTCAAGGCAGTCTGGAAAAGGCAAAGGGCATGCCCGCTGCCGAACTTTGGCATCCACTCACCAATCGGCATTTTCGGGCTTAATCCAGACAGAATCGGTGCGACAGGAATTACAGAATTGTAAGTGTACTGCGCTTTCCGTACGCGCGGAAGGCGGTGACTTACGTTTCGGAGCGTGCGAAGGGCATCAAACAGTTAAGAACCCTGGGCTTCCTGCGCGTGCTCCTGCAACGCTTCCCATTGCGCCATCAGGTCACCAACTTCCCACATCAGGGCCTGATGACGATCGACAACCTGCCTTGATCCTTCTCGGTCGTCGTAGAAACCGGCAGTAGCCATTCGGGCCTCCAGCTCCTTGACCTGTGCCTCGCGTTCGGCAATCCGACCCTCGAGGTCGGTTATCCGCTTTTGGAGGGCCTGGGCCTCTCGGTCCCTCTTCCTGCGCTCGGCCTCTTGCTGCTTGCGGGCCTCGCGAGAGTCGGGACTCGGGACTCCGGATGCGGGGTTCGGGGCTCGGGACTCGGGACTCGGGGCGCGGGGGGCTGGTTTCCGGCTCGGAGCCTTCGGTTGTTGATCCGCTTTTGAAGTCGTTTGAGCGCGGATCCCGGATCCCGGGTCGCGAGTCCCGGTTCCGTGCTCCTTGTGCCACAGGAATTCCTTGTAGGTCCCGGGGTACACCAACGCCTGCCCGTGACCGATCTCGATGATCTTAGTGGCGAGCTTCTCTACGAAATATCGATCGTGCGACACGATGACGAGCGTGCCGCCATAGTCCTCGAGCGCTTCGAGGAGCACGTCTTTCGAATCCAGATCGAGGTGGTTGGTCGGTTCATCGAGCAGCAACGTATTCGATGGCCGCAACAGCATTCGAGCCACGGCAAGACGTGTTCGCTCACCGCCTGACAGCACACCCGCTCTCTTGTAGATATCGTCGCCCGAGAACAGAAAGCCGCCAAGGAGATTTCTGATCGCCGGCACCATGTCGTTGGGAGATCCCGTCTCGAGCGTTTCGTAGACGGTCAGCGTCGGGTCGAGGCGCGTGGCCTCGTCCTGCGCGAAATACTCCATGACCACCTGGTGGCCGACGATCCGCTGCCCGGTGTTTGGCGCCTCCTCTCCCGAGAGCAGCCGCATCAGTGTCGACTTACCAGCGCCGTTCGGTCCCACGAGCGCGATGCGATCGCCGCGCTCGATGTGCAGCTCGACTTTCTCGAAGACCTTCAGCGATCCGTATGCCTTGGCCGCGTGTTTCAGTTCGAGCACGGTGCGCCCACTCTTCGCACAATTGGGAAAGCGAAAATGGATTCGCTTGCGCTCGGGTGGCACTTCGATCGGGACGACCTTCTCGAGCAGCTTGATACGGCTCTGTACCTGGGCGGCTTTCGTCGCCTGATAGCGGAAGCGATCGATGAACATCTTCACCCGCGCAACTTCCTCGTCTTGCTCTCGCTTCGCTTGCCGGAGCCGCTCGAGCATGGCGTCGCGCTGCTCGACGTACTTGCTGTAGTTGCCGACGTAGTCCGTCAGCTTTCGCAGGTGTACGTCAGTGATGCGGGTCACGACGGCATCCAGGAAGTAGCGGTCGTGCGAGACCAGAATGACCGCATAGGGATAGGAGCCGAGGTATTCCTCTAGCCAGTTGCGCGCTTCGAGGTCGAGATGGTTGGTGGGCTCGTCGAGTAACAGAAGGTTCGGCCGGCCGAGCAGAAGCTTGGCGAGCGCGATTCGCATCTGCCAGCCGCCAGAGAACGTTTCACAGGGGCGCTCGGCGTCTTCGCTGCTGAACCCGAGGCCGCGCAGGACCGACGCGATTCGAAGGTCCATGCTGTAGCCTTCATCCAGCCGAAACCGATCCTGGAGTTCGGCATAGCGCGACAGCATCGCGTCATGCTCGTCCTGCGGGATCGACGCATCACCGAGCTTGTGCTCGATATCGTGCATTTCGGCCTTCATGTCGAGCAGCGGTTGAAACGCGCTGCTTGCTTCCCCGAACACCGTGCGGCCGGAGTGAGTGAGGCCGTCCTGCGGCAGGTAGCCGATCGACAGTCCTACGGGTTTGACGACGGCACCCGAATCGGACTCCTCGAGTCCCCCGAGGATCTTGAGCAAGGTGGTCTTGCCGGCGCCGTTCGGACCGCACAGGCCGACGCGTTCGCCATCTCCGATCTGCCACGTTACGTGGTCGAACAGAACGCGGTCGCCGAAGGACTTCGTGAGATCAGAAAGTTGAATCACGCCGACCGTACGCCCAACGCCTTTGCCGCCGCCGCCAGGACCTGCGTCGTGCTGAACGGCTTCGTCAGGTACCCGGCTACGCCGAGGTTCAGGGCCTCGATAGCAAGTGATTCGGAGGAGTAACCGGTGATGACGATGGCTGCCAGGGCCGAGTCGATGCGTCGTGCCTCGCGAATGAGCGCCAGTCCGTCCATGCCAGGCATGTTCAAATCTGAGATCAACAAATCGTAGTGGGCGTCCGGCTCCCGCATCAGCCGGATCGCCGATTCGCCATCAGCGGCGGCCTCCACGTCGTACGCGGACTCCAGCATCCTCGACAGTAATCTGCGAATGCTCTCCTCGTCGTCGACCAGCAGGATTCGGCTTCGCGACTTGATCGTGGCCATCGACTTCGGTTCGTTGTGGCGTTGACTCTCGAGCCAGGTGTCGAGATCCCGTTTGCGGAAACGCCATTGCCGGCCGACGCGGACCGCCGGAATGCTTCCGGCCTTAATCAGTCGGTATATCGTGCGCAGGTTGACATTGAGGTAGGCGAGGACCTCCTCAGTCGTCAGAAAGCTTTCGTCCGTAGGAAGGTTCAAGGGCACAGGTCTCTCGTGCGTGCTCCAATCTCATTGTATACCGCACGGCTCGGCGCTCTCAGGTGTAAGCTGCATGGTTTTAAAGACTTAGAGTCCCGTATTAGCCCGGAGATACCGTCCGGCTCAGCCGCGCGGCCGCCGTATGATCGGGGTTAAGGCCGTGTGCGACCCGCGACCGTCTTACATACGAACGGACAGTTCGTTTCTTGCTGATGACGCGCACCGATGAGGAGCTCGTCGCCCGCTCCAGGTCGGGTGACGTAGACAGCTTCAATCAGCTCATCGTGAGATGGGAGCGGCCGATTTTTGCTTTGGCCTATCGAGTCCTCGGCCGGGAAGAGGACGCGCGCGACGTCTGTCAGGATACGTTCCTCCGCGCGTACAGAGCGCTACCGGGCTTCAAGGGGCAGGCGAAATTTTCGTCGTGGCTCTATCGCATCGCGCTGAATCTGTGCCGGGACTGGATCCGACGGCAGCAGCGAGCCCCCGTCTCGCAAATGCCGGAAGACGTGGATCCGGCCGCCCTGCTTGCCGAGACAGAGCCGGCCGAATCGATCGAAGATCTGGTCGCGCGGCGGGAGCTCAGTGCGATCGTGGCCGATGCCATGCGGTCGCTGAGCGAGGAACAGCGTACGGCCATCATCCTGAAGGAGTATCACGGGATGACGTTTCAGGAGATCGCGGACATGCAGGGGTGTCCGCTGAGTACGGTCAAGACGCGCCTGTATCAAGGCCTTTCGCAGTTGCGGCGACAACTCGAGCGTCGAGGCCAGGGCATGCCTCAATTGGTGAAACGGACATGAGCGAGACATTCGAGTGTGGAGACACTGGCGCGCTCGTCGCCTACATGTATGAAGAGTGTGAGCCGGAAATCCGGGAAGTGATTGCGACGCATCTGAAACGATGCGAGGCATGCTCGAGTGAAATCGATGGCCTGAGTTGGACGCGCGGACGTCTGCAAGCCTGGGTGCCTCCGATGCCGGAGCTTCGATTCCAGATGTCGGTGCCGGCACCCGAGCCCGGGCTGCCATGGTGGCGTGCGCCGCTGCCGGCATGGGCGCAGGCAGTCGCGGCCCTGCTCATTTTCGGCGTAGGGCTGTCAGTCGGCCTGGCGCGTCGCCCCGCGACCGTGCCGTCGCAAGCGTCTTCGAGTCAGCCCGCCGCGGTGACGATCGACACAGCCTCTCAAACCGATTTGTCGGACTTGGAGCAGCGCCTGAGAGCCGAGATGGCGCAGATGCGAAGCACGGCTGCGACGCCCGTCCGTCAGGTGAGTGCCTCCGACGACGACATCATGAAGAAGGTCGAAGCCCTCGTCGCGCAAAGCGAAGAACGGCAGCGCCGGGAGTTCACGCTGCGGTCCGTAGAAATGGCGCGCGAATTCGAAACTCAGCGCCGGATTGATATGGCGACAGTGCGGGAGACTGTCGGTCAGTTCCAGGGCGCGGCCGGGACTGAGATCCGTCAGCAACGTGAAGCGATCGATCGCATCAACAACTTCATCAGAGTTTCGCAGCAGGCACGGTAGCGGTAATCAGCGTGTAGATGGTGAAGAGACTATGGTCAGAATAACGACATTGGCAATCGCGGTGGCTTTGGCTGGTACGGCGGTGTCGGCACAACAAGCTGACGACGCTCAGGTCAGGGCGAGGCAGCGCATCGCGATGATGGAAGGCACGCTCGAGAGCGCCGTCAAGATCGGTGCAGACAATCTCCTGAGGCAGGTCAAGGCCGTGGCGCCCGATCCGCCGATGCTCACGGGATTCCCGGAGGTGCATGGATTCCGTCTGGACGGCTACGGCATTTTCTTCGACGTCGGGGTGCCAATGTTGCGGCTGCCGGTGACGTGGCCCCTGCGTTACATGATCAACAGCGACAACCGCGATCTCGAGATTGTGGTGGCTGAACTGAAGCAGTTGGTCGCGCAGATGGACGTACGCTACCAGCCACAACTCGCGCAGGTTGTTCGCAGGCTCGAAATGCGCGCTCAAGCCCAGGGGCCGATCACGCCGCGCGGTCCGGCTGGAGCCGTAACAGCGACCCAGGTTGAGGTCACCCCTCCCAATGTCGATTCACGCGTGCTCCAGAACCCCGCTGAGGGGTACACACGGGAAGTCAAGGCGGCGCTCATCGATGCGATGATCGAGCACAGTGGACCACTGAACCTTGGTCCGGAGGAATGGCTGACCGTTGCCGCTCGCGATAACGTGCCGCGAGACCCACTGATTCCGGGTGACGCGACCGACTTCAGCACCATCATCTTCCGGATGAAGGGGAGCGACCTGACGGCCTTCCGCGCCGGCAAGATGACCCTGGACGAGGCGCGGCAGAAAGTCGAGGTTCGCGAGTACTGACGGAACACGGCAGACGCCACGGTGTCTATGTCAGTGGCTATGTACAATTCCGCCATGCTGACTCGTCTGACCATCTGCCTCGGCATGCTGGTGCTCGTGGCGGGATGCCGCGCACGCGAAGTGGAGAAGGATCTCACCATTACCGACATTCATACGGGCTGGTATGACGTCGGGGTGGTCGACGGCCAGAACAAACTCGTGCCCAGCATCACCCTGCGATTGCAGAACGTTTCATCAGAGGCGATCGCCCGGGTTCAGATAAACGCGGTATTTCGCCGCGTGGGCGAGGCCGAGGAGTGGGATGCACACTTCGTACGGGGCATTGGCCCCGACGGGCTCGCTCCCGGCGCCAAGGGCGACGAGCTGGTGCTGCGATCGGAGCGCGGTTACACGGGATCCGAATCACGCATTCAGATGCTGCAGAACAAGCAGTTCGTCGATGCTCGCGTCGAGATCTTCGGCAAGCACGGCTCGCGGAACTGGGTGAAGATCGGCGACTACACGATCGATCGCCAGTTGCTCACCGAATAGGAAAACCCCGGGGGTGATTTCGGCGACCGATGCTTGTCGAAATCACTCCCGGTGTCTCTTCTGAAAAAAGATATAGAGCGGGATTCCTGCCAGGATGATCAGCGTTCCAAGTCCCGTCACTCGTGGATCCGAATAGTAAGCATTCACCACGATCGCCAGGCTCACGAGCACGAAGATAGCCGGTGTCAGCGGGTAGCCGATCATTTTGAAGGGTCGTGGCGCGTTCGGCTCGCGCGCGCGTAACACGAACACCGCCGCCACCGCCGCACCCGCAAACAGCGTGATCGAGAAACCGACGTAGTTTGCGATCGAGTCGAGACTGCCGACCAGGACGAGCACGATGGCGAACAAGGCTTGCGCGATGATCGACGCCGCCGGCGTCTTGTACTTCGGGTGCACACGCCCGGCGCTCTTGAAGAATGCGTTGTCGCGCGCCATCGCAAAGTAGACGCGCGGACCGGCAAATGTCCACGCGTTGATGCCCGCCGCAAGACTCACGATCGCGACGACGGCCATGATGTTTCCGGCCCGCGCGCCGAGCAACCCTTCGGCGACGACGTCGAGCACGCTGCCCTGAACGCCGGCCAGCTTGTCGATCGGGATGACGTAGAGATAGAGCACGTTGATGAGAAGATAGACAACTGTGACGGCAGCCGTTCCGAGGAACAGCGCGCGCGGGACGTTGCGCCCGGGATCGCGAATTTCCTCTGCCATGTATGCCGCGGCGTTCCAACCCGAGTACGTGAACATCACCGGGATGAAAGCGAAGAGCCAGCCAGTCACCGTAACGGGCCCGGCCGATTGCGTCAGGTTCGCCGTTTGCCCCGTGCCGGCCGTCAACCCGAACGCGATGAAGACGACGAACGCCGTGATTTTCAGCGTCGTCAAAACGTTGCTCGCGACGCGCCCGGGCCCGACACCTCGGATGTGAATAAAGGCCGCGACGGCGATGGCCGCGCTTGCTGCCAGTGTGTGCCTGGAGAAGGTGAACACGACGGAGGTAAACGGCACCGGGACGGCGAGCAGTGGCGCCTCGTTGGCAACGCCAGGAATAAACCGATCGAGCGTCGTGATGAGGAAGACAGCGCTCGCCGCCATCGCGCCGCTGAAGCCGGCGACGAAGGAGGTCCACCCCGTCAGGAAACCGGCAAGTCCCCCGTAGGCCTCGTGCAGATAGACATACTCCCCGCCGGCCTTTGGACGAAGGGCGGCGAGCTCTGCGTAGGCCATCGCGCCCATGAATGCCAGCACGCCGCCCGCAGCCCATGCGAGCAGAAACCAGGGCGCGTCGGGCACGGCAGCAGCGACCGCAGGCGACCTGAAGAGAATCCCGCCGCCAATGACGTTTGCAATGATGATGGCCGCTGCGTCGAAAGGACCGAGCCGCCGCTCGAGAGCTTGAGGTGGAGGTGTGGTGGTCGTAGTCACCCGCGGATTATATGGAGGCTCGCTGCAACTCCCAACTGCGGCGTCGATCCTCAGGGCTGCGGCGGGGGTTCCGGGAACGTCGGCGGCTGCTGTTCGGGAATCAGATCGCCGCGATACGTGACCTTCTCGCCCGGGATGATGCGAACGTCGAAGTCGAGTGGCTCGTAGCCAGGAAGCACGATCTCCACCTTGTACTCGCCTTCCTCGAGTCGCAGTGACTGAAACGTGCCGTCGAAATCATCGACCGTGCCCGCGTAGGAGCCATCGATGAAGACCTGCGCATCGCGTGGACGCACTTGCAGGCGCAGTTCTCCAGTGGGGTATCCGTACGTGCCGTAATAGGAGCCGTAGTTGTCGTAGCGAACGACGGTGGGGGGATAGAAGACGTACGAGTTGTAATAGAGGTCGAAGTAGAACAATCCGCGGCCGTGCGGACCGTAGCCGAAGGCGTACGGATAGTAGTAATAGGGCCGCGCGTATCCATACGATTTGTACGGGTAGTAGCGGTAGTAGTTGTACTTGTTGCCGGGATACACGCGGTAGCCGTTGCGATTGCCGTCGTAACGATTGGGACCCGTGGAGTACCCCGGGCGAGGAACGGCGACACGCGGTTGTGCGGCAGCCGGTCCATCGGTCGCCCAGCGTTCGCTCGTGCCGCGCCGAATGTCTGGCACGTACGACGAGTCAGGTGGCCTGCGCGACTGGGCCTGACGATTCTGTGGTGGTTGGGCGTACACCTGTGGCTGTGGGTCCCGCCTGGTCTGGCGCCCCTCTGCCGATCTCGTCGGGGGCGGGGCGGTCATTTCCCTCCGTCCCCCGCCGTTGCCATCGCGCGATTCGGCTCGACGTTCTCCGGTCTGGCGCTGCCTGCTGCCACCTTCCTGGCGCTGCCCGCCGCCACCTTCCTGGCGCTGCCCGCCGCCACCTTCCTGACGCTGCCCGCCGCCTGCCTGGCGTGAACCACCACCATTCCCGCCACCGCCGCCGTTCCCGCCACCGCCGCCGTTCCCGTTCCCCCTCGAGTCGCCGCCCGGCCAGCGTTGCCGCTGAGCCCCTTCGATCGGCGACACGAGCGCTGCCGACGAGATAACCACGATCGCCGCGGCAAAGAGAGTTTTGGCGCGCATACCCTATGCTCGAGCAACACTGCTGCCAGTCTCAACGGTGAGATTTGGCCAGAAAGACAGCGCCCATTGTATCCCCGGCGTCCGACTGTCCTCCGTTGCCAGCCGAGCAGGACACTTTGGGAGTCATCGTCGATTGCCAACTCCCAACGGAACCCGGAACCTGGAACGCCCGAATCCGAATCCCGACTCCGCCCCTCGATATACTGGCAATGATGCATGCGACGACGATCCTGGCCTTGCGCCACAAGGACCAGACCGTTCTTGCCGGCGACGGGCAAGTCACGCTGGGCGCGACCGTGGTGAAGCAGAGCGCGCGCAAGATTCGGCGGTTGTACAACGAGACCATCCTGGCGGGGTTTGCCGGGTCGGCGGCGGATTCGTTTGCCTTGTTCTCGCGCTTCGAGTCGAAGCTGGAGCAGTATCGCGGCAATCTCGAGCGAGCCGCTGTGGAATTGGCGCGCGACTGGCGTACGGATCGCTACCTCCGTCGTCTCGAGGCGATGCTGGTCGTGGCGGATCGCAAATCTACGTTCCTGCTCTCGGGCACCGGCGATCTCATCGAGCCCGATGATGGAGTGGTTGCCGTCGGCTCGGGAGGCGCATACGCGATGGCGGCCGCGCGCGCGCTCGTGAAACACAGCGCACTATCGGCGCGTCAGATTGCCGAAGAGTCGATGCGGATCGCCGCCGACATCTGTATCTACACCAACCCGAATCTCACGATTGAAGAACTGTGACTGAGGCGGGCGCAGAAGCCTCCGCGATACGACGTATGGCCATCTCCCTTCCTGAACGCACGACGACCGCGGTGGGCTCGCTCACGCCGCGTGAGATCGTCACCGAGCTCGATAAATACGTCATTGGACAAGCCAAGGCGAAGCGCGCGGTGGCGATCGCCTTACGCAATCGGCTACGCCGCCAGCGGCTGTCCGCGGACATCGCCGATGAGGTCACGCCCAAGAACATTCTGATGATTGGGCCCACCGGAGTCGGCAAGACCGAGATCGCGCGGCGACTGGCCCGCCTCGCGCATTCCCCGTTCATCAAGGTCGAGGCATCGAAGTTCACCGAGGTCGGATACGTCGGGCGCGACGTCGAGGGGATGGTCCGCGACCTGGTCGACGCCGCGGTCAACCTGGTGCGCACCGAGCGCGAGGACGAGATCTATCCGCAGGCGGAGGCGGCCGCGGACGAGAAGCTGCTCGATCTGCTGCTGCCGGCGGGCCCACCGACGGACGGACGGACCGGCGGACCGACGGACGAAGCCAAAGTAGAACAAGAGGAAACCCGAAAGCGCTCCCGCGAAAAGCTCCGGGCCATGCTCCTCGAGGGCAAGCTGGACGAGCGCGAGGTGGAGATCGAGGTCACGCCGCAGGGCTACCCGCCGGTCGACATGATGCAGCCGCCCCAGGGCATGGAGGGCACCGACTTCAACATCACCGAGTGGCTGCAGAACATGCTGCCCAAGGGAAAGAAGCGGCGCACCGTCCGCGTCCAGGAGGCTCGGCGGCTGCTGGTGGACGAAGAGCTCAAGCGGATGGTCGACATGGACGACACCGTGAACGAGGCGCTGGACCGCACCGAGAACCACGGCATCATCTTCGTCGACGAGATCGACAAGATCGCGGGCGAGCGCGCCACCGGCGGCCCGGACGTCTCCCGCGAGGGCGTCCAGCGCGACCTGCTCCCGATCGTCGAGGGCTCCACGGTGCAGACCCGCTACGGGTACGTCCGCACCGACCATATCCTGTTCATTGCCGCCGGCGCGTTCCACGTCTCCAAGCCCTCGGACCTGATCCCCGAGCTGCAGGGCCGGTTCCCGATCCGGGTCGAGCTGACGCCGCTCACCGAGCACGACTTCGTCCGGATCATGACCGAGCCGGAGAACGCGCTCACCAAGCAGTACGCCGCCCTGGTGGGAGCCGAGGGGTGTACCCTGGAGTTCGCGCCGGATGCCGTCAGAGAGATCGCGCGGGTCGCCAGCGTCGCCAACGACCGGATGGAGAACATCGGCGCCCGGCGGCTGCAAACCGTCATGGCGACGCTGATGGACGAGGTGCTCTTCGAGCTGCCGGGCTGGCCGGAGAAGCAGATCGTCTTCACCGCGGAGCGGGTTCGGGAGCGGCTGGCCAAGGTGATCGGGGACGACGATCTGAGGCGATACATCTTGTAGGAGGCTGATGCGGCATGGCGCCCGACCTCAGATCCCGCCTGCAGGCCACCCTCGGCAGCGCCTACTCCCTCGAGCGGGAGCTCGTGGGCGGCGGTATGGCCCAGGTTTTTGTCGCGATGGAGAGTCGTCTCGGCCGGCGGGTCGTCGTCAAGGTGCTCCGGCCCGAAATTGCCGCCGGCACCAGCGCCGCGCGGTTCGAACGAGAGATGGCCTTCTGCGCCCGCTGCATTCATCCCCACATTATTCCACTCCTGACGACCGGCGAAGTGGGCGGACTGCCCTATTTCACCATGCCGCTGGTGGAAGGCGAGTCGCTTCGAGACCGTCTGACCGGTGGCGCCATCCCGATTGCCGAGACCGTCCGTCTGCTGGGCGAAATCGCCGATGCGCTGGCCTACGCGCACCGGCAGGGCGTCGTCCACCGCGACATCAAGCCCGAGAACATTCTTCTGCAGGACGGACACGCCCTGGTCGCCGATTTCGGAGTGGCCAAGGCGCTGCATATCGCGACGCAGGCGGGAGAATCGGGACCCCAGACGACCGGCGTCGGCACCGTGATCGGAACACCGGCCTACATGGCGCCGGAGCAGGCGCTGGGAGACCCGGGCGTCGATCATCGCGCCGACCTGTACGCGCTCGGCGTCGTCGGCTACGAGATGGTCATCGGGCATCCGCCGTTCACCGGCGGCAGCGTGCAAGCCCTGCTCACCGCGCAGCTGACGGCCACGCCACCATCGCTCTCCAAACTCTCCCCGGAGTGCCCTGCCGCCCTCGCCGCGCTCATCGACCGGTTGCTGGCCAAGGAGGCGGGCAAGCGCCCCCAGACCGGAGACGAGGTCGTCTCCACTCTCCGAAGCATCGCGGCAAGCTCCGGCGGGGCGCGCGGACTACGGTCCGGGGTCCTCGTGACGGCCGGTATCCTGGTTGCCGGGGTCGCGGTCGCGTACGGGTTGGGCCTGTTTCGGGGGCAGCCGGCCGGAAACCCCGCGCCGATCGGAGTCGCCACGGTTCCTTCCATTGCGGTGCTGCCGTTCGACAATATCGGTGGCGACTCGACCACGAATTATTTCAGTGATGGCATCTCCGAGGAGCTGATCAACGCCCTGGCCCGGCTCGAAGGGCTTCGGGTGGCATCCCGCACCTCGGCCTTTGCCGCCAGGGCCCGGAGCGAGGACCTGAAGGCGATCGGCGCGCGCCTGTCCGTTACGGTGGTGCTCGAAGGCAGCGTCCGTCGAGACGGGCCGCGGGTTCGAGTCACCGCGCGCCTGGTGGATGTGGCCCGGGACTCCCAACTCTGGGTGGGCGAGTACGAAAACCGGCTCGAGAACGTCTTCGCAGTGCAAGACACCATCGCCCGTGCCATTGCGGGAGCACTCAAGGTGACCCTCACCGGCGGCGGAGCGGTCGCTCTCGTCGCGCGCGGTACGACGAATCCCGAAGCGCACGACCTCTACCTCCGCGGCCGCTACTTTCTGGCGGTCCGGAACGCGGTCGGACTCCGCAAGGCCATTGCTGCCTTCAAGGCCGCCCTGACGCTGGACTCAACCTATGCACCTGCCTATGCCGGCCTGGCGGATGGTTACAGTCTCGCCGTCCCGTTCGGAGGGTTGTCTCCCGGTGAGGCGTTCCCGCCCGCCAAGGCGGCGGCGTATCGCGCGCTCGCCCTCGATTCCACCCTGGCCGAGGTCCACACCTCGCTCGGTATTATCGCGCTCTTCCATGACTGGGACTGGGCGGAAGCCAATCGGCAGATCTCCCGCGCCATACAACTCAATCCGAGCTCGCCCCAGGCGCGCCTGTTTCACGCCTGGTATCTCCTGCTGATGGGGCAGCCCGAGTCCGCGCTGGCGGAAATGGAACGGGCTCGCCAGCTCGACCCGCTCTCGCTGATCATCAATACCAGGAAGGCCACCCTGCTCCATTTCCTGGGGAGAGACGCCGAGGCGATTCCTGCCTTCACCCGCGCCCTCGAGCTCGATTCCACTTTCGCCTTTGCCAAGGCCGGGCTGGCGCTCTCCTACGCGATGGTGGGACGGTTCGAGGAAGCGCTGGCGCTGAAGCCCGACTGGGAGGCGCTGCTGGGCAATTACGAAATCAGCCAGGTCGCGGTGGTTCAGGTGCTCGCCGGGCGGGTCGAGGAAGCCAGACGAACGCTGCGCCGGCTGGAGGACTATCGGAAGCGGCGTTACGTCGGGGCCGACGCCTTCGCGGCCGGCCACGTTGCGCTGGGAGAGACCGAGGAAGCATTTGCCGGCTTGGAGCGGGCCTACCGGGAGCGCTCGTTCAGTCTGGTCATCACCGCGGTGGAGCCGATGTTCGCGGCACTCCACGCTGATCCACGCTGGGCCCGGCTCCTGGCCCGTCTCAATCTTCCGCAAGCGGCCAAGGTGCCCGGACGCTGAGACATGAAGGCGGTGACCTGTCATTCTTTTGGTCACCCCGCACGCGCAAAGCCCCCTGTCCCGCGAAATGCCCCCGCGCAGATTCTGTCCCAACCGGAGAATGACCCGCGCAGTAGATGTCATCTCCTAGGCAAACTTCGACTTCCGTTCGTTACCCAAAACCCAGAATCGATGGCACTGGCTATGCTATCGGGCGGGCATGACGCAGAGCCATTCTCGCGTCCTCCCCAACTCAAGCCGATACACCCGCGGGTTTACCCTCGCGGAATTGATGATCGGTCTTGCAGTCATGGGTTTGTTGACGCTGACGGCGATGCCCCGGATTACCCGCATCGTCGACCGGGCGCAGGTCAAGAGCGCCCGCACCGCCGCATTCAATCACCTTGCCTCGGCCCGCCTGGCCGCCCAGCACGGTGGCCGGCTGGTCGTATTCAGGACCGCCGGAGGCACCATCTGGAGCGAGGCTCAGCCCCGCCTCGTGGCGCTCTTCGGAAGCACCCGCGACACGCTCGGCCCGGTGACCGATCTGGCCGGGCAGTACCGCCTGACCATGACCGCCACCTTCGATTCGATCGTCTTCGACCCCCGTGGACTGGGGACCGGGACCGGGATGATCCTGCTGACACGGGGAACCTCCATGGACTCTGTGCTCGTCACGGGCCTCGGGAGCGTGATTCGATGAAAGCCTCCAAGAATAGAGACGGATTCACCATCATCGAAGTGCTGATTGCGATCAGTATCCTCTGTGTGGGGGTCCTGGCGCTGCTGCAATCGGCGGCCACCATCACCGTCATGCTCCGGGACGGCCGGCTTCGCACCCTGGCGAGCGCCACGGCCGCGAGCCGGATCGACAATCTCCGGCTGCTCGCCGGTTCGACGAGCCCGACCTGCACGGCGGTCTCCAGCGGCTCGGCCAGCTCCCCCAACGGCACCGAAAGCTGGACGATCTCCGGGGCCGGCCGGAGCCGGACCGTGACGGAAACGGTCAACGTCTCCGTCGGCACACGGTCGCTGGGGATGACCGTTCGGGGGACCCTCCTATGCCCGTAACCCGCTCTTCCTCCACGCATGCCCGAGCCGGCTTCACGCTGGTCGAGATGCTCCTGGCCATGATCATCTTTCTGGTCACCGCCAGCCTGATCTACATCTCGATGCAGCTGATGGAAAAGGTTCAGCGGTCGGCCAGCGAGAAGGCCGGCAACCAGCTCACGGTTCGGTCCGGCAGCCAGACGGTGGCCGCGGAGCTCCGCGAGGTCAACAACGTGGTCTCCTCCGGGTCCTCCGACCTGGTCGCCATCTCCAGCTCGGGCGTGACCTACTGGGCCATGCGGAACTCCGGGATGACCTGCCAGGTCAGCAGCAACGAAGTCCGCATCCGATTGGGCTCGACCTACTCCGGCTACCGGCTCCCCGTCATGTTGCGCGACAGCCTGCTGGTGTTCAGGGACCGGGACACGACGTCGGTGGCCGACGATCAGTGGGTTCAGCATCCGATCCTGGGGCCGGCGTCGAATTCGACCTGTCCGGACGGCGCAGCGGCGCTCGCGATCAACGTTGGTGGGGGAGTGGTGGTGGCCGATTACCAGGTACCCGGGCCGGTTCGCACCTTCGAGCTGATGCGGCTCGCCATCACCACCAGCGGCGGCCGCCAATACCTCGGCGCGCAATCCCTGAGCGGAGGCGGCGGGATGGAGCCGGTGATCGGGCCCATCACCAGTGGAGGGCTGCAATTCGTCTACCGGGATCAGGCGGGGGCGATCACCAATGTTCCTTCGGCCGTCCGGACCATCGACCTCACCGTGCGATCGGAGAGCTCCCGCCCGGTGACGACCCTCGGCGGTGGCGTGGGCGCCCTGCTGAGCGATTCTCTGGCGCTGCGGGTCCTGCTGCGCAATGCCCGCTGAACGAGGAGGCTTGATGAAGCTGCGACTGCCGGCTCCGCCCCGCGACGAACGCGGCCTCGCCCTGGTGTTGTCCCTGATCGCGATGGTCGTGATCGCCGCGCTCATCTCCGGTGTCTTCATCTCCGGCCGGCTGGAAATGGCCGGCGGACGATCCTCGGTCCGGGCAACCCAGGCGACCGAAGCGGCCGAGGCGGGGATCAACGACCTGCTGGCCAACTGGTCGGTCGCGTACAACACCTTCGGCATATACGGGGACAGCACGTTCCCCACCGTGACCGTCGGCCCGAACGCCCGGTACAACCAGGTGCTGACCCGGATGAGCGGCGGGAAATACCTGCTCCGCGTTCGGGGCGACCAGCTCGACGCGGCCGGCAACGTGATCGCCACGCGCTACCTGGGCCGGTACCTCCGGCTGATGATACCGAGCATCGATATCCAGGCCGCGGTGACCGCGCAGGACGGCATCAACGCCGGCGGCAACGTCGACATCACCGGCTTCGATACGAACCCGGCCAACTGGACCGGCTGCGGTCCGCTCGTCAACAAAGGCGGCGCCCGGAGCCGCTCGGATGTCAACGCCCACGGAGCGTCGAGCGTGATCGGCTCGCCGCCCGAGATCGAGTACGACTCGACGC
>DASRJE010000228.1:0-87371 GCA_035649635.1 Vicinamibacterales bacterium | reverse complement strand
GCGACGACGAACAGAGTCACGAAGACCGGGCACGCCAACCAGAATGCTTTCATGGTGTCCTCTGCTAAGACACCGGGTGTGATTTCACATGGTCACCTGGAAATCACGGAAATCACACCCGGTGTCATTTTTGTGTTGGGGGCGCCGTGTCGTTGGAGGCGACTCGACGCTTGAATCTCCAGTGGCCGTCTTCACGCACGAGCGTATCGTCGTACCGGCCGGCTTGAGAGATCACCGCGCCGCGTTCGGCCGGGACGACGAAGGCCCAGCGAGACCAGGCGGTGGCGGTGTCGCCATTTACGCTGATGACGAAGTTCGAGAGCAGGTGATAGTTCTTGGCCCGATTGGGCCCGGTTCCCATGTTCTTCTCCATGAACGCCTGGATACTGGCGGGACCGGATACCGAGCCGAAGCCGCCGACCCATTCGCCGTCTTTCGCGAACAGGAGCGAGTAGGCGGCGAAATCGCGATTGTCGAGATGGCGACCGTAGTCGAGGAGCAGATTCTGAATCTCTTCTTTGTCTTCAAACTTCTGCAGTCGCGCTGAAAGAGTGGCGGCCTCCTTCGACTGAGCGGCGGCCGGGATCGCGACGAGGCAAAACAGTGAACCCGCGAGGACGAGTCGAATCATAGCGTTGCGGAGTGTAGCGCCGCGCTGGCCAGTTGCCAAGCGCGCGCGGTCTGGGTATTGCACTTTTTGACACTGCAGCGGTGTAGGCCGGGTCTTGTTTGTAGACCCGGCAACCCGTAGCCGTATGGAGAATACTGGTGGAATGAAAGTCGACAATCACGGCGTGCTCATGCGATGTCCCTCATGCGACAAGACGAATCGTCTTCGATACCCGCATCTGAATCGCCCCACTCGGTGTGCAAACTGCCGGACGATGCTGCCGGCCCCGGCCCGGCCCGTCGAGGCACCTGATGCGGCGTCGTTCGATTCGATGCTGCAACAGTCGCCTGTCGCGATCGTGGTGGACTTCTGGGCGCCATGGTGCGGCCCGTGCCGAATGATGGCGCCGCAGTTCGAGACAGCAGCCCGCAACCTGGCGGGGCGCGCGCTCGCGGTGAAGGTCGACACCGATGCCGTGCCCGAGTTGAGCGAGCGCTTCCGCATCCTGTCGATTCCGACGCTGATGATTTTTCGCGACGGTCGCGAAGTCTCCCGCGTCTCGGGCGTGCAATCGTCTGCCGACATCGAGTCGCTCGTCGCGCAGGCTGACGCGCACGTGGGCGGCCGGTAGGAGCCTGTTGGCTAGTTAGTCGCCGTAGCGAGAGCCAATCTTCTCGACAATGAGCGCGAGCGAGGCAGGCATCAGTCTTCCTCGCGGCAGAATCAACGTGTCGCTCTGTGAATTTCCGTTTGAGAACCAATCGGTGCCGCTCTTGCTCATCTGTATGGTGAATGCCAGCCTGGCTCTCCCCCCGTGTCCGGCTGGGCGTGATGGTGTCGGTCATTGTCCTGATCGTGTGCGCACTTCTGCTCACGCCAGGTCGATCGGATGGCGACGACGATCCGCCCGATGCTCTCGCTCAATCTACTGCGGCGAGTGCACCAGCGACCGCTACTCCGCTCGCGACTTACAAACCGCGGGCGGTGGCGCTTCCGCAAGCTGTCATCAATACGCTCCGTCTCAGATCTTCCGAATCGTCAAACGACCCACTGCCAGGCGCGTCCGGTTCCGGGCACTGGGGTAGCCCCGAGCCCGAGACCTGGTCGAGCCTTCCAGGTGCGCCCGACATGTTCGGCGACTTCGTCCTGGCGGATCGAGGCATCCTGCTGAACTGGCCTGAGTGCGCAGACTGCGATGGGTCGAGATTGCGCAGCATCGGTCCGTGGGGTGGCGTCGGTTGGTCCGGCGCCGGTGGTGGGGTAACTGAAGACGGCCCCCTTCCCGATTTGACTCCACCAAACGGTGTAACCGAATTAGCAAATCTGTCCCTTGAAGGGACCGGCGACGGCGATGGCGACCTGTCAACGCCACTTCGGTATCCACGAATCGACCCGCCTCCAGGCGATGATGACGACTCGGATCCGCGAACGCGCGAATCGATGCGCAGTCCGGAACAGCCACCCGTTGTTCCCGTGCCAGAGCCGTCGACCCTAAGTCTCATGACGGTGGCCGCTTTCGGCCTAATGGTCCGGGCTCGACGCATGCCAAAACGGAATCGCTAAGGCGCCTTTCGGCAGGCACCATTTCACGTTAGACTCTGGCGATGGCTCCCGCGCCGAGTCGACGGGACGTGCTTCGTACGCTGGTCGGAAGTGCTGCTGCGCTGTCTCTTCCGCTCGGGGCGGCGACGCGCGCGCGTGCGCAAACCAACCATTCGGCCCTCACGACCAATCGACTCACTGACACGCTCACTCTTGTCTCAGGCGCGGGTGGAAACGTCGTCGTGGTGACCGCTGATGACGGCGGCGCGTTGGTGAACGGTGGCCTTCACGACCACGCCCCGGAATTGGCTCAGACGGTGTCGGGCCTCACCGGCGGCAAGCCCGTTCGTTACTTGTTCAACACCGACTGGCACGCCGAGCACACTGGGTCGAATGAGACCGCCGGCCGAAGCGGTGCGCAGATCATCGCGCACGAGAACACGAAGCAGTACCTGGCCAACGATATCTTCGTCGACTGGCAGCATCGCAGCTACAAGGCTCTTCCGAAAGTTGCCTGGCCAACCAAAACGTCTTACACGGCTGACAAGATGACGTTCGGACGGGAGCGGATCGAATTCGGTCCGCTGGGGCAGGCGCACACCGACGGCGACATCTATGTCTTCTTCCCGGAAGCCAACGTGCTGGTTGCCGGCGATGTGCTGGCGGTCGGAAGCTACCCAATCGCGGACTACATCAGCGGGGGCTGGCTGGGCGGCCTGATGACGGCGACGAAAACGCTGCTCGACTTGACCGACGATCAGACCCGCGTCATCCCGGGCACCGGGCCAGTGCAGACACGCGCCGATCTCAAGGTGCAACACGAGATGCTCGTCACACTACGCGAGCGCCTGCACCAGATGATGCGCAAGGGAATGGGAACCAGCGATATGCTCGCAGCGGGCGCCACAAAAGAGTTCGACGAACGGTGTGGTGATCCGTCCCTTTTCTTGAACGTGACTTATCGCGGCATGTGGTTGCACGTCAGAGAGCTGGGCGGGATCGTGTAGGTCAAAGATCAAAAGTCAAACGTCAAGGGTCAAAGGTCAAAAGTTAGAGCAAAGGTGCAAGTTGCAAGGAGCAAGGGTGTAAGGTGCAAAGTGCTAAGTACTAGGTACAACGTCCATGTCGTGGCGAGCGTTGCGCTCCTTGCTGCTGTTTCAGCAACGGGCTCTAGTCGCGCCACTTTGTCGGCCCAGGCACCGATCGCACAGTCGTCTGCGCCCCTTGCACCGCGCGCGCTGCTCGATACCTACTGCGTCACCTGCCACAACCAGCGAACGAAGACCGCCGGTCTGATGTTCGACACGATGGATTTGGCAAAGCTCCCCGAGCATGCCGACGTGTGGGAGAAGACGGTTCGCAAACTCCGCGGTGGCATGATGCCGCCGCCCGGTGTGCGCCGGCCCGACCAGGCGAGCGTGGATTCGATGGTGTCGTGGCTCGAACAGTCGCTGGACGAGGCGGCCGCCGCGCATCCGAATCCAGGCCGCGTCGCGCTGCATCGGCTCAATCGCGCGGAGTACGCTGCCGCGATTGACGATCTGCTCGGGATCAAGATCGACGCTGCCGCCCTGCTCCCCAAGGATGATGAGGCCGAGGGATTCGACAACGTCGCCAGCGTGCTCACCGTGTCGCCCTCTTTCCTCGATCAATACATATCGGCGGCGCGGGTGGTGAGTGCTCGGGCAGTTGGCAACCCGGCGGCGCGGCCAGGCAGCCAGACCTATCGTCCGTCACGCGGGACCGATCAGTCTCTGCGCGTCGATGGTCTTCCGCTCGGCACGCGCGGAGGATTGCTGGTCGAGCACCTCTTTCCCGCCGACGGCGACTACAAGCTCAATATCCCGAACATGGCTATCGCCGGCTATGTCCGCGGGATGGAGTACAAGCACACGCTCGTGGTCACCATCGACGGCGTGAAGGTGTTTCAGAACACCATTGGTGGAGAAGACGACATCAAGGCGATCGATCAGCAGCAGGCTCCGGCAGTGGCCGCGATCAATGCCCGTTTCATCGACATCCCGGTCAAGGTGACGGCCGGCCCGCACAAGGTCGGCGTGACATTCGTGGCGCGCACGTTCGCCGAGCCCGACGAGTTGCTGCATTCGTTCCGTCCGTCAGCCGGCGAGGATCGCATTCCGCGAATCGGCAGTCTGGAGATCCAGGGACCGTTCAACCCGAGCGGGATCAGCGATACGCCGAGCCGTTCCCGTGTGTTCGTCTGCCGACCCAGGAATCAGAATGACGAACTCGCGTGCGCGAAGACGATTCTGTCGACGATCGCGCGCAAGGCGTATCGTCGCCCGATTACGGATGCCGATCTCGACGCGCCGCTCCAGTTCTACAGCGCCGCCCGGGCGCTCAGCGACTTCGACACAGCCATCCGCGATGCGCTGCCGACGATTCTCGCCAGCCCGAAATTCCTGTATCGCGCGGAGCGGTCGCCGGCAGGTCTCGCGCCAGGCAGCATCCACGCGATCAGTGACGTGGAGCTGGCATCGCGTCTCTCGTTCTTCCTGATCGGGCGCGCTCCCGATGACGCGCTGTTAGCCGCGGCGGAGCGCCGGACCCTCACGACGCCCACGGTGCTTGAAACACAGGTGCGTCGACTGCTGGCCGACCCGCGGTCCGAATCGCTCGTGAACACCTTCGCCTTCCAGTGGCTGAAGATGCGCGCGCTCGAAGAGATCGATCCGGACCCCATCATCTTCCCGAACTTCGACGACAGCTTGCGCGGGGCATTCCGGCGCGAGATGGAGCTGTTTATTGGCAGCATCCTTCGTGAAGATCGTCCGGTTCTCGAGTTGCTGACGGCCAATCACACCTTCGTCAACGAGAGGCTGGCGCTCCACTACGGTATTCCCAATGTCCGCGGCGATCGGTTCCGCCGGGTCACGCTGACCGATGCAAACCGTTGGGGCCTGCTGGGCAAGGGTGCCGTGTTGTTGACAACGTCCTACGCGAACCGCACCGCGCCGGTGCTGCGAGGCGCCTGGATTCTGGAAAACCTGCTGGGCACGCCGCCATCGCCGCCGCCACCGGACGTGGAAGCATTCCAGGAGAACAAGGACGGCGAGAAGCAGCGCTCGGTGCGCGAGATCATGGAGCAGCATCGCGCCAAACCGTCATGCAACGCCTGTCACGGCGTGATGGACCCGCTCGGATTCGCGCTCGAGAACTACGACGCGATTGGCGAATGGCGCGCCGACGACCGCTATGCCGGAACGGCGATCGACGCGTCCGGCCGCCTCGTTGATGGCACCACGGTCAACAGCCCTGCCGACCTTCGCGTCGCACTGACCAGGCGACCTGAACAGTTCGTGCAAACCCTGACCGAAAGATTGATGACGTATGCACTGGGGCGCACCGTTGACTACTACGACATGCCAGCGGTGCGTAAGATCGTTCGAGAGGCGGCGCGCGACAAGTACCGGTTCTCGTCGATCGTGATGGGAATCGTCCGCAGCGATGCATTCCGGATGCGGATGGTGCCCGAGCCGGAACGGGCGCCATCGTCGACGGCGTCGCTGACGACGCGTCGCTGACGACGCGTCGCTGACGACGAGCGAAGAGCGGAGACCGTAGTCATCGACCGGGTCGAGAGACCGGGCGCGGAGCGCGTAGAGCGGAGGCCTTGGCCTCCGAGACATCAGGCAGACCGGAGACGAGTCATGTTCATCACGAAGAAGCATCTCTCACGGCGTACCTTCCTTCGCGGCGCAGGTGTAGCCGTTGGACTGCCGTTCCTCGACGCCATGGTTCCCGCGTGGACCGTGCTGGCGCAGACGGCCGCGGCCGCGAAGCCGCGTATGGGCTTCATGTATCTGCCGCACGGCGCCATCATGGAGCACTGGACGCCGGCCGCCGAAGGGGCGAACTTCGAGCTGTCGCCGATCCTCCAGCCACTCACGCCATTCAAGAAACAGCTGACGATCGTCAGCGGACTCGAGAACAAGCCAGCCATTGCGCCGCCGGTTCATGCGCTCAACCCGGGCACGTGGCTCAGTTGTGTCACGCCGGAAGCGAGCCAGGAGCCGCATGGCGGCGTGACGATCGATCAGATGGCGGCCGCCCAGATCGGTCAGGACACGCCGCTGCCATCACTTGAAGTCGCGACCGAAGGACGCGGTGGAAACGGGGCATGCGATCGCACCTACGGCTGCAGCTACGGCGCGACGATCTCGTTCCGGACACCCACGACACCGCTGCCGATGGAGTCCGATCCGCGCAAGCTGTTCGAACGGCTGTTCGGCCAGGGCGACACGGCACAGGAGCGCAAGGCGATTACGAAGCAGTTCGCGAGCATCCTCGATCTCGTCAACCAGGAGGCGCGCGATCTGCAGCGCACACTCGATGCGCCCGATCGCGCCAAGCTGGGCGACTACCTCGAGAGCGTCCGCGAGATCGAACGACGCGTGCAGAAGATGGAGGCCCAGGATCTTTCCAGCCTCGATCTGCCGGAGGTGCCGGTCGGTACGAACTTCGATCAGCGTCTGAATCTGATGTTCGACATGATCGCGCTGGCGTATCAAGCCAATCTCACGCGCGTGTTCACCTACATGATGGCGGGCGAGGGGAGCAACGTCACCTACAACCACATCGGGATCTCCGACGCGTTCCATCCACTGTCACATCATCAGAACGACAAGGCGCGCAAGGACAAGCTGGTCAAGATCCAGAACTACCACGTCCAGGCGTTCACCAAGTTCCTCACGAAGCTCGCGGCGATGCCCGACGGCGAGGGATCGGTGCTCGATCATTCGATCCTGCTGTACGGCAGCAACATGAGCAACAGCAACGCGCACGACGAGTTCCCGCTTCCGACGATCATCGTCGGCGGTGGTGCTGGGAAGCTCAAGGGCGGACAGCACCTGAAATACGAGGACAAGACGCCGCTGGCGAATCTGCACCTGACGCTGCTCGACCGCGCCGGCATCCCGGTGGAGAAATTCGGCAACAGCACGCAATTGTTCTCAGAACTGTAGGTAGAGGCGGGTCTTAGACCCGCCTTGGAACACACCCAAATGCAGAAGACGTTTTTGGTTGCATTGCTTGTCTTGGGCGGGTTTGCCTTCGACTCTGCTCAGGCCAGGGAAAACCCGCCCCTACGTGCGGCCGCTGCCTCGCCACCCCTCGTCGAAGCCGTCAAGGCCGGCAATCGAGAGGCGGCACTGGCGCTCGTCGCCAAGAAGGTCGACGTCAACGCGGCCGAACCAGACGGGACGACGGCGCTGCATTGGGCCGTGCAGCGCAACGATCTCGATCTGGTGACGCGATTGATCCGTGCAGGCGCGAAGGTCAACGTGAAGAACGATTTCGGTTCGACGCCGATGTCGGAGGCGGCAATCGTTGCGAGCGCGCCGTTGCTCGAAGCGCTCCTCGAGGCCGGCGCCGATGTCGAGTCGCCCAACGCCGACGGTCAGACGGCGCTGATGGTCGTCGCACGCACGAGCCAGGTTGATGCGGCTCGCCTGCTGATCCAGCGCGGCGCCAACGTCAATGCCGTAGAGAAATGGCGTGGGCAGACCGCCCTGATGTGGGCAACGGCACAGAAACAGTCCGAGATGGTGCGGGAGTTGATCGCACGCGGCGCGCAGGTGGATGCGCGCTCGATCGTGAACGACTGGCAGCGACAGGTGACGGCCGAACCGCGGGCCATCTATCGTCCGGCTGGTGGACTCACTCCGCTCCTGTATGCCGCCCGCGAAGGATGCGTGGATTGCGCCCGCGCCCTGGTCGAAAAAGGCGCTCAGTTGAACCTTGCCGATCCCGAAGGACTCAGCCCGCTGCTGACCGCCATCATCAACATGCAGTTCGATACCGCCGCGTACTTGATCAGCGCGGGCGCGAATCCGAATCAGTGGGATCTGTGGGGGCGAGGGCCCTTGTACGCGGCGGTCGACGTCAACACGATCCCGCGCGGCGGGCGACCCGATCTGCCATCGCTCGACGAGACCAGCGCTCTCGACGTCATCCGTATGTTGCTGGACGCGGGCGCCAACCCGAACGCGCGCTTGCGCCTCCCGCCGCCCTTCCGCAACGTTGGTAACGATCGCGGACTCGATGGAATGCTGACGACGGGGTCGACGCCGCTGCTGCGCGCGGCCAAGGCGCTGGATGCTCCCGCCATTCGTTTGCTTCTTGGCAAAGGCGCCGATCTGACGCTCACCAACACCCGGGGCATGACGCCAACGATGGCCGCCGGCGGACTCGGATCGGTGGACGCCGACACGCGCGGCTTCTACCTCAGTGAAGACACGCAACAGCGATCGATCGAGTCGTTGAAGCTACTGCTCGACGCCGGTGGGGATATCAACGCGAAAGACTCGCGTGGTCTCACTGTCCTGCACGAGGCCGCGCGCTGGGGCTGGAATGATGTGGTGACGTTCCTGGTCTCGCGGGGCGCCGACCTCAACGCCAAAGACGCGCGCGGCAACACTCCGGTTGATTCAGCGCTCGGCAAGGCCGGCGGCAACAGCCGCGGCGGCGCGCGAATCGATGTTCACGAAGACACCGCAGCGCTGCTGAAAAAATTGGCGGCCGAAGCGTCGCCTCGGGCCGCCAATCAGTAAGACCGAGGCGGGTCCACAAGCATGACCCGCCCTACGGTTCTCGAGTGGGCCGGGTCCAACGTGAAGGGAGGACGCTATTCCTGCAACACCCCTGCAGTCGATAAGGATTGCGAGAGACTTACGCCATCAGTTTTGCAATCGCGCCAGCGCCGGCAGAATTGGGAAATACCCGTTCGAGTTGTGATGCCGTGAGATCGAACGTTCCGGCGAGCACGGTTTTGAGCGCGGCCCGAGTATCAAGCGTGGGTTTCAGGTCGCGGCCTTCGTACAGGGCGCCTTCCGCCAGGCCAGGCCAGTCGGCGATCACGTGCGCGCGTGAGAGTCGTGGCCCGAGGATAAATCCCGCTCCAGCAGTTCCATGATCGGTGCCTCTCGTCCCGTTGGGACGAGCCGTACGCCCGAACTCGGTCATGACGACGACGCTCGTTGTCTGCCACGCCGGGCCCATCTCGGTGCGGAAGGTGACCAGTCCTTCTGCGAGCTGGCCGAGCAAACGGTCCAATGCACCGCCAGCCATCCCCTGGTTGGCGTGCGTGTCCCACCCGCTGAACTCCATGGCCGCGATGTTCGGACCTTGCTCCTGACGGAGAATGCGAGCCGCTGCCTGCATCAAGGGCGTGATGCCACCGCGCCTTGCGTTGCCTCCCGACATCGGCTCCTCGCCCACGAGGTTCTGCTGTTGCAACGCGGCTTCGAAGCGCCCCTGCAGCGCAGCGTCCGACCGATACAACACCGCCAGCCTCTCGAGAAATGCATCGTCGACCACACCGAGTTTCGTTGGTGACCAGCTCTCCACTTCGAACGCGCCCGTGAGTGAGAGCGGCATGCCCGCGGCAATTGCGATCCCCGCGCGCCGGCCGGACATGACCTGCAAGAGGCGATTGAGCCATCCGTCCGAGGATCCAACTGGGTGATCGAGGCCGGTCTCGAGGATGGCCTGGCCGTCGAAGTGGCTGCGCGTGCGATGCGGAATCGCCATCGCGTGGAGCACGGCGAGTTCGTTGGCGTCCCAAAGGGGACGGAGCGGGGACAGACCCGGAGCAAGCCCGAACGTCTCGTCCAGGGGAGTCAGCTCGGACTCACTGAAGGCAAACGTGCCGCGCAAGGCGCGATAGCTCGGGTCGCCGTACGGGACGACCGCGGCAAGGCCATCGAAGCCCCCGCGCAACAACACGAACACGAGCCTGCCCGTTTGCCCGACCTGCGCGAAGCTGACGCGTGGAAGCGCCCACGTGGCGATTCCGCCGTAGCACATGTTGCGAACGAAATCTCGGCGGTTCATCGTCATCTCCACTGAAAAGCGGGACCGGCGATGGCGAGCGCCACCCGCTCACGTGCCGGGATCGAGGCGTCCGCGATCAGCGTATGCAGCGGATTTCCGGCTGGAACATCCACCACGTCGACCAACGAACGAGGGTCGACGGCGGCTACTGAGGGAAGACGCGAGATCGTTCTCGCAAGCTCTCCGCGATTGAGAAGCGAATCCGGGTCCGCCCACTCCTGCATCGTGTCCCCGAAGCCCTTCGGAGAAGGAGGCGCCCAGAGCGGCTGGCGCAATTGCCGCAGCACCACCGGCGCATTCGGGTTGACCTCCATCGATCCGAATGCACGAAGTACGGCAACGAACCAATCCTGAGGTGTACGGAACTTCCGCGCATCCTCACGCCAGGCGTCGGGTTCGTCGACGATTGCGAGGGCGACGGCCTTCAAATCACCCTCGCTCGAGCGGAACGCGCGAGCGAGTCGATCGACGGCGGCAGGTGAAGGATCGTCGCTGATGAAATGCGTGGCAAGTTTCGTCGCGACGAATTTCGCCGTGGATGGATGCCCGCACAGCGCCCTGATCGCACGTTCGCCTTCGGCAGCACCGGCTTCCTTGTAGCGCTGCTTGAGCACGGTCTTCTCACCAGGCTCGTGCAGGAATTCTTGAAAGGCGAAGCCAAGCGGGCCATCCTGCTGTGGTCGCGCCTGGCGAACCACGCCCCGGCCACGCGTGTTTGGACGCGGTTGGATCCGTGCACCGGGGCCCGGAATGCCAGCGATCGTCCACCCGGTGAGAATGCGTGCGAGTTCCTGAACGTCCTGCTGCGCGTAACCGCCGTTCACGCCAAGCGTGTGCAGCTCGAGCAATTCACGTGCGTAGTTTTCGTTGAGACCGCGCTTCGCCCCATTGTTTCTTTGGCCGGCGCGCGCCCCGGGCGACGAAGGGCCGATGGATTGAAAGTTGTCGAGATACGCCAGCATCGCCGGGTGCTTTGCCGAGGCCAACACCATGTCCTCGAATCGTCCCAGCACGTGCGGCCGGATGACATCTCTCTCGTAGGATCCGGCGAGCGGCGCGACCAGAATCTTCGCGCCGGAAGAAACGCATAGATGATTCGACCAGAACGTGACCAGCCGTTCAACGAACGGACGGTCGCTGGTGACGCGCACATCCAGCGCGGCGCGCGCTTCGCTGGCCGCAAGTTCAACGAGACGACGACGCGCTTCCCGGCGTTCCTGTTCGTCACGTTGTCCCGGCATGCGGAGGGCGCGGACGGCGTCGGCAATCGCCGTTGGCGAGGTGCTCTCCGTGGCGCGGAGAGTAGGCGCGCCAGCCTCGAGCTGTGCCTTCAACCAGCCTCGGGCGTCCGAGATCCGTTGGCGCTCTCCCTGGCGAGCGCCCAGGCCGAATCGATTGAGTGCACGAAGCGTGACATTCATTGAGCTGCACCCTCCGCACGAACCCCTGGGGTGATTTCCGTTCGGGTCGGGGAAATCACCCCCGGCGTCGTTTCAGCATGACGGGCCCTGGCATCTGAGTCTAAGACGAACTCAGCGCTCGGAAGCGTTGCTCGGCGGCCTGGATTTCGATGATGCGGCGCGACGCGCCGGTTGAGGTCGGATGCTCCGGCATTGCGCCGGACGCCTGTGCCAAACGCATAGACGAGAGGGCTCCGCCCTCTCGTTCGCGTGCTTGCTTTTACTCGTCGAGGCGCTGAAGGGCCGCTTCCGCCTCTTCGTCTCGCTGCCGGACATGCCGGGCGAGGGCCAATGTGGACGTAGCAAACAGCGCAACCCACGCGGCTGTCGGATGCACCCAATAGGTCACGAGCAATGCCGCCAGAAGCCCCGTACCAACAGACATACGCACCATGGTTCCTCCGCTTGATGTGAGACAGAGCAAATCGTGAACCATTTGGAAGCGATGGTAGTTGGCAAGACGTAAACGACAGATAATATGGGCGTTATAAGGGGTGCGCGATTCAGCGCATGGGTATAGTCGCGCAAACGGCACGCGCCGTTTTTGAACATAGGCCACCGGCGTTCTCTAGAGAAACCACTGAGAGCATTAGTCTTAACGTGAATAGTCCAGGTACATGTCTCAGATACCAGAATTGAACAGGGCTCGCTCGGTCGCGTCGAGGCTCGCCAGTCTGTCCTGCACGGTACTGCTCGTGTCTTCGGCCTGCGCGTCTCCCACGGAACCGCCGAGGCCTGTACCGCGGGAGCGCGAGGCCATGCGGCAGCTTGGACTTCGGCACAAAACTGCATGGGAGCTCTATCAGGCGCTGCGCCAGGAAGCCGGTGGCGGAACGCGACCCGGGCCGAACGACGTTCCCGACTGGACGGGCCTCTGGGTCTGGAACTCGAGCCGCGGGTTCCTGTTCGACCCCGACACACCGCCTGGGGTCGTGACGACGGCGAAACTGACACCTGAATACCAGCAGAAGCTCGACCAGGAAATTGCGCGCATCAATAAGGGGATCGAATACGACCCAATCAGTTCGTGCGCACCGCCGGGTCATCCGCGCTGGTTGGCGATTCCATTTCTTCGCGAGTTCATCGTCACTCCGGACCAGACGTGGTTGTCGAGCGAGACGGTGAACAACGTCCGTCGTATCTACACCGATGGTCGCGATCATATTCCGGAAGCCGATCGCTATCCGCTTTATTACGGTGACTCGATCGGGTTTTGGAACAATCAGACGCTCACCATTCACACCAATCAGCTCAGGGCTGGCGTCTATCAACGCGGAAATCCCGAATACACCGATCAAGTTGAAACCGTCGAGATCTGGGAGAAGGTCGATGACCGCACTCTAGAGGTGGACGCGTGGGTCTACGATCCCCCGGCGCTCGTCGAGCCGTGGTACGTCAAGCAGCGCTACTCCAAGGTCAGCGACCAGGACAAGCAACTGCGCATCCGGTACTGGGACTGTCTCGAGAATCCGAACAACACCGTCTTTAAGACTCAGGAAGGGAGCACGCAATTCAAGGACTTCACCTTCACGGAGTCTGACAACGAGAAGCGCAAGTAGAGGACGTGGTCATGCAGCGCTCCCCCTCGAGCGGCGGCAACGAGATCGTCGTCAGGGATCTATGGCCGCGCCTGCTCCTCAGTCCGATCATCGGCGCCGTAATCCCGAATCTCGCCGGCTTCATCGACAACACACGCTACGGGACGAGCCAGCTCCTCGGGCACTACCTGTACTTCTGGGCAGTCTCCCTGACGATCTGGGAAGGCAATCGACGGTTGCACGATCGCTTCCGCTCGCGCTTTGCCTGGTTCGAACAGCCATGGATGCGGGTTGGCCTGCTCCTCGGCACCATCGTCCTGTTCACCGTGCCCGTGACGTGGGGATTGTTGTGGGCATGGGGACGGGTTTCGGGCGATCCTCACCTGACGGCACCGCGCCTCGCATTTGCCACTGCGCTCACCGTGACGTTCGTGGTCGTCATCGCGCACGTCTACGAGACGCTGTTCATGTTTCGTTACTGGGAGCGAGATCGTTTATCGAAGGAGCGGCTGGAACGCGGCCGGCTACAGGCGGAGCTCGACGCGCTTCAGCGCGACGCTGATCCGCATTTTTTGTACAACAGCCTGAACAGCCTGCTGCAGCTGATCGAGACGAACCCTCAGCGTGCGATGGTGTTCGTCGAGGCGCTATCGGCGACGTATCAGTACGTCGTCGATACACGAGGTCGAGCGTTGGTCCCCCTGGCCGACGAGCTCGCCGCACTCGAACGGCAGCGAGTTCTGGCAGAGATTCGATTTGGCGATTCGGTGCGACTCGACGTCGTCGTCGATCGTGCAGCTGCACGGCACTGGCGTCTTCCTCCGCTCGTCCTGCAGGAACTGTTCGAGAACGCGGTGAAACACAATGCATTCGATCGACAGTCGCCGCTCGATGTGCGAGTTGAACGCGCGGGAAACGATCTGGCGGTGAGCAATCGGCTGCACCCCCGGACCAGTTTCACTCCGTCCACGAAACTGGGTTTGCGCAACCTGGATGAACGTATGCGGCTGGCGGTTGGCCGTCCCGTTCGGTGGGGAGCGGTCGGCGACCGGTTTGTCGTGCACGTGCCGCTGGCAGGGGCAACGATTGACCAGCAGCATGCCGATCAGTTCGGCAGCGAGATCGCCTCCTGAGCCGCCCCACTACACCTTTACACCATGATTCGTATACCATGGTGTAAACATGGCATTGAATATCAAAAACGGCCAGGTTGAACGGTTGGCGGCCGAGGTTGCCCGGCTTACTGGCGAATCCAAGACGGAGGCGATCCGCCGGGCGCTCGAGGAGCGCCGCAATCGCCTGAAAGCGACGACGACAAAAGATACGCGCCGGACACGGGTGCTCCGTTTCCTGGAGAAGAGCGTCTGGACCACGCTGCCAAAGTCGCAGAGAGGTCGGCGACTCTCCCGAGCGGACGAAGACGAAATACTCGGCTACGGACCAGGCGGGGTGTGACGCTCGACTCGTCTGCGCTGATTGCCGTGCTCTTTGCTGAGCCCGGCTATCTCGATCTTGTCGACCGGATCCTCGAGGCCGACCACGTACGGGTGGGTGCGCCAACGCTCGCCGAAACCAGCCTTGTGTTCACCGGGCGCCGCGGGAGGGCCGATGCCCGAGCCGTCGAGGATCTCGTGAGGGAACTCGGGATCACGGTAGTGCCATTCGGCGAAGCCGAGTGGCGAGTGGCCGTCGATGCGTTTGTGCGATTCGGTCGTGGACGTCATCCGGCTGCTCTGAACTTTGGTGACTGCCTCGCCTACGCCAGCGCCGCTGTCGCCGGCGACCGACTCCTGTTCGTGGGGGAGGACTTCGCCCGCACGGACATCCAGCCGGCGTAAGGCAGTCTGCGACGCGGGGAACCGACGGTTCGATTTGCGCCCGTCCCGTATTCCCGATTAACGTGATCGGACCCGCAATGCCCACCGCCACCCTTACGCCTTACAAGATGTACATCGACGGCCAGTGGGTCGATGCGGCATCCACTGATCATTTTGAAAGTGACGACCCTTTCTGTGCGGCACCGTGGGCGCTCATCCCGCGCGGCACCGCTGCTGACGTGGATCGCGCAGTCCGTGCGGCCCACAAAGCCTTCACATCCGGCGAATGGCCGAAGCTGACGGCCTCGCGTCGCGGCGCGCTGCTGCGCAAGCTTGGCGATCTCGTCACCGAGCGGTCGAAACAGTTGGCCGAGATCGAGGTCCGCGACAACGGCAAGCTCTACGCCGAGATGAGCATGCAGACGGCGTACATGGCGCAGTGGTATCACTACTACGGCGGCCTCGCCGACAAGATCGAAGGCGCAGTGCTTCCGACCGATAAACCCGACACCTTCAACTACACGCGTTACGAACCGCTCGGCGTCATCGCCGCGATCGTTCCGTGGAACTCGCCGCTGCTGCTCACTACGTGGAAGCTTGCGCCCGCCCTCGCGGCCGGCAACACCGTCGTCATCAAGCCATCGGAGTTCACGTCGGCCTCGGTGCTCGAATTCATGAAGCTGATTGAAGATGCCGGCTTCCCACCCGGTGTCGTCAACGTAGTCACCGGCTTTGGCGCCGATGTGGGGGCGCCGCTCGTCGAGCATCCACTGGTCGCGAAGGTGGCGTTCACCGGATCCGACGTGACTGGCCAGCGCATCTACGAAGCGGCCGCTCGGGGTCTCAAACACGTGACGATGGAACTGGGCGGCAAGTCGCCGAACATCGTCTTCGACGATGCCGAGATCGATAACGCGGTGAAGGGAGCGATCTCGGGAATTTTTGCCGCAACCGGCCAGACGTGCATCGCCGGTTCGAGATTGCTCGTGCAACAGAGCATTCATGACCAGTTCCTCGACAAGCTCGTCGCGTTCGCGAAGACGGCGAAGATGGGAAACCCGATGAACGCGGACACGCAGATCGGGCCAGTCACGAACAAGCCGCAGTTCGAGAAGATTCTCAAGTACATCGATGTCGCGAAGGGCGAGGGCGCCCGGGCGGTGCTTGGCGGCGCGCGTGCCGAACGACCGGAATGCGGGAGCGGCTGGTTCGTCGAGCCAACCATTTTCGAAGGCGTGAACAACCGCATGCGAATCGCGCAAGAGGAGGTCTTCGGCCCTGTGCTCTCAGTGATCCCGTTCAAGGACGAAGAGGAAGCGATCGCAATCGGCAACGACGTGGTATATGGTCTGGCCGCCGGAGTGTGGACGCAGAACATGCGCCGCGCGTTGACGATGGCGGACAAACTCCAGACGGGTACGGTGTGGATCAACACCTATCGTGCCGTGAGCTACCTCTCGCCGTTTGGCGGATACAAACGCTCTGGCATCGGGCGGGAGAGTGGCCAGGAGATGATCAAGGAATACTTGCAAGTGAAGAGCGTGTGGATTTCCACCGCGACGACGGTACCGAATCCTTTCATCCAACGGTAGGTCGGTGTGGTTTGTGGATAGCGGTAGCGGCGAGTCTTCAGACTCGCCGATCCCAGGCGGGTCTGCCTTCGACTGGCGCTCAGGCCACGGAAGACCCGCCTCTACCAGCAGTTAGGTGGAATAGAGAGGACAGATGAGTGAACAGGTGTTGGGGTTTGTGGGAGTAGGGCGCATGGGCGGGCCGATGGCGAATCGGCTGATCGATGCTGGACAGACTCTGTGTGTGTTCGACACCGATGCTGAGACGATCAAGCCGCTGGCAGCGAGGGGTGCCAGGGTGGCTGCATCAGCCGAAGAGGTGGCTTCGTCGGCGGACATGGTCCTGATCAGTCTGCCCACACCGCCCATCGTGCAGTCGGTGTGTCTGGGCAGCATTCTCATGGGCAACCGCTTGAAGACACTGGTCGATCTGTCGACCACTGGACCGACGGTTGCCGGTGTCGTGGCAAAGGCGGCATCTGAGCGGGGCGTTGCCTGGGTTGATTCGCCGGTCAGCGGTGGCATCGGCGGAGCCGTCAAGGGGACCCTGGCCGTCATGGTCTCATGCAAGAAGGACACGTTTCCGGTCGTCGATCCCGTGCTCAAGACATTTGGCAAAACGTTCTACGTTGGTGAGAAACCGGGCCTCGCGCAGATCGCAAAGCTCGCCAACAATCTGCTCGCTGCTGCCGCCATCGTGCTTTCCTCGGAAGCGGTGGCGATGGGCGTGAAGGCCGGCCTCGATGCGAAGACGCTCTGCGACATCATCAACGCAGGAAGCGGGCGCAACAGCGCGACGCAGGACAAGTTTCCGAAATCCGTGATCCCGAGGACGTTCGATTTCGGGTTCGCGACCGGTCTCTCGTACAAGGACGTTCGACTCTGTCTCGACGAGGCCGAAGCGCTCGGCGTACCGATGGTGGCCGGCTCGGCTGTTCGTCAGATGCTCGCGATCACCAACGCCAAGTTCGGCCCCGACTCTGATTTCACTTCGATCGCGAGGGTCGTGGAGGAGTGGGCGGGGGTGGAGATCAAATAGGTCAAAGGTCAAAGGCTCTGTCATCGTAGAGCGGAGGCTTCAGCCTCCGCGACACACGGTCAATCACTGGAGAACAAATGGATAAAGCGACGTTCGATAAGGGTCGGGAGATTCGTAGTGCAGTGCTCGGCAAGGAGTTCGTCGATGCGGCATTCAAGGCCGCCGACAGCTTCAGCATGCCGATGCAGGAGCTCGTCACCGAGTACTGCTGGGGCGCGGTTTGGGGACGTGACGGTCTCGACCGGAAGACGCGCAGCATGCTCAATCTCGCGATGATCAGTTGCCTCAATCGCCCACACGAACTGCGATTGCATATCGCCGGCGCGTTGAAGAACGGCGTCTCGCGCGACGAGATTCGCGAGATCTTCATGCAGGTCGCGATTTACGCCGGTGTGCCCGCCGGGGTGGATTCGTTTCGCGCGGCGAAGGAAGTGTTCGAGAAACTGGACGCAAAGTAAGGCAGGTTCCGGGTTCCCGGTTCCGGGAGGTTGAGATGTTCGCGGACCGACGATGGTGGGCAGCTGGTGTAGTCGTGACAGGCGTGCTCCTGGCGTGTTCCAGCGCGCTCGGACAATCCGATCGCTGGTATCCCTCACGGTGGGGAGCCGACGATCAGCGCGGTGCTGCGAACCGGCTCACTCCGGCCAAGGTGCTCGAGGCGAAGAACCTGATCACCAAGGGCAACGTGTATCAGCTCGGTCACGTGTACGAGCCGGGTATGCCGATGTACGGAACACGGCACTTCAGTCTGCGCATCCCGCAGGCGTTCAAGATGCCGGGTAAGAACGAGGCCGTGTACCACGACGAAATCATCAGCGGCGAGCTGGGGCAGATCGGGACACAGTTCGATGGCCTGGGTCACCTGGGTATCGGGGATCTCTTTTACAATGGCAATCGCCGCTCAGAGTTCGCGCAGGCGGAGGGGCTGACGAAGCTCGGCATCGAAAACGTCGGCGCCATCGTGACGCGAGGTGTGCTGATCGACGTTGCGAAGTTCAAGGGAGTCGATCAACTGCCCATGCGGTACGAGATCACTCCCGCCGACCTCAAGGGCGCGCTTCAGCGCGAGGGCGTTCAGATCCGAAGCGGAGACATGGTCCTTATCCACACTGGCTGGAGCTCCCTCTGGATGAAGGACAACGCGAAGTACGGTGACAGCGAACCCGGTATCGGCCTGGCTGCCGGCCAGATGCTGGTCGATGCGGAAGTCGTCGTCGTGGGGGCTGATACGTGGGGCGTCGAAGTAATGCCGAATCCCGATAGCTCGCTTTCGGCTCCCGTCCATCAGCTGTTTCTCGCGCGCAACGGGATTTATCTCCACGAGAACCTGATTACGGCCGATCTCGCTCGCGACACTGTGTACGAGTTCGTGTACATGTTCGCGCCGCTGCGATTGAAGGGAGCAACCGGGTCGCCGGGAAATCCGATTGCAATTCGGTAATTCGCGCCGGCCGCGGTGACACACTGGTGACAGAGGGGTGAACCAGGCAACGAGCTGATTCGAGAAACCGACAGGCCGATGACCGAGTCCCTTCCTACGCGGATCCCGTTCCTCGTCGATCGAGATGCGGCGGATAGGCCGCTTTGATGCGACGACGATCCGGTTTCACGCGGAGGTAGTAGGTCGGTCCTTCTGAACCTATCTGGTCGCTGACACGTAATGCGTCGACGGGACCCCTGTCCTGCCCGATCAAACTGGTCAGGTGCACGGCCTTCGCCAATGACGACTCAAGCCCATTTCCAGACGCCATAAGAGTTGAAATTGCTGGTAAGGAGACGCGAAGAATCTATGCGTTTGTGTGCAAACTGACTATTGGGAACATGCCGCAGGGTCTAGGGGAACGCCCTTAAGGTGATCTACGTATCGCTAAGCCAGCCCTGAAGGAGCGCGTACTTGACGATGTCGATGCGCCCTTTGAGACCGAGTTTGCGGGACGCGTTGGCTTTGTGGACTTCAACGGTTTTTACACTCAACGCGAGTTGCGCCGCAATTTCCTTGTTGCTGTAGCCGGCGGCGATGAGACGCAGAACTTCCGCCTCGCGGTCACTCAGGCTCGCGCCAGTCGCTTGTGCCTTCCGGCCGCTCCTGGCGAGGAATCCCGCCGTTACGCGCGCGGTCAGCGCTGAATCGAGGTATCGATTGCGCGCCGCCGTCGCTCGGATTGCCTGCACCAGCTCCGACGCGGCGCTTTGTTTCAAGACGTAGCCGTCCGCGCCGGCGCCTAGCAGCTCCTGGAGGTAGGCGTCATCCCCGTGCCGCGTGAGAATCACGATGACCGAATCCGGCTGGATGGACTTCAGCGTGCGGGTCGCTACCAGGCCATTCATTCCTGGCATCGAGATGTCCATGACGACGACGTCCGGCCGCAAGGCGCGGGCCTGCTCGACGGCGGCCGTCCCATCACTGGCTTCGGAAACGACCGTCATGTCGCCCTGGCTCTCAATCAGCATCTTGAGGCCCTGGCGTACGGTGACGTGATCGTCCGCCAGCAGAATGCGCAGGTTCCGTGAATCGTCAGTCATGGTTGGGCGTCCTGTACTGCGACGACCGGCATTCGAACGATGATGGTGGTCCCTTCCCCCGCCGCCGACTCGATCTGCACCGTGGCCCCGACCAGGGCCGCACGCTCCTGCATCCCGAGCAGCCCGAATCCCTGATGCCGAGCACCGTTGCCCTGCTCAAACCCCACACCATCGTCCTCGATGATGAGCGACACGTGATCGGGCCGCCGTTCGAGGATCACGTCGACATTTTCGGCTCGGGCGTGTTTGGCGATGTTATTGAGCGCTTCCTGGGCAATGCGGTACAGGGTCGTTTCGACCTCTGATGTCAGTCGATCGGCGGTGAGTCCTGTGGTGTGGAGATCCGCCCGGACACCGGCGCGAACCGACCAGTCCTGGACGTAGTTGGCAAGCGCCGCGCGCAGGCCCAGGTCATCAAGCGCTGTCGGACGGAGCTCCCAGACCAGGTGATCGACATCCTGATCGAGTTGCTGCGCGACTCTCTCGAGTGCAGCGACCATCGGGCCCAGTTGCTGGTCGGTTCCGCAACCGTCCCTGAGTGCCCTGATTCCCAGTCCGAGCGCCGTCAACTGCTCGCCGAATTGATCGTGCATCTCGCGCGCGATCCGCTTCCGCTCATCCTCCTGCGCGAAGACGAGACGCGAGAGCAGCTCGGTTCGAGCGCGCTCCGCACGCTCGCGCTCGATCATCTCGTCCCTGAGCGAGGCGTTGGCCAACGCGAGCTCCGCCGTCCTCTCCTTGACTCGGATCTCCAGCTCTTCGTGGGCGCGCTTCAGCGCTTCCTCCGTCCGCTTGCGCTCGGACAGATCGAAATGAGTGCCGACGATGCGGCCGACGAAACCATCGGGTTCACGACGGACCGGGAAGCCGCGCGAGAGGACGTGCACGTAATGGCCGTCCTTGTGCCGGAGCCGGAATTCGACGGTGTAGTCGCGCTCGCCGCGCAGGACGCCCTCGACCACCTCGCGCACCACGGCTCGATCGTCGGGGTGGAGCAGCCGCTCCCAGGCGCTCACATGAGGCTCGATCTCGTCCTCGTCGTAACCGAGCATCTTCCTCCAGTGCGGGGAGTACACCACCGCGCCGGTTTCGAGATTCCAGTCCCAGACCCCTTCCTGCGCGCCGGCGAATGCCAGCGACAGGCGCTCCTCGCTCTCGCGCAGGGCGAGCTCGGTCCGCTTCCGTTCCGTGATGTCGCGCACGATGACCTGAATGGCGCGATCGGGTGGATCCTCGAACAAGGTGCCGATGATCTCGACGTCTCTGACGCTGCCATCGAGCCTGAGGAGGGTCTCCTCGACCGCCGGAACGATCCTGCCCATGAGCAGTTGGCGAACGCGTTCGCGGATGTGGGCGTGTCGATCGGGCGGAAAGAATCGGAGTGGCGACTGTCCGACCACTTGATCGGGCGTGAGGGCACCGAATAGCCGCAACGCGGCCGGGTTCACAAAGACAATGACGTTGTTGCGGCTGACGAAGATGCCGTCCGGCGAGAGATCCACCAGTTGGCTGTAGTCCATAAATTCGAGACCTGTAACCTGACGCTGAACGTGAAGCTGCCTACTGTCCGCCGCTTAGTCGATCGGCTGCCCGCTCTGGCGCAGTTCGCGGCCGTCCGCCAAGGTCGCGCGGACGAACATTCCACCGGGCGAGCCGTCGCGCATCGGTCGCACCACGATCGAAACCCTGTCTCCGGGCTTCAGCGAGTTTTTCGTCCAGCCGCGTCTGCCCAGGTAGTTCGGACTCATCCCCTCGATGCCCCACGTTTCCACCGTCCCTTTGTCGTTGGTGACGTCGAGCCAGATCCAGGTGTGCGGGTTGGTCCAGTCGAATTTCTTGATCGTGCCGCTGATGGTCTTCTCCGACTCCATGTTGAATGGCGCAAAAGAGTGGTGAGCGCCTGCGTCGCGGGCGCCGGCTGCCACGAGTATCACCGCGACGAGCGTGAGGGTCAGACTGCGCATTGGTCCCACATCCTTACTTGCGTGGGGCAGCGGGGTCATCGAGTCGGATGCCCGCCTTGCCCTTCTCGTCAACGAAGTTGCGATTGTTCTCCTGACAGACGTATTCGGCAATGGTCCACGAACGATGCCGCTGCAGCACGCGCGTCGTCGTAAACGGAGCCGCCAGCACGTCCGGATCGGTGACGGTCGATTCAATGCTCATCGTGTCGGGACCGGTCAGAGTGAACCGTTCGCGGATCCGCATCTTGTCGCCGTGCGGCACGTTCGCCGCCAGAGCGGTGAGTGGCGAGAAGCCGATGGTATCAACCGCCAGCGTGTTGCCCTCCCAGCGTCCGACTGAGGTCCCATGAAATTTGAGATCCGGGTCCTCGGGGAGCGGCCGACCGTCGGTGTAGATGTGGCGGACCTGCGTGTAGGCTTCGATGACGATCGTCACCTTGCCCGGCGTCAGCAGGAACTCCATCGGATAGGGTTGTCCCATGATGCCGGGCATGCCTGGAGGCACACAGTTGGCGGTCTGATTGTCTTCCCGTCCGAGCGCCTGCAGTTCCTTGCGCTTTGCTGCGGCAGCCGGTGTCAGCGATGGTCCTTGTGGGGCACCCCGACCTCGACCGCCGCCCCCGCCGCCCGGCCCGATCTCCCAGAC
The DNA here is from genome assembly GCA_035649635.1 of Vicinamibacterales bacterium. Taxonomy (GTDB): domain Bacteria; phylum Acidobacteriota; class Vicinamibacteria; order Vicinamibacterales; family UBA2999; genus Gp6-AA40. The sequence goes on along the minus strand of DASRJE010000228.1, from coordinate 64,807 downwards.
GCCGGTGAAATCAGGCAATTTGGCGAGCGCGGCCCAGTCGGTGGCCGTAGGCGCGGACTTAGCGGCCGTAGCCGCGGACTTTGCGGCCGTCTGCGCTTCGGCCGGGCGATTGCCAGGCATCATCGACAGCAGTGCTGCCACAGATACCAGAACAGGAAGAGGGGTAGCCCGCATCAACGCGTCTCCAAGCGTGAGAGTCTACCCCTCTCGCCGCGTTCGTGTCAGGTGGGCGCCTGCGCAAATCCGTAAAGGGGTCTGACCCCTTTACATTTACAGATCGGCGCGGGCGAAGACGCTCACCTGCTCGCTGCCATCTCGTCCAATCGCCGACAGCGTCAGTGAGCCTCCGTCGGGTGAGACGACGTAGTGCACTCGGCCTTCGAATTCGCCATCCCTGGAGACGACCGCCTCCAGGCTGTGAGAGCCAAGCCATCGCGCGCGCATGATGTAGCCCGCCCGTTGCGTTGAAGGTCGCTCGTTGCCGTCGGCGACAAATGTATTGAGCCCGCGATCCGTCCTCCCGGAGGCATCCACCATGACGTAATCAATCGTGACCGCGTCGCCGGCAACGTCGAATCCAATCGAGGCGCTGTGGAGTTGGGTGAGCGGATGCAGCTTCGATCGCGACAGGTCCGCCGTCCAGGACCCCACGAATGGGTTGCGCGCAACGCGGGTGGTCGCAGCATCCACGTACAATTTGAGCTTCGGCCAGCTTGCAAAGCCGTACTCACGCGCGAGTTGATGCTGCGCATCAGCGAGGATCGCACCGGGGTCTCGTTGCTGCAGCTCGCGAAGCAGTTCTTTCGCCTGCTTCTTCAGGTGATCGAGGTTGGCGTGGGCCGGCAGATCGCGAGACATGGCTCCTCCTCTGAGCCCGGCGTCCGCTCACGGGCGAAGAGAGTCTCGGATCGACTCGGAAACGCGCGGCGTGTGCCGCACGCGACTTCACAGGTGGGATCGTCCCTTCCCGCGGTCGGGATGCAACCTGCCTTGCGTCTACCATCCTACAACATCGGCGATATTGCTGATTGGATGATCTCTGATTAGTGGTTCGTTGTTGATTGCCGATTCTTGATTGCTGCCGCCTCGCGCGCAACCATTCATCAATCAACATTCATCAATCAACAACGATTCAACAATCAAAGATCATCAATCAACAATGATCTAATTCGTTCCCTTCGTCGGTGCGCCCTGACCGATCGCCGTCCGCAGGTCGGTCATCGTCGTCAAACGTGGCCCATGGAGCGCGGCAATCTGCCTCACATCCAGCTTCAGCCGCTGAATGTTGTCGTTCAGGTTGACGGAAAACGGATTCGGCGCCGTAGGTGGTGGCGCGTCGGCCGCCGCGGGCGTGTACGCATCACCCTCGACGAGGATCTTCTCCGTCGGTAGATACACCATCGCGAAGGCGTCGTTGTGGCCGCCGCCCGCGATCTTGTGAATCTCGATCGTCCGGGTTCCGTCGGTCAGCACGTGCTTGTCAGTAAACGTCTCGAACATCGCCGTCTTCTTCGACTGCGCCAGCCGATCGGGGTTGATGGTGTGTGGCGCTGCCCATGCCTGCTCGTAGTACGGCTTGTTCATTTCGTGCGTGACGATGGTGGCGCCCTCATCGACGTAGGTGCGCACCCCGCCTGAGTGATCGAAGTGCACGTGCGTGTTGATCAAGTAGCGGATCGGCTTGTTCGGGATTGTCTCCTTGACCTTGGCGATCACGGCCAGCGATCGCTCCTCGTTCTGCGGGCCTTCGACGACGACGATGTGATCCTTCTGATCGATGGCAACGCTGTGATGCGTTCCACCCTTCAGGTAGTACACGCCGTTCGCCAGTTTCTCGACCGTGACCGTTACAGGTGCGGGCGCCGGAGCCGCCGCTGGCGGTGTCGCCGTAAAGTCGGGATTGGCGGTCACGGACGAGACCGTGACGTCGAGCACCGGGTGCCCGCCCTGCACACGCACGATGCGCGAGGGGAACCTGACGCCGTTGAAGTCCTTGTAGTCGGTGTAGCTGAACTGCACTTCCGTGTCACCGAGCACCGGGTTGTCAATCCACGTCCGGACGACCGCCACCTCGTTCTGCTCGTTGATCGTTCCTACATAGCGATTCTTCCCCGCTGTGAAGGACACTTCCGAGCCGCCTTCACCGGGCTGGGCAGTGGCGTTGTTCGCCGCGGCAGCTTTCAGGAAGCCATGCGGCGTCGTCCAGATCTCCATCACGCGCTCCTCGACCGCGGCAGGCTGCGGTTGCGGCACGGGTGCGGCATCTGCCGGCGCGCCGGCGGGCGGCGCCATGTTCCACGCCGTTGTTCCGCTGACGTACTGGTCGGGACGTTGTGGAGCCGGCGTCGGTCGCACACGATCGGGTTCGACGGTCTGGAGCCGGGTCATTTGCACGCGCGCGGCGGGGGTGGAGTAGTTGACCGTTGCCGTGTAGCTGCTGACGTCGAAGTGCGGCCACGGAAGGGTTGGATTCGGAGCCTGACCGAACTGGTACCAACGCCCCGCTCCGGAGAACTGGATCGAGGTTATCTGCGCCACCCCGAGCGCATCGTTGGCGGCCTCGACGGTGCCGGCGCGTGGGCTGCACGAAACCGACGCGAGAGCGGTCAAGGCAACGACTGGAATCATGAGTCTGCGCATATATGCCCTCCAGTGAAATAGAGGAAAGCGAGCGGCAGTATAAGCGAGCGGCAGTATAGACGCGCACTTGCCACCTAAACAACCAATTCAGGTAGGGTCAGCTGATCGAGGAAAGGCGTTAGGATTACTCATGGTGTTGCGAGTCCGCGTTCCGGCCGCGGCGGGCATTCTGGCTGTGTGTCTTACCGCGCTCGGGCTCGGCTGGCCGACGCAGGCGGCTCAGCAGGTGACACCCCCGTCATCGTCCGCGCCGCAAAAAACCCTGTTGGATCGCTATTGCCTGACGTGTCATACCCAGCGGCTCCAGCAGCGAGGAACGGTTCCTATTGCGCTCGACACGCTCGACCTTACCAACGTCGGAGCGAACCCGGGAGCGTGGGAAAAGGTGGTGCTGAAGATGCGCGCGGGCCTGATGCCTCCGGCTGGGGCGCCCCGGCCGGACAAGGCCGCGCACGATGCATTTGCCACTTGGCTTGAAGCTGAGCTCGACCGCAACGCTGTCGCGCGACCCAATCCGGGGCGCACCGAATCGTTCCATCGGCTGAATCGCGCAGAGTACCGGAACGCGATCCGCGACATCCTGGATCTGGACGTCGACGTCGCCGCGCTGCTGCCTGCTGACGATGTGAGTTACGGGTTCGACAACATCGCGGGCGTGCTCAAGATGTCGCCGACGCTGATGGAGCGGTACCTGGCCGCCGCGCAAAGAGTCAGCCGGCTCGCCGTTGGGACGCCGCCGCCTGCTCCGAACATCGACTACTTCCGGGTAACAGACGATTTGTCGCAGGACGAGCAGCTTCCCGGGCTTCCGCTCGGCACTCGTGGGGGCACGCTGATTCGCTACACATTCCCGATGGATGGCGAATACGAGTTCAGGCCGCGCCTGACGCGTGATTTGAACGAGAGCGTGCCGCTTTACACCGAAGAGCAGCGGCTCGAGATCAGCATCGACGGCGAGCGTGCGGGGCTGTTCACGCTCCCTGGTATCGGCGGGGCCGCCAACGCGGAGCCACCGGAGAATCCCGATCCCCAGCCCGATGCGGCGCAAGTCCCCGAATCCGGCGCCCGGGATCCGGGATCCACGTCGAGCCCCGAGCCTCGAGCCCAGGCTCCGGCAAATCGGGCGCCACAGCGGCCGGGAATCTCGCAGATTCAGCAGACTGTTCGTGCCGGGGCGCGCGAGCGACAGGCGCGCAATCGGGCAGACGAATCATGGAATCTGCGCGTGCCCGTCAAGGCCGGCGCGCGAGATGTCGTCGTCACGTTCCTCAACAGCGTGTCGGCACTCGAAGAAACACCGCGGCTTCCGTTCGAGCGGCCCTTCCCGGCGGGAGTGAACATCCCGGAGACGCGGCGAGGCGTATACCTGAGGAGCGTGGAGATCAGCGGTCCTCACAATCCGATCGGTCCTGGAGAGGGATCGAGCCGCAAGCGCATCTTCGTCTGCACTCCTTCGCTTTCGGAGGCTCGGCGGACCGGATCTGCGCGCGGGGCCAACGACACAGAGGCGTGCGCGAAAACGATTCTGTCCACCCTGGCACGACGGGCGTACAGGCGCAACGTGACCAACGCCGATGTCGACCCGTTGATGGCGTTCTATCGCGAAGGTCTTGCGCAGGGTGGATTCGACGCCGGAGTCGAGAACGCGTTGAGACGTCTGCTCGTGAGCCCCGAGTTCCTGATGCGGGTCGAACGCGATCCGGCGGGCGTGGCGGCCGGCGCCGCGTATTCCGTCAACGACGTCGAGCTTGCCTCGCGGTTGTCTTTCTTCCTGTGGAGCAGCGTTCCCGACGACGAGTTGCTCGACCTTGCGGCGAAACGTCAGTTGAGTGATCCGGCAGTGCTGGGCACGCAGGTGCGCCGGATGATGGCGGACCCTCGCGCCGATGCGTTCGTCAAGAACTTTGCTGGCCAGTGGCTATTCCTGCGCAACCTCGATGCGGTCGTGCCGGTGCAGAGCGTGTTCCCCGATTTCGACGACGCGCTCAGGCAGTCGTTCCGGCGCGAGACCGAGCTCTTTTTTGACAGCATCGTGCGCGAGAACCGTAGCGCGCTTGATCTGTTGCGCGCCGACTACACCTTCGTCAACGAGCGGCTGGCCACTCACTACGGCATTCCGAACATCAAAGGCAATCATTTCAGGCGCGTTACGCTTGGTCCCGAGAGCAAGCGGCGCGGGCTGCTTGGGCAGGGAAGCATCCTGACGGTTACCTCATATCCCGATCGGACGTCGCCCGTCGTTCGGGGTAAATGGATTCTCGAGAATCTGCTCGGCACGCCCCCGCCCCCGCCACTGCCGAATGTGCCACCGCTTCGAGCCACCGATACGTCGGGTATCGTGCTGCCGATGCGTCAGCGGATGGAGCGGCACCGCTCGAATCCCGTTTGCGCGTCCTGCCACGCGATGATGGATCCGCTCGGCCTCTCGCTCGAGAACTTCGACGCGATCGGGCGATGGCGGACCCTCGGCGAATCATCGGCCCCGATAGATGCCAGCGGCGCGGCGCCCGATGGGACCCGGTTCGACGGACCGGACGGGTTGAGAAACGTGCTGCTCCGATCGGATCGGTTCGTCGCGACTTTGACCGAGAAGATGATGACGTACGCACTTGGCCGCGGTTTGGAGTATTACGATGCGCCGTCGGTCCGCGCGATTCTGCGTGACGCGGCGCGAGACGAGTATCGGCTGTCATCGTTGATCGTCGGAATCGTGCAGAGTCCGCCATTCAAGATGAGGAAGGCGGGAGGGGCGTAGGGCCGGGCGGAGTCGAGCCGACAAGGACCATTATGTTCATTACCAAACGCGCGCTTCCCAGACGGACCTTCCTGCGCGGAGTTGGTGCGACGCTGGCGCTGCCATTGCTCGACGCGATGGTTCCCGCGTCCACCGCGCTGGCGCAGACGGCGGCTAACCCGGTACGGCGGCTCGGGTTCGTCTATCTGCCAAATGGTGTCGCGCGGAACTTCACCGGCATCAACTACTGGACGCCCACGGGCGAGGGCACCGGGTTCGAGCTGTCACCGATTCTGAGTCCGCTGGCACCGTATCGCGATCGCCTGGTCGTGATCAGCGGCCTCGCGCAGCATCAGGCGGATGCCTTCGACGATGGCGCGAACGGCGATCACACGCGCGGCACGAGCTCGTGGCTTACCGGCGTGCACTGCAAGCGAACCGAGGGCGCCGATGTGCGCAACGGCATCTCGGCCGATCAGATCGCGGCAAAACATCTGGGACAGGCGACGGCGTTGCCATCATTGGAACTGGCGATCGATCTCAACTTTCTGGGCGGACAGTGTGAGAACAGCTATAGCTGCGCGTATCTCAACACCCTCGCCTGGAGTTCGGACACGACGCCGCTGCCGACCGAGAACAACCCACGAATCATCTTCGAACGGCTCTTTGGCGATGGCGGGACGCGCGAGCAGCGGGTCGCGCAAGCCAAACAAAACCAGAGCATCCTCGACTCGGTCATGACCGACCTCGGGAAGCTGCAGGCGTCGCTCGGCACCGGCGATCGCACGACGGTGACGGAATACCTCGATTCGGTGCGCGAGGTGGAACGGCGCATCCAGCGCATCGAAGCGAGTGACGGTTCGGAGCTTTCGACGCTCGAGCGTCCGGCTGGTGTTCCGGATCGGTTCGACGAGCACGTCAAGTTGATGTACGAGCTGCAGTGGCTCGCCTTCAGGTCAGACATGACGCGGGTCGCGACCTTCATGCTCGGCCGCGAGCTGAACTTCCGCACGTATCCCGAGATCGGCATCACCGAAGGGCATCACGGTCTGTCACACCATCAGGACAACCCGACGCAGCTCGCGAAGTACGCCCGGCTCAATACGTATCAAACCGAGCTCTTTGCATGGTTCCTCGACAAGCTGAAGTCCACACCTGAAGGTGATGGCACCCTGCTGGACCATTCGCTGTTTCTCTACGGAGCGGCTCTCAGTAATCCCAATCTCCACGCGCACTACGATCTGCCGATTGCCGTGGTCGGCGGTGGCGCTGGTACTCTGCGCGGGGGGCGTCACCTCGTATACCGCAGCGAGACGCCGATGACGAACCTTCTCCTCAGCCTGCTCGATAAGGCGGGCGTCCCGGTGGAGAAGTTGGGTGATAGCACTGGGCGGCTCGAGTTGCTGTCTGGAATATGAGTGTGAGATTCGACACGCGTAGGCCGGGTCCTGGTTTGTGGACCCGGCGTGTATCGCGGGCTCCTGTCCGGCGGGTCTACAAAGCAGGACCCGCCCTACCTGTCGTGTGCGGGATCGCGTTGGCGTGCGTCATTGCTTTTGATGCTGGGGTGTTCGCCGACATCACGCTGGTCGACGCCGTCAAGCGTGGCGACGGCCAGGCAGTTCGCGCGTTGCTACAGGCGAAGGCGGACGGCAACAGCGCTGAGCCTGACGGAACGACTGCCCTTCACTGGGCGGTAAGGCGCGCGGATTTCGCGACGGCGGATTTGCTGCTGAAGGCGGGTGCGAAGGGCGGCGCTGCCAACCGCTACGGGATCACGCCTCTCTATCTTGCGTGCATCAACGGGGATGCCGCGATGGTGGCCCGGCTGCTCGAAGCTGGCGCCGATCCCAATACGACACTGGGCGACGGTGAAACCGTGTTGATGACCGCTGCGCGCACGGGAAACCTTGCCGTGATCAAGGCGCTGCTCGCCCGCGGCGCAAACGTTCGCGCCCGCGAACGCCGCAAAGGGCAGGACGCGCTCATGTGGGCTGCCGCCGCGAACAACGCCGCCGCCGTGACTGCCCTCATCGAAGCCGGCGCCGATCGTGATGGCCGCTCGACCGGTGGATCCTTCACGCCATTTCTGTTTGCCGTCCGTGGCGGACACCTCGAGGCGTCGCGCGCCATGCTCGATGCCGGAGTGGACGTCAATCAGAAGCTGTCAGACGGCACCAGCGCGCTCGTGCTCGCTGTCATGAACGCGCACTACGAGGTGGCCGGTCAGCTCCTCGCGCGCGGAGCCGACCCGAATGCCGACGCGCAGGGGTGGACGGCGCTCCATCAAATCGCCTGGTCGCGTCGACACAACGCCGGTTTCAATCTCCCGGGACCGGTGCAAACGGGCGGTCTCGATCCCCTGGATCTGGTTCGACAGCTCGTGCAGCGCGGCGCCGATGTGAACGCGCGCACGACGAAAGAGCCTCGCGATGGCAACAGGAACATGCTGAACCGTATCGGTTCGACACCGTTCTTGATGGCGGCGAAGAACGACGACGTGCCGCTGATGAAGATGCTGCTGGAGGTCGGGGCGGATCCATCGGTCAAGACCAACCGCGGGACGACGGCGTTGATGGTGGCTGCTGGCGTCGGCATCTGGGCGCCGGGTGAGAACCCGGGCACGCACGAAGAAGCGCTTGCGGCCATGAAGCTTGCGCTCGAAGTGGGTGGCGGTCAGGTCAACGACGTCGACATCGACGGCGAGACCGCACTGCACGGCGCCGTCTATCGGGGTGGCAACATCGCCGCCATTCAGTTTTTGATCGAGCGAGGCGCGAAGCTCGATGCGCGCAACGCGAAGGGATGGATTCCGCTCACGGCTGCCGACGGAGTGGAGTACACCCCTGCCGTACTCAAGCGATATCCGGAAGCGGCGGCGCTGCTCCGAAAAGCGATGCGCGAGCAAGGACTGCCGATTCCAGAGGGAACGCACAGCCCGGAGCGGTCGGCTGCGGCGGGGCAAGCAGCGGCCAGTGCCCGGACGATCTGGGATGGCGTCTTCACAGATGCGCAAGCCCAGCGTGGCCGTGACGAGTACATGAAGTCATGCGCCTCGTGCCATAAGGCGGACCTGCTCGGTGAGTCTGCGGCCCCGCCGTTGGCTGGCCCCGACTTCTCGCAACGTTGGACCGGCTCGAGTATCGACGATCTGTTGACGACGATTCGGCGATCGATGCCGCAGGATGCGCCAGATAGCCTCGGGACGCCGGCCTACGCCGACATCGTGAGTTTTCTGCTCAGCGTCAATGGCAGCCCCGCCGGAGCGAGCGAGTTGCCGCTGGAATCCGGGGCGCTCAAACAGATACAGTTCACCGGGCGCTGACGCACGCAGGCCAACAGTCAAAGGTCAAAAGTCAGGTCAAAGGTTTCAGGTTCAAGGTTCAAAGTTCAAGGCTCAAGTTCATAGTTCAAAGTGCAAGGTCCAAGCTAAAAGGGCTCAGGTCAAAGTGACAGAGGGCGCACATGACTCATAGAAGAAGTGTCGTTCTGGCGAGTCTCGTTATCGCGGCTGTCTGGTCGATGTTGGCGGCCGCTGCTGCGCAGCAGCCCGCGCCGGGGCAGGCGCCGCCGGCCGGCGGTGGACGAGGTGGCGGTATCGCCTCGCGCATGACCGGAAAGATTGAAGTGGGCGACACCAAGAACATGAACATGTCGCGCATCCGGTTCGAGGCCGGGGCACGCACGAACTGGCATATCCACTCAGCGGCCCAACTGCTCCTCGTCGAGGAAGGCCGCGGGCGCCTTCAGGAACTTGGCAGCGGCATCGTCGATGTCCCTGCTGGTCAGCCGGTCCTCACCAAGCCGAACGTGCTGCACTGGCATGGTGCGGCGCCCGATCAGGCGGCCCTCCAGTTCAGCGTGTACAGCGGGACCCTCGAGTGGAAGGATCCGGTCACCGACGAACAGTACTTAGGAAAGAAATAACGGCGGGTCTAAACAGCAAGACCCGTTCTACGACTGCAGACCATCATGCATCTGACACTTCGAATCGTTGCGGCGCTAGCGTTGTCCATCGCCGTTGCCGCGTCCCTCGCCAGCCAGGCGCCAGGTCAGGCGCCGCCTCAGACCGACACCAAGCTGCCACCGCTTCCACCACCGAAGCTTCCCCTGGTCACGGCGCAGGATCTTCTCGACGGCTTCAAGAACCCGGCACGATGGCTCACGTTCTCCGGCGACTACTCGGGGCGGCGACACAGCCCGCTGAAGCAGATCACACCTGAGAACGTGAAGCGCCTGGCGCCGCTGTGGACGTTCCAGGCGGAAGGCATGGTCATCAACCGTGGCTACGAGACGACGCCGCTCGTGCTCGATGGCGTGATGTACATCACGGGGAACAACAACTACGCGTGGGCCGTCGACATGCGGAGCGGCCGCCAAATCTGGCGGTATCGGCGCGTGCTGCCGCCGGGCCTGACCTACGGTGGCGCCAATCCGTCCAATCGAGGGTTTGCTGCGCTCGGTAACCGGTTGTTCATGGGAACCGTGGACGCGCATCTCGTTGCGCTCGACAGAGACACTGGCGAGGCGCTGTGGGATGTCGCACTGGACGACTACAAAGTCGGACATGCCGTGACCGCCGCACCGCTGGTCATCAAGGACAAGGTGATCACGGGCAACGCTGGAGGCGACTTGCCGACACGCGGGTTCCTGGACGCCTACGACGCGGCGACCGGCAAGCGCGCGTGGCGCTTCTACACGATCCCGGGGCCGGGCGAACCGGGGAGCGAGACATGGTCGGACCCTGACGTCCTCCCGCGGGGTGGCGGTGCGACGTGGATGACCGGCAGCTACGATCCGGAGCTGAACCTGATCTACTGGGGCACCGGCAACCCGAATCCCGACTACTACGGCGGCGACAGGAAGGGCAACAACCTGTACACCGCTTCGCTCATAGCGATCGACGCCGACACCGGCAAGCTGCGCTGGCACTTTCAATTCACGCCGCACGACCTTCACGACTGGGACTCGACGCACGTGCCGGTTCTCGGCGATGTCACCGTCGGCGGTCAGACACGCAAGGCGGTGATGGTCGCCAATCGCAACGGATTCTTCTATGTGCTCGACCGTACCAGCGGCAAGTTAATCCACGGCAAGCCTTTCACACAGACGAAGTGGGCGAGGGAGCTCGGTCCCGACGGGACACCGATCGTGCTCAACGAGGGCACCATGCTGCCGGGCGACACGAAGGAGCCGCAGTGCGTGCCAGACCTGCGCGGAGGCACCAACTTCAACCCACCATCCTACGATCCGTCGCTGCAGTTGTTCTTCGTTATGGCGCGCGAGACCTGCGCCATCTACACGCCGTTCAAACAGGAAATGGTGCCGGGTCGTAGCTTCACAAGCGGCGGTGTACGGAAGCTGCCCGAACCCGACCACGGCGCGGTGCGCGCGATCGACGCGAAGACGGGAGCGATCAAGTGGGAGTACGTGCTTCCGACTCCGTCGTTGGCAGGCGTGATGTCGACGGCGTCAGGACTCGTCTTTGCCGGTGACAACGAAGGCTACTTCAACGCATTCGATTCGCGCACGGGAAAGAAGCTCTGGAGCTATCGCACCGGATCCCTCATCTGGGGAGCAGCGCCCACGACGGTGATGCTCGACGGCAAGCAACTGGTGATGCTGCCTTCGGGAAATACGCTCGTGGCGTTTGGCTTGATGGAGCAGTGAGAAGGCCCGTGTGGAAATTGACACTGACGGTGGTGCTGGCCATCGCCGCCGCATCGTTCGCGTCTGCGCAGGCGCCGCGTTCGTCGCCGCCGCCGCCAACGCTGCCGCATACGTTCTTCTCGTCGGAGCTTCCAATTCGTGTCGTCCCGGTGGCGACTGGCTTGTCGCATCCGTGGAGCATGGCATTCCTCCCTGATGGCAGCATCCTGGTCACGGAGCGCGAAGGCCGACTGCGGATCGTTCGCAATGGAAAGCTCGAACCCACCCCGGTCGCCGGAACGCCGCCGGTGTTTGCCCGAGTGCTCGCCGGCCTTCTCGACGTCGCGCTGCACCCGCAGTTCGCCGAGAACCACGTCATCTATCTGAGTTACTCGAAAGCTGGTGAAAACAATCTCACGGCGACAGCACTGGCGCGTGCCGTCTTCGACGGGACCTCGCTTCGGGACGTCAAGGACATCTTCGTCGCCAAGTCGTGGAGCAAGTCGAACACCAACTACGGTGGACGAATCGCATTCGACAAAGCCGGCCTGTTGTATCTCACCGTTGGCGAGCGTCAAGAACAAGATCGCGCTCAGAAGCCCGATGACCATGGCGGCAAGGTGCTACGACTTCGCGACGATGGCAGCGTGCCGCCGGATAATCCGTTCGTCAGTAAAGCCGGCTACCTGCCCGAGATCTATTCGATGGGACACAGGAGCCCGCAAGGGTTGGCCTTGAATCCCGCGACCGGCGCGATCTGGGAGAACGAGCACGGGCCGCTCGGCGGCGACGAGCTCAACATCATTCTGCCGGGTAAGAACTACGGCTGGCCTCTCGTCACGTTCGGCACCGACTACGACGGAACGAAAATCAGCGACTCGACGTGGCGTGCCGACCTCGAAGGACCTTTCGTCTACTGGGTCCCGTCCATTGCTGTGTCAGGGTTGACGTTCTATACCGGTGATCGCTTCCCGGCATGGAAGGGGAACGTCTTCGTTGGGGCGATGTTCCAAGGCCGCACGCGCGGCACTGGCCACGTGCAGCGGATCGTTCTCAATCAAGCCGGGAAACCGATCAATCGTGAGCCGCTGCTCGGTGAGTTGCGCCAGCGGATTCGCGACGTTCGACAGGGCCCGGATGGATTGCTCTATGTGCTCACCGACGAGGACGCCGGCATGCTCCTGCGGATTGAGCCTGGTAACTGACATGTTTCGCGTAACCACACTCCTGCTGGCTGTGCTGACTGCAACGCCGGTGTTCGCCCAGTTGGCCTCGCCCAACAAAGCCGGCGTCTCGATGGGCCACCTCCATTACGTCGTGCGCGACGTTGACGCGAACAAGCGCTTCTGGGTCGCGCTGGGAGGCACGCCCGACACTTTCAACGGCGCTGTTGTCGTCAAGTTCCCCGACGTGCTCGTGTTTCTTACTCAGGGAGAATCGACCGGCGGGACGGACGGCTCCATCGTCAACCACGTCGCGTTTCGAGTGCAGACGTTCTCAGCCGTGGAAGCCGCTGGGCTGAAAGTGGCTCGACTCGCCAATTTCCCTGGAGTCGGCTCCACGAACACGCCTGAAGGCGAACGCATCGAGTTGTTTGAGAACGCGGCTCTCAACCTGACGTTTACTCAGGACGCCGGATACAAGGACGCCACGGCAGAACGTCATAACCGGCCGCTGCCGATTCCGATCGCATTCCATCACGTGCATTTGTATCTGCCGGCAGGGAAAGTGGCCGAGGCCAAGGCGTGGTACACGAAGATGTTCGACGGCGTGCCGGGCAAGCGCTCCAACTACGACGCGGTCGATCTGCCGGGCATCAACCTGAACTTCAGCGAAAATCCGAAACCAACCGTATCGACCAAGGGACGGATGCTCGATCACCTTGGCTTTGAAGTTCAGGACCTTCAAGCCTTCTGCAAGCGACTCGAGGCACTCGGTATAAAGTTTGACGAGCCCTACGCGAAGGCTGCGGCAGGCACGGCGAGCGCCCGGCTGACTGACCCGTGGGGGACGTCAATCGAGCTGACCGAGGGCCTGAGGTCCGCCACATCCACTCGGAGGTAGTCACATGCGCGTTCGACATTTGTGGTCAATCCTGAGCGCGGCGTGCACAGCAGCGCTGATGAGTGCGATGGTTGCGCCTCTCTCGGGCCAAAGTGCTCCTCGAACGCCCTGGGGCGATCCCGATATTCAGGGCACCTACACCAACACCTACGAAAACGGAACGCCGCTCGAACGGCCCAACGAGTTTGCCGGACGAAAGCTCGAAGACATCAAGGGCGACGAGTTGGCCGCAGTCAGAAAGAAGATCCAGGAGCGGACGGTGAACAACTTCGAGGGTCCGATTCATGCGCCGAACAACTGGTGGCAGGACAACCTCGACTTGCACCGCGGCAGCCAGGCGTGGCTCGTCGTCGACCCGCCCGACGGCAAGATCCCGCCCATGACGCCAGAGGCCCAGCGCCGGGTCGCTGAACGCGCTGCGGCGCGGAAGTCCAGCGGACGTGGACCGGCAGACTCGTACACCGATCGCAGCCTGTACGACCGTTGCATCACTCGCGGCCTGCCCGGCTCGATGATGCCGGCAATCTACGGCAACCAGTATCAGATCGTGCAGGCACCCGGTTACGTTGCCATCCTCTACGAGATGATCCACGAGACGCGCGTCATCCCACTCGACGGGCGCGCGACCATCAACAAGAGCATCACGCAGGACATGGGCGACGCCCGTGGTCATTGGGAAGGCGACACGCTCGTGGTGACGACCAGGAACTTCAAGGAGCGGAGCGTGTATCGCAACGCCAACCCCGAGACGCTGACGTTGACCGAGCGATTCCAGCGTATCGCTCCAGACAAAGTGCGCTGGACGGTGACCGTCGAGGATCCCTCCACCTGGACGAAGCCGTGGACGTTTTCATTGCCGTTGACGGCGGACTCCAACCCGTTGCCCCTCTACGAGTGCCACGAGGGCAACTACGGGTTGAAGAACATCCTCAGCGCCGCGCGCGCCGAAGAACAGCAGAAATAGCGACGTCAACTCCCAATTCCCAACGTCTGACGCTGGCCCAACTACCAAGCGTTCTCATTTGAGAGTTGGGAGTAGGAGTTGGGGGTTGGAAGTTGGTCGTTGGGAGTTTTTTCGACATGAATGAAACCAGAACTCTGGCCTCCTACATCGTCTCGAACCGATGGGAGGACGTCCCCGCTGACGTCCGCCACGAAGCGAAGCGGGCGATCATCAATGTCGTTGGTTGCGCCATTGGCGGCAGCCCGCATCCGGCCGTCACGACCGCGATTCGAGCGCTGAGTCCGTTCTCGGGCGAACGGACGGCAAGTGTCATCGGCAGGGTCGAACGGCTCGATCCGCTTCATGCCTCGCTGATGAACGGCATCAGCTCGCATGTCGAGGACTACGACGACACGACGCCCAAGAACTACAGTCACACGAGCTCGCCGGTTGGCTCCGCACTGTTTGCCTACGCGAGCGCCAACCGAGTGCGCGGTCGCGATTTCGTCGAGGCGTTCATTCTGGGTTTCGAGGCGGCATCGCGCGTGGGCAACGTCGTGTATCCGGCGCACTACGACGTCGGCTGGCACATGACCGGCACGATTGGCGTCTTCGGCGCGGCGGCTGCCATCGGAAAACTCATCGGCCTCAACGAACAGCAGATGGTCTGGGCACTGGGTCTGGCGGCAACGCAATCGGCCGGGTTGCGCGAGATGTTCGGTTCGATGGGAAAGGCGTTTCACCCCGGCCGTTCAGCGCAGAACGGCTATGCGGCGGCGCTCCTTGCCCAGGCAGGATTCACCGCGGGAGAGCGCGGCGTCGAAGGTCCCCGAGGCTTTGCGCATGTGCTTGCGGAGACGCGCGATTTCTCGAAGATCCCGACGCGCCTCGGCGTCGATTTCGATCTTCGCGAGAATACCTACAAGCCGTTCCCCTGCGGCATTGTCAACCATCCAACCATCGATGGCGCCATTCAGATCCACGACGAGCAGCGGCCGGATCCAGCCTCTATCGTTGCCGTACGGCTGCGCGTCGCGCCGCTGGTGCTCGATTTGTGTAATCAGCAGAACATCACGAAGGGACTGCAAGGAAAGTTCTCCGTGTATCACGGTGCGGCCGTCGGCCTGGTCAGGGGCAAAGGCGGTCTGCGTGAGTACACCGACGAGGCGGTGAACGATCCCGCCATCAAACGCGTTCGCGAGCTGACGACGGCCAGTGGCGATGCGTCGATCACCGAGGACCAAGCACACATCGAGGTTGAGCTGAGCGACGGCCGGCGGCTCTCGAAGTTCGTCGAACAATCGCTTGGCAACATCCATCGTCCGCTGACCGACAAACAACTCGAGGAGAAGTTCCGCGATCAGGCCCTGCTCGTCCTGCCCGCTCGTGAGGTTGAAGCCGTTATCCAGCAGTGCTGGCAGATCGACCAACTCGATGATGTGGGTGAGTTGGTCAGGACGACCGTGCCCCGCGGCGCCGCCGTAGAGCCCGCCGTCGTTTCTTAACCGTGCGCGCGCGCTGCTCATCGCTGATCGTCGTCGCGCTTGCGGTCGGTTGCGGGCGGGAGCCATGGCCCACTCCGCCCGTTGTCGAGCAGACGAAATACGAGGCCGACCATCGCGCCTGGCGCGAAAACCAGCGTGGCCTTCTCAGCGACGTCTTGTCGATCGTCGGCGTCTGGCCTCTGCAGGAGGGTGAGACGGCGTTTGGCTCAGAAGCCGCTCTTCCGATCGTCTTGCCGCTATCCGGGAAGCCAATGCAGGCTGGGACATTTCGGCGCGAGGGAAAGACGATCACGGTTATTCCCGCACCGGGTTCCGCGCTGCGGCTTCCCGATGGCCGTCCGGTCTCGGACGCCATGCCACTACGAGACGACATCTGGATCGGCTCGCTGCTCCTGTTCGTCGTCGATGCCGGAGACGATCGACGCTGGATGACTGCGCGCGACATGAAGCACCCGGCGATCGCCAATCCGCCGGCGCTCGACGCCTATCCGCTGGATGCTCGCTGGAGAGTGTCGGCCCGTTTCGACGCCTTCGAATCACCGAAACCAGTCCAGGTACCTGACGTCCGTGGCGGGTCCATGAGCTTCCTGTCGCTGGGGCAATTGGTGTTTCAGTTGAACGGGCAGGAGCATCGACTGACTGCCTTCGGCGAACCGGGCGGCGGAGAATTCTTCGTGATGTTCAAGGATCCGACCAATCAGAGCACGACGTACGGCGGCTACCGCATCCTGACACCCACGGTTGTCAACGGCGGCGAATGGACCGTCATCGACTTCAACTTCGCTTTCAATCCGCCGTGCGCGTATTCGCGATACACGCTCTGCCCGTTGCCCCCGCCAGAGAACACGGTGCCGGTCGCGGTGGAAGCGGGATTGAAGCGCCTCCCGTCAGCGCAGGGTTATTCACCCTCCTAATGGCTGCGGGGGACGAGCTCCTCGTGTTCGTCCGCGAGGCCCTGGGTCACGGCGTGCCGCGTGAGCGGATCGAGGACGCCCTTCGCAAGAGCGGCTGGACGACAGACCAGATACAGGGCGCGCTTACGGCGTATGCGGACATCGACTTTCCGATTCCGGTGCCGCGCGCCCGGCCGTATCTCTCGGCGCGCGAAGCATTCATGTACCTCGTGCTGTTCGGCACGCTCTACGCGAGTGCCTACAACCTGGGCAGCCTGATATTCGAGTTCATCAACCGGGCCTTCCCGGATGCCTCTCAGACGTTCCCGGGCTACGAGCAGTACTCGAGACAGTCGATCCGTTGGTCAATCTCGTGGCTGATCGTCGCCTTCCCGGTGTTTCTCTACCTGTCGTGGCTGACGGAACGCGATATCAGTCGCGACCCGATGAAGAGAGCCTCGAAGGTCCGGCGCTGGCTGACATACCTCACGCTGTTTTCGGCCGCGTGCGCGTTGCTTGGTGATTTCACGACACTCGTCTATAACGTGCTTGGCGGCGAACTGACCGTACGATTCCTCCTGAAGGTCATCACCGTTGCGCTCATCTCCGGGACAGCGTTCATCTATTACCTTCACGACATCCGGCAGGACGAAGTGGAGAGCCGGAAGTGACAGGTAAGCGAACACTGGCAATCGTTCTCGTAATCGTTGTCGCGGCTGCGGTGACGACGGGCATCGTCATCATCGGGTCGCCGGGCGAGGAGCGCACGAGGCGTTTGGACACGCGGCGCGTCGAAGACCTGCAAGCCATTTCGTCGGCAATCGAGGTCTTTCACAAGCGGCATCAGCAGGTGCCGGGGTCGTTGGACGAGCTGTCCAAGGAAGGCGGTCTCTCAGTAATCCCGCGCGATCCCGTGACTGGACAGTCATATGGGTACCGGACGTTCAACGCGAATAGCTATGAGCTCTGCAGTGCGTTCGATCGCGAAACCGCCGACGCGCGCGCAGACTTCTGGTCGCATGGGGCCGGGACACAATGCTTCACGATGAACGTGAAACCAGCGCAATGAGCACACCGACCAGCGCAACGACACCGCAAGCGAGCGAGGCACCGAAACCTTCCGTCGACCTGAAGGAGGCCGAGCGGCGCGTCTTCGCCAAGATTGGCTGGCGGCTGATGCCGGTGCTGATCCTCGCCTACATCTTCAATTACCTCGATCGCAACAACGTCGGTTTCGCCAGCTTGACG
The DNA here is from genome assembly GCA_035649635.1 of Vicinamibacterales bacterium. Lineage (GTDB taxonomy): Bacteria > Acidobacteriota > Vicinamibacteria > Vicinamibacterales > UBA2999 > Gp6-AA40. Next base: position 47,131 of record DASRJE010000228.1, on the reverse strand, counting down.
ATGAACCAGGCGATCGGGTTGACGGCGACGCAGCTCGGCTTCGGTGCCGGCGTGTTCTTCGTCGCGTACTGCTTCCTGGAAGTCCCGAGCAACATCATCCTCTATCGCGTCGGCGCACGCGTGTGGCTGTCGCGGATCATGATCTCGTGGGGACTGGCGTCGGCGGCGACTGCTCTAGCCGTTGGACCGAGCAGCTTCTATGCGCTCCGGCTGCTCCTTGGTGCCGCGGAAGCCGGTTTCTTTCCCGGCGTGGCGTTCTACCTCGGGACCTGGTTTCCCGCGCAGTACCGGACACGCATGATCGCGTGGTTCATGGTGGCGATTCCGGTCTCCTCCGTGATCGGCGGACCAATATCGGGTTGGCTGCTGGGCATGAACGGCATCCTGGGGATCGCGGGGTGGCAGTGGATGTTCATCATCGAAGGCCTGCCCGTTGTGTTGATCGGAATGAGCTTGCTCTGGCTCCTCGCCGACCGGCCCGAGGACGTGTCCTGGCTCTCCGACGAAGAGCGTCGCATCGTCCGCGAGCGATTGCTGGCCGAGAAGCGACCACGTGAAGTTCGTCACCTCCGCGTTGCGATTCGCGACGTGCGCGTGATCATCCTGGCGCTCGTCCAGTTCGGCTTCCTGGTCGGCTCTTATGCGATCGGCATCTTCCTCCCGTTGATGTTGCGTGAAGGCAAGCTGACGGACATCGAGATCGGGTTTGTCAGCAGCGGTTGCTACGTCGTCGCGGTGATCGGCATGATCCTGTGGGCCCGCCACGTCGACCGAGGTGGCAGCAAGGTCGTGAACCTGGCGCTTTCGTGTGTGCTCTCGGCGTGTGGGTTCCTGGGCGCGATTCTGTTCTCGGGAAACTTCTGGGTGTCGGTGGCGGCCATGGCTGTGGCCATCACCGGTATCAATGGCGCACGTGCGATCTTCTGGACGATTCCGCCGCGATTCCTCACCGGGATGGCAGCGGCGGGCGGACTGGCCTTCATCAATTCGATCGGCACGACCGGTGGATTCGTCGGGCCATATGTCATGGGATGGCTGACAGACGAGACGGGATCGTTCTCCGCGGGGCTGTTGGCGATGAGCGGATTCCTGGTGCTCGCTGCGGTGCTCGCGTGGTCGCTGCGCCGCTTCGCGCCGGGAGAGTAATCGTGACGCTTGCCAGCCAGGTCGCCGAGTGGGTTGCACGCGTCCGATTCGAAGATCTTCCAGCGGACGTTGTTGAAGCGACGAAGCTCCGAATCCTGGACGTGCTTGGGCTCGCGCTCGCCGGGGCCGAGACGAGATTCGGCCGTGCGATTCGGGCCGGGACGACGGCGGTGTCGCCAGCCGGTCCCTGCCGCATCCTGGGAACCGGTGACAAAGTCGGCGTCACGAGCGCCGCATTCGCGAACGCCTCGTTTCCGCAGGCGCTCGAGTTCGACGACACGCACAACGAGTCGATCGTTCACATGAGCAGCCCGTCGGTGGCGGCCACACTTGCGCTGTCGGAAACGCGGGTCGTCAGCGGCAAGGATGCCATTCTCACGATCGCGCTCTCGAACGAGATCGCGTGCCGCGTCGGCGTCGTGGCACCGGGACAATTCCACCGGCGCGGCTTCCATCCGACCGGGTTGTTTTCTCCATTCGGCATCGCGTACGGCATCGGAAAACTGTTGGAACTGGATCCGCAGACGCTCGCTCATGCCGCGGGGACGTGCGGCAGCTTCGCGGCCGGCGTACTCGAGTGTTGGGTCGATGGCACGGACACGAAGTTTCTGCATTCCGGCTGGGCGGCGCAGAGCGGTCTGTCAGCGGCGATGTTCGCGGCAGCTGGTGTCACGGGTCCGCCCAAGATCTTCGAAGGACGCTTCGGACTGTTCTCATCACACCTTCAGGATCCAGCCGCGGCGAAAAAGCTGAATCGCATCGTGGATGGACTCGGGTCGCATTGGGAGAGCCGCTACTCGTCTTTCAAACCGTTTCCCGCGGCGCACGTGCTGCACCCGTACATCTCAGCTATCCTGCGGCTTCGAGATCAGGGTGTTCGACCCGATGATGTGCGGCGAATCGAGTGTCCGGTGGCCGAATTCAACGTGTCGATCGTCTGCGAGCCGGTGGAAGAGAAGCGTGCGCCGGCATCGCAGGCGCATTGCCGCGTGTGCCTTCAGTACACGCTGGCCGAAGCCCTCTATTGCGGGCGTTTGGGAAGAGACGCATACGAGGATCGCAACCGTCTCAACCCGGAGATTCTGTCCCTGGCTCGAACAGTCGACTACTACGTCGACCCCGAGTTCCCCGGGCCTGGGCGCTTCAAGGGGGCCGTCCGCGTCACACTGAAGGACGGACGCGTGCTGACGGAAGTCGAAGAGTACAACCGCGGCTCGGCAGAGAATCCGATGACCCCGTCGGAGCTGCGGGCGAAGTTCGACGACAACGCCGGTGGAGTCCTCACGCTGGAAGAGCGTGACCGTCTTGCAACCGAGATAGGACGGACGGAAAATCTTTCCGACGTGTCGACGCTGGTCGGATTGGCCGTCAGGTCGATCAACGCATCGTAGGGCGGGTCTTGCTTTCTAGACCCGCCGGGTCCGTAGAACAGGACCCAGCATACGTCAACCATGCGGGGTGAAAGGTGAATCGATTTCTCAACACGCTTGTGATCTCGTGCGGTGCGTTCTTGATCGTGGTCGCCGAGGCAGCTGCCCAGGCGCCACGCACGCCGTGGGGCGATCCGGATCTGCAAGGCGCCTACACGAACAGCGATGAGAGCCTGATCCCGATGGAGCGCCCGGATTCACTGTCCGGGAAATCGCTCAAGGACATCAGCGCCGACGAGCTCGCCAAACTCAACGAACAGCGCAACGAGGATCGCCTCGAGGCCGACAGGCAGCGCTGGGAACTGCGCAGCCCGCTCCACTGGTTCGAGAATCACAATCCCAAGAACAGCCGTGCATGGTTGGTTGTCGATCCGCCGGACGGCAAGATTCCGCCGCAGACAGCGGAGGCGAAGGCGCGTGCGACCGCGCGCGCTCAGGCCCGCCGCGGGCGCGGCGATGCTGACTCGTACGAGGATCGCAGCCTGTACGATCGTTGCATTACTCGAGGACTGCCCGGATCGATGATGCCCGCCATCTACGGCAACTCATACGAGATCGTCCAGGGCCCGGGGTTCGTTGCGATTCAGTACGAGATGGTCAACGAGCTTCGCGTCATCCCGCTCGACGGGCGCCCGCATGTGGGCTCGGCGATTCGTAATTACATGGGTGACGCGCGCGGACGTTTCGAAGGCGATACGCTCGTCATCGAGACGACGAACTTCACGGACAAAGTGCCGTATCGCGGGTCCAGTCCGAACCTCCGGCTGGTCGAGCGATTCACGCCTCGCGCACCGGGCGTCGTCGAGTGGTCGGTGACCTTCGACGACCAGGACACCTGGACGCGTCCGTGGACGTTCGCGATGAATCTCACCCAGACTACCGAACGCCCGTTCGAGTACGCGTGTCACGAAGGCAACTACGCGATGCGGAACATCCTCGGGATCGCCCGGCAGGAGGAAGCAGCTGGCGCGTCATCGGGACGATAGGTGTCAGCTGCTAATAGCCAATTCCCAACGCCCAATCCGTTGACCCTCGCCATTGGAAGTTGGGAGTTGGAAGTTGGGAGTTGACGTAATGGACCTCGTCGGTCCCCTGCAAAAGTACTTCGGTCACTCGTCGTTCCGTGACGGCCAGCAGCAACTCGTCCAGTGTGTTCTGGACGGTCACGATCTGCTCGCCGTCATGCCGACCGGCTCCGGCAAGTCGCTCGGGTTTCAGTTGCCAGCTTTGTTGCTGCCCGGCACCGCGCTCGTCGTCTCGCCACTAATCTCATTGATGAAAGATCAGGTCGACGAGCTGAATCGGCGCGGGATTCGTGCAGCGGCCCTGCACTCGGCGCTGTCGTCCGACGCCCGCCGGGAAGCATTCAAGATGGCGCGCGCGGGCGAGTGTCGCCTGCTCTACGTTGCGCCGGAGCGATTCGCATCGGACCACTTCGTTCGCACGCTGCAGGACATTCCGGTTTCGCGCTTCGTCGTTGACGAGGCGCATTGCGTGTCGGAGTGGGGGCACGACTTCCGTCCGGATTATCGCTTTCTGAAACAGGCCGCCGCGGCCTGCCGGCGAAGCGATGGTCGCGGCGGACGCCCGCCGATGGCGGCATTCACCGCGACGGCGACCCCGGAAGTGCGCGACGACATCGGGCAGCTCCTCGGTCTTGCCGATCCGCGTGTCGTGGTGGCTGGCTTCGATCGCCCGAACATCACCCTCGCCGTTCGGCCGGTGTCCGGTGACATCGAGAAGCACGAGCTGCTGCCGCAACTGGTGGGCCGGGGACGGGCGCTCGTCTACGCGTCGACCCGGCGCAAGGCTGAAGCCGCTGCCGACACACTGACGTTAGCTGGTATCGATGCGGCCGCGTATCACGCCGGCCTTGCCGACTCGGCTCGTTCGAAGGTGCAGGAGCGATTCAGTTCCGGTTCGCTTCGGATTGTGTGCGCAACCAATGCCTTCGGGATGGGCATTGATCGACCGGATGTCGAGACCGTGGTTCATTTCGACATCCCGGGATCGCTCGAAGCGTATTACCAGGAAATCGGCCGCGCGGGTCGAGACGGACGGTCGGCGACGGCGACGCTGCTGTGGAACTACGTGGACGTCAAGACGCGCGAGTTTCTCATCGATCGCGAGAACGAAGAGGACGCAGACCGGGAGGCGCGCCGGCCAGACCCGGTCGAGGTAGCGCGCCGCAAGGAACTGGATCACAAGAAGCTTCGACGGATCGTCGCGTATGCCGACACGGTCAACTGCCTTCGGTGGACGATCCTTCAGTACTTCGGAGACCCGGCAGCCCGAGCTCTGTGCGGCTCGTGCAGCAGTTGCGCGCGGCTCAAGCCAATCGACGATGACGACTGCCTGCTCGTTCGCAAGATTCTGTCCGGCGTCGCGCGAGCGGGGGAGCGATACGGCAGGCGGCGAGTTGCCGCAATGCTGTCTGGCCAGCTCGAAGATCTGCCAGAGCCGCTCACGCGTTTGTCGACCACCGGGCTCCTGCGCGATGAGCCGCTCGTGACGATCGAGCGCTGGATCGATGCGCTCGGCGCTGCCGGATTGTTGCGCTCCTCCGACGACAAGTACCGCACGCTCAGCCTGACCCCGCTCGGCCGCGAAGTGATGGCGGGTCGAGTTCGCGACGTGCTGATTGCAACGCCGGGAACCAGGAGTGCGGCATCGACACGAGGCACGCGGCGGCGTGTTCGGAAGAGGCTTGGCGAGCCCTCCATCGATGTCAGCGTCCCACCGACCTCGGTTGTCGATGCGCTCCGTGCCTGGCGGCTCGACCAAGCGAGGCGGAACGCGATCGCGCCGTTCGTGATCCTGCACGACCGCACGCTGATGGCCATCGCATCTCACCTTCCTCGATCAGCTCAGGAATTGAGTGAGATCCCCGGCATTGGTCCCGCCAAGCTGGCAGCGTACGGCGAAGCAATCTTGAACATCGTGAAAGGGTCGGGCTAAGCTGGCGCGGCGTGCCGGTTGCCCAGCGTTCGAGCCCACCGTCTGAGACCAGAGCCTCTCCTCACGAAGGGCACGCGCGTGGGACGCTCTTCAAGACCCTCATCCCGGTTGCCGTTGGTGTGTCCCTCCTCCTCGCACCCGTGCCAGATGGTCTGTCGGTCAACGCGTGGCGGTACTTCGCTCTCTTTGCCGCCGTGATCGCTGGACTCATCACCGAGCCGATTCCACCAGCCATCATCGGCATGGGTGGCGTCATCGTGGCCGCCGCGCTCGGCCTGGTTCGCGAGACACCCGCGCAATCGGCGCAATGGGCGTTGAGCGGATTTGGCAACGCGACCGTCTGGCTGATCTTCGCCGGGTACATGTTCACGCTCGGCTATACACAAACCGGGTTGGGCCGACGCATCGCGCTTCATCTCGTACGTCTCCTCGGACATCGCACCCTTGGCCTTGGTTACGCCGTGACGCTGGCCGATCTCGCGCTCGCCCCATTCACCGCGTCCGCGACCGCTCGCAGCGCGGGCACCGTCTTTCCGATCGCGCGGCAGATCCCGGAGCTTTACGCCTCGCGTCCCGACGATGGGACCGCGCGCAGGCTTGGGGCGTATGTGTTGTACACCGCGCTCGTCGCGAGCATGATCTCCAGCAGCATGTTCATCACCGCCCTGGCGCCGAACACGCTTGCCGTGAGCGTGATGCGCCAGACGGCAGGCGTCAGTGTCTCGTGGTTCGAGTGGTTCATAGGCTTTGCGCCCGTGGGTGTGCTGTTGATCGCCGTCGTTCCGTTGTTGCTCTACAAAATCTATCCGCCCGAGATTCGCACGGCTCCCGAAGTGCCGCGATGGGCGCACGAGCAGCTTCGGTCGATGGGTTCGATGTCGCGCAGGGAACTGACACTGCTGGTCCTGGTCTGCTCCGCCCTGGGTCTCTGGATTGGGGCAACCGCTCGAGTCGATCCGGCGGTGACAGCGATGTTCGTCGTGCTGCTGATGGTGATCTTCGGCGTCGTGTCGTGGAACGAAGTGATCGGGCACTCCCAGGCGTGGAACATCCTGATCTGGTTCGCGACGCTCGTCACGCTCGCTGGCGGACTGGCAGAAACGAAGTTCCTCGACTGGCTGGTGCAGTCGATTGCCCCGACGCTGCAGCGGCTCAGTCCTGCGGCTGCCGCCGTTTCTGTCGTCGGTGTGTTCTTCTTCCTGCACTACTTCTTCGCGAGCATCACGGCGCATGCCGCGAGTCTGTTGCCAGTCTTCATTGCGATGGCTGTAACCATTCCAGGGCTGTCGACGAAGGAATGGGCATTGCTACTGTCGTACCCGCTCGGACTGATGGGGATTCTGACGACGTATACCGCCGGGCACAACCCGATCTACTACGGGAGCGGGTACATCAGCCGCCAGGCATTCTGGGTGCTCGGGCTGGTGCTTGGTGTCTTCTTTCTCGCCACTTACTTGATCATTGCCGTTCCCTGGTTGAACTACCTAGGCTACTGAAGGCCGCGATTACATATGAGTCAGATTTTTCAGGCGGCCTTCGGGAGCCTTGCCCGCGCGGAGCGCGGGCAAGAAGATACTGTGCCTCTAGCGAGGCGGAGCCACTAGCTTGTCGATCCGAGGCGGAGTCTCGCTAGACTTCTGAGGTGCCCGTGTCCGATATCAACCCGAGGTCTGCCGAGCACGGCGAGTATCGTCGTGCCGTTCGAGAGCTGTGCGCGGGCTTCGACAGCGCGTATTGGCGCTCGCTCGACGAGCGCGCCGAGTATCCGGAAGCTTTTGTGAAGGCACTGACCGATGCCGGTTGGCTCGCGGCCTTGATCCCTGAAGAGTACGGTGGTGGCGGGCTTGGTGTGACTGAAGCATCGGTCATCCTCGAGGAAGTGAATCGATCCGGCGCCAACTCTGGCGCCTGCCACGCGCAGATGTACGTGATGGGTGCACTCGTGCGGCACGGCTCCGACGCGCAGAAGCGAGCCTACTTGCCGGACATAGCGGCCGGGCGACTGCGGCTGCAGTCCTTTGCAGTCACCGAGCCGACGACAGGCACCGATACCACCAAGACGAAGACCATCGCCGTCCGCCACGGTGACCGCTACATTGTCAACGGCCAGAAGGTGTGGATCTCGCGGGTGCAGCATTCCGACTTGATGCTGCTGTTGGCGCGGACGACGCCACTGCCTGACGTGAAGAAGAAGACAGAGGGGCTGTCGTTGTTTCTCGTCGACCTGCGTGATGCAGAGAAACGTGGGATGACGGTTCGTCCTATTCGCAACATGGTCAATCACGAGACCAACGAGGTGTTCTTCGAGGATTTCGAGGTCCCGGCGACCAACCTGGTCGGGCAAGAAGGGCGGGGTTTTCGCTATCTGCTCGATGGCATCAATGCCGAGCGAATTCTGATTGCGGCTGAATGCATCGGAGACGGTTACTGGTTTATCGATAAGTCACGCGAGTACGCGAGCGAGCGCGTCGTGTTCGATCGCCCCATCGGACAAAATCAGGGCATCCAGTTTCCGATCGCTCGCGCGTACGCCAACGTGCGCGCGGCGGACTTGATGCGCTTCGAGGCGGCTCGCTTGTTCGACGCGGGCGCCGCCGCCGGCCCCGAAGCGAACATGGCGAAGCTGTTGGCGGCCGACGCAAGCTGGGAAGCGGCCAACGTATGCCTGCAGACATTCGGAGGATTCGGCTTTGCCGCGGAGTACGATGTCGAGCGGAAGTTCCGGGAGACGCGGCTGTATCAGGTCGCGCCCATTTCCACTAATTTGATCCTGTCCTACATTGGCGAACACGTGCTCGGCATGCCGAGGTCGTTCTAAATGACTCCCGACCCCATTACAAGACTGACGCGTAGCATGCTGTTCGTGCCGGCGTCGCGGCCGGCCATGATTCCCAAGGCCGCCGCTAGCGCCGCTGATGCCGTGTGCATCGATCTCGAGGACGCGGTTGCTCCGGATGAGAAACCCGCCAGTCGCGGCAACATCGTCCGCGCTCTCAAGGAACTGGATTTCGGTCGTCGCGTTCGCATTGTCCGAATCAATGGGCTCGATGGGCCTTTTGCCTATCGCGACCTCGTCGAGGTCGTCGAAGCGGTGGGCGATCGCCTCGACCTGATCATGATCCCGAAAGTCGGGTCGCCCACAGACGTTGTGTTCGTCGACATGCTGCTGTCTCAGATCGAAGCCAGTCTTCGATTGCCGAGGCGCATCGGGATCGAAGCGCAGATTGAAACCGCGGCCGGCTATTTGTACGCGAGAGAGATCGCCGAGTCATCGCCGCGACTCGAAGCCCTGATCTTCGGCGCCGGCGACTACGCCGCGTCGATGCGAATACCGTCGGCGGCCATTGGAGAGCGCGATTCATACGACGAGTCGTATCCGGGGCATCGCTGGCATGCCGTGATGCACACGATCGTGGCCGCCGCGCGCGCGAACGGTCTGCGATGCATGGACGGCCCGTACGCTGGGTACACCGACACCGCCGGGCTCGAGCGCGCGTGCCAAATCGCCCGCGCTCTTGGCTTTGACGGCAAGCAATGCATTCACCCCGCGCAGCTTGCGACCGTCAACGCCGCGTTCACGCCCTCCGACGCCGAGGTCGCGAAAGCGGCCGCGATCGTGGAGGCCTACGACCAGGCGGTCAGCGGCGGTCAGGGCGCGGCCACTCACGACGGCCGCATGATCGATGCTGCCAACGTCCGCATGGCTCGTACGACGCTCGAGCGACAGCGATTGATTTCAACGACGTGACGTCGCAGCTCCCCCTCGAGGGTCTCCTCGTCGTCTCCGTTGAGCAAGCCATCGCGGCGCCCTTTGCGAGCCGTCAGTTGGCTGATCTGGGCGCGCGCGTCATCAAGATCGAGCGCCCTGGCGTCGGCGATTTCGCTCGTGCATACGACCACACTGTTCGCGGGCTGGCGAGCCATTTCGTGTGGACGAACCGATCGAAGGAATCGCTGACGCTCGACCTGAAGCGTCCGGAAGCGCTCGATGTGCTGCGCCGTCTGGTGTCACGCGCTGATGTGTTTCTCCACAACCTTGCGCCAGGCGCGATGAACCGACTGGGATTGGGAGCGGCAGCGCTGCGTCAGCGGCATCCGCGGTTGGTGATTTGCGAAATCTCTGGCTACGGAGCTTCCGGCCCCTACCGTGACAAGAAGGCCTACGACCTGCTGGTACAAAGCGAGGCTGGCCTCGTCTCGATCACCGGAACGCCGGAGACGCCATCGAAAGTCGGCATCTCGATCGCTGACATTGCGGCCGGCATGTATGCGTTCTCGTCGATCCTCGCTGCGCTTGTCCGTCGTTCGACGTCCGGTACCGGCGCACTGCTTGACATCTCGATGCTGGACGCGTTGGCCGAGTGGATGGGATATCCAGCCTACTACGCCGGTTACGGTGGCACCCCACTGCCCCGGACCGGGGCCCGTCACGCCGCGATCGCCCCGTATGGACCCTACGCCGCGGGTGACGGCCACGTGGTCTACCTGGGATTGCAGAACGAGCGCGAATGGGAACGGTTCTGCGCGGACGTACTCGAACAGCCGACGCTCGCCACCGATCCGCGCTTCAACTCGAATGCCGCGCGCGTCCAGCACCATGACGAGCTCGAAAAGATGATCGTTCGCGCCTTCGCCGGCAAGACCGCCCAGGACGTGATTGACCGCCTCGACGCCGCGCAAATCGCCAATGCCCGCATGAACACGGTCGACGAGTTCATCGATCACCCGCAGTTGTCGGCCAGAGGGAAGTGGCAGGAGGTCGACTCACCGGCCGGACCGCTGCGCGCACTCGTGCCGCCGTTCGGGTTCGACGATGTGTCTCCGAGGATGGGACGTATTCCCGATATCGGTGAGCACACCGACAAGATCCTGACCGAGCTCGGTTTCGACGCCGACACGATTGGGCGCTGGCGTCGCGAGGGAATCGTTTAGCAGGATGCTGATAAACGTGTCAACGCCCAACGACTAACTCCCAACGCCCAAGAGCAAAGTGATTGTTTGGGATTTGGAAGTTGGAAATTGGGAGTTGACGGCCGACGTTCTCTCCCTGCTCCAGACGGAGCTCGTACAATAGAAGAGTGCTGCTGTTCGAGTTCTTTCCGCTGTTCGTGGCGCTCGTGGGCGTCGTGGCAGCGATTTTTCTGTTCGTGAACGATCGACGGTCGCAGCGCGATCCCAACGAGAAGGAGTGGAAACGGCCGCGCCGGCAGCCACGCACGTCGTCTGGTCCTGAACGTCCGGGACGACGGCCAAGCATGATGCCTTAGCCTTGGGAGTTGCGTCTTCGCGAGTTCGGAGTTGGGCGCAGTATATAGTGTCCGGCTTCAGCCGGACTTTCATGCGCTCGACCATCCCCCATCGACTGGCAGCACCGCGCCTGTGATGCTGCCGCTCTCCGGCCCACACAGGAACACCATCAGGGTTGCGACATCGTCGGCGGCGATCAGTTTCCCTGTCGGCTGTTTTCCCGAGAGGAGACGCCGCTCCGCCTCCAACCGTGAAAGACCTTCTGCGATTGAGGCCAGCACTGTTGCTTCGTGCACGGGCGTTTCGGTCGTGCCGGGGCAAACGGCATTGCAGGTGATGCCGTGCGAGACCGTCTCGAGCGCCACGGCGCGAGTGAGCCCGATAAGAGCAGTCTTGCTCGTCACATAGTTCACGCGGTTGACGGTGCCGCGCAGGCCGTAGATCGACGAGACGTTGATAATCCGCCCCCAGCCGCGCCCCTTCATTCCAGGGACCGTCAGCCGGATCGTGTGGAACGCGGCGGAGACGTTGACCGCAATGCCATCGTCCCACTCCGACGTGCCGAAGGTTTCAACCGGCGCCGTGTGACGTATGACGGCGTTATTGACCACGATGTCCACTGTGCCGAAGGCGTCGATGGCGGCGGACACCATCGCTTCGATGTCCGCGCTTCGTCGCAGGTCGGCTCCGTTGTAAATGGTGCGTACACCGTGACGGTCCTCGATCTCACGCTGCAGTGCCGCAACGTCCTGCGATCCATTGAATCCACTCAGGACCAGGTTGCATCCAGCTGCCGCGAAGCGATGAGCCGCCGCAAGGCCAAGGCCACGGACGGATCCGGTGATGAGGGCACATTTATTGGCGAGATGGAGCATGGATGGTTTGGCTTCGGCTACAGGCTACAGTGCCAGCCTGTTGTATCGTAAAGCACGAAAGCGAGATCACATGACCAGACGAACACTCGCAGTAGTTGGCGGGCTGGTGTTGACGGTGGCAATCGTGCTGCCGGGTTCAGGTGCCCGTGCCCAGGGTCAGAGCTCCGGTCAGAGCTTTCGAACGCCCTGGGGTGACCCTGACATCCAGGGACTTTTTACGACCGACGACGAGCTCGGCGTGCCGTTCGAGAGGCCGGAGCAGTTCGGGGATTGGGCACTTGTCAGCGAGGAGGAATTCGCGCAGCGTCAGACGCAGGCCGTGCGCCAGGCCGAGGTCGATGCTGAGGAGTTCGTCGCGCCGCGAACCGCTGGACGAGGCGGCGACGGGACCGGGCCTCCTGCCCATTGGCTCGAACGCGGCCATCCCTCGCGGCGCACGTCGGTCGTGATTTCTCCGGCAAATGGACGCATCCCGTATCTCAACGACGAAGCGCGCAAGCGCGCCGCCGTTGCCGTCAATGCACGTACCACCGGCAATCGTCCATTCGACGGACCGCAGGCGATGGACCTGTACGATCGCTGCATCACGCGCGGGCTGCCGCACGTGATCTTCCCCACGATTTACAACAACACGTCTCAGATCGTGCAGGGCCCAGGCTACGTGGCGATCCGCTACGAGATGATTCACGACGCCCGTGTCATCCCGCTCGATGGGCGGCCGCAACTGTCGTCAGCAATCAGGCAGTACTTCGGCGATTCGCGCGGGCACTGGGAGGGCGATACCCTGGTCGTGGAAATCACCAACTTCCCGACGAACATGGTCAACTACCGCGGCGCGACCGGGGCTCTGCACGTCACCGAGCGCTTCCGGCGCGTTGACGCTTCGACGGTTCGTTACGAAGTCACGGTTGCCGATCCTGCGACGTTCTCCTCACCGTGGACGGCCGCACTCAGCTTGAAAGTATCCAGTCAGCCCGACGTGTTCGAGTATGCCTGTCACGAGGGCAACTACGCGATGCGGAACATTCTCAGTGGCGCGCGCGCCGCTGAGAAGGCAGCGGCCGCTTCGACGACGCGCTAACGCGTAGAACGGAGGCTTTAGCGCGCTAAAGCCGTGGAGCGGTGGCTTTGGCCTCCGCGGAACAGGGTATCGATGCCGATCAAAGAAGGGTGGACGGGCAGGGTGTACGAGGACTTCGAGGTCGGGGATGTCTACGTGCACCCACTCGGAAGAACTGTCCTGTCAGTAGACAACAGTTGGTTCACGCTGCTGACCCAGAACGTGAACCCAATTCACTTCGACCATGCCTATGCGGCGCAGACCGAGTTCGGTCAACCGCTCGTCGACTCGACGTTCACTCTTGCGCTCGTCACCGGGCAGTCAACGATTGATCTCTCGTTCAACGTGATGGCCAACCTCGGCTGGGACGAAGTCCGGCTGCCGAACCCGCTGTTCGAGGGCGACACCGTGTACTCGCGCAGCGAAGTCCTGGAGAAGCGCGAGTCGAAGTCACGCCCCAACGTCGGGATCGTCCGTGTGCGGACCACAGGCTTCAAGCAGGACGGCCAGGTCGTCATTGAGTTCCTGCGCACGTTCATGGTGTACAAGCGCGGCCACGTTCCTGCATCCGCGCGCGCGCGTATTCCGGAGCCGCGAACCTGAAGTGATCCGTGACGTCGACGTTGCTCTCGTCCGCGAGTCGGTGGCGCGACTGCTCGTCGAGGCAAACTACGTTATCCCTTCCGATGTGCTCGACGCGTTGAAAGCCGCGATAGCTTCAGAGCCTTCGCCCCTGGGACGACAGACACTCGAGCAGCTCGTTCGAAATTACGAGGTCGCTGCTGCCGAGCGTGTTCCCGTCTGTCAGGACAGCGGCGTCGCCGTCGTGTTGCTCGAGATCGGTCAGGATGTCCACCTCGTTGGCGGACCGCTGACGCAAGCCATTCACGAAGGCGTTCGAGACGGCACTCGTGCTGGCTATCTCCGCTGGTCGGTGACCGGCGATCCGGCGCGGCGTCTTCGCATGGCCGGCGACGAGGCGCCGGCCGCGATTCATATCGACCTCGTTCCCGGCGATCGCATTCGCCTCACGGTCGCCTCGAAAGGCTTCGGCGCCGAAAACATGAGCGCGCTCAGGATGCTCGTGCCCGCGGACGGCGTCCGCGGCATCGGCGACTTCGTGGTCGAGACCGTCGATCGCGCCGGCGCGAACGCCTGTCCACCGGTCATCGTTGGTGTCGGCATCGGCAGCACGTTCGATGGGTCGGCTCTTCTGGCCAAGCGAGCGGTATTGCGGCCGATCGATCAAAGACATCCTCGCCCCGACCTCTGTGAGCTCGAACGCGATCTACTCGCGCGTGTGAACGGGCTGGGCATCGGACCACAGGGATTCGGTGGACGTACGACGGCCCTTGCGGTGAACATCGAGGTACAGCCCACTCATATCGCGGGCTTGCCGGTTGCTGTCAACCTTGGCTGTCATTCCACCCGGCGCGCGGAGATTCAACTCTAGCGAGGCGCTGCCTCAGACTGCCTCGCTAGAGTCACAGTGTTAGCTTTGCCCCGCTTCGCGGGGGAGCCGTCTTGACCGGGGAAGGCTTGACTTATTCGTCAGCAATCGGGCCGGTCAAGCCGGCTAAGGAGACGTCATGGAGGTGTTCACGATCGCACCGGCGGACACGAAGTTCCTGTGGCTCATCGGCCTCATCCCGCTCCTCGTGCTCGTCCTCGTCGTCGGCATCCTGTGGGCCAGCATCACCAGCGCACGATCGGCCACGTTCGAACTGTCGTCCGACGGGCTTCGCCTTCGCGGTGATTGGTACGGCCGCTTGATTCCGGCGAACCAACTCGTGCGAGGCATGGCCAGGCGAATCGACTTTGCAGTGTCGCCGGAGCTGACACCACGCCGCCGGACGATGGGCACAGGTTTTCCCGGCTACCAGGCTGGCTGGTTCCGTCTTCGCAACGGCGATCGCGCGCTCTTGTATCTCACCGATCGCAGCAAGGCGGTGTATGTCCCGACGACGGAGGGATATGGCGTGCTCCTCAGTCCGTCGGAGCCTGAGAAATTCGTCGCCGCGCTGAACGCGCTCAGCGCGCGTCGATGAGCAACCCGCGCAGAATCGAGTGGCAGCACACCGCGCCTGACGCTGAATTGGCGACACTCCGCGCTGGTGATGCCGTCGAGCTGAGCGGACGCGTGTTGACGCTTCGAGACGCCAGCGCGGCGCGGCTCGCATACGCGCTCGGACAACGAGAAACGCCGCCGGTCTCGCTCGAGCATCGAATCATGTACGCGGTTGGACCTTCACCCGCCAAACCCGGCCAGGTGATCGGATCGGCGGGTCCAACGACAACGGCGCGGATGGGGCGTTACCTGCCCGCGTTGTTCTCGGCAGGTGTGCGCGCCATCATCGGCAAAGGCGAGCTTCACGACGCGGACATGACTGCATTCACAGAGCATGGAGCGGTGTACCTGGCGGCGATTGGCGGTCTCGGCGCGTTGCTGGCCAAGCAGATTCACGAAGCCCAGGTCGTCGCATACCAGGACCTCGGTCCCGAGGCTCTGTTCGAGCTCGAATTGACTGCTTTTCCAGCGATCGTCATCATCGATCGTCTCGGACACAACCTGCACGATACGGCTCGGATGCAGTGGCGAACGGAACCGTGAAGATAGGCTAACGGGAGTCTTCGTAGGGCTGGTCTTATTCTTCAAGACCCGCCGCCCTGGCGAAACCACAGATCCGATATCCCGTCACTGTGCTCGTCATCCGGCCGTTCCGGTGAAATCAGAAATCCCGTGAGTCCGGGCACTTTTGCGAAGTCGGGGTGCGGTATAGGTCTTGCCTTACCTGTAACCCATGTCCGCTCCATCGTCTGTGACCCCACCTCACTACAACATTGCTCAGACCGATCGGGGCTGGGTCCTGGTCATCCAGAACGAGCACTGCTCGGTGATGCAGGTGTTTGAGACGGCGGCCTCCGCGCGCCGCGCCGTGGATCGGATGCTGGAGTTCTTCGAAACGATGAGCGCCCAGCCGCCACGCAGCCGACGGGTGGCGTAGTTTTCCGCTCTCGCTTCGTCACGCGGGTCGTCACTCAATCTCTGAAATGTTGATCTTCGATGGTTGATTTCTTGTTGATTGAGGATCGTTGATTGGTGATTTGGCGTCGACGATGTGCCAATCCATCAACCATCACAAATCTCTAACAACGATTCAACAATCACAGATCCCGATTCGAGAATTGACGCGGGCCCCTTGATAAGTGGTCATAATATTCTGGTCATGTCGAAGAAGCCGCCTGCCAGGGCACGGCCGCCGCGGAAGCGATCCGCGCACTATGCGGCGGCTGAGTTCAAGGCCCGATGTCTGGAGTTGATGGATCGCGTTCGCGAAACGGGCGTCGAGTACGTCGTGACCAAACACGGGAAACCCGTCGCCAAACTCGTTCCGTTTACAGAGGGGACTCGACCCTCGTTCTTCGGCGCTCTGAAGGGCACGGTGTTGAAGTACGAGCGCCCGTTTGATCCGATCGACGGCAAGTACGACGTCGACGTGTAAGTCGTGTTACTGCTCGATACGCACGTCTGGGTCTGGAGTGCGAACGGCGATACGAGCCGGGTTGGTCCACGCTCGCGATTGCTCCTGCTCAAGGCCGAGGCGAGGGAGGCGATTCGCGTCTCGCCCGTCACAATTTTCGAGTTGTCCGCGCTACATAGGTCAGGACGGCTTCGGCTGGCGCGGCCACTCGAGCAGTGGGTGGGTGATTCACTTGGCGCCGCCGGTGTCCGCGTCGCCGAATTGACCTCTTCCGTGGCGGTGGATGCCGGATCGATCCCACGCACGGCGCTGGCCGATCCCCTCGACCGCCTGCTGGTCTCGACGGCTCGCCATCTCGATGCGGTCTTTGTTACCGCGGATCGACAGATCCTCGAGTATGCGTCCGAGACGGGCAACGTTCGCGTCCACGATGCCAGCCGATAAACGACATTCTTGATTTTGCGGATTTTTGATTATTGATTCCTTGGAGATTGAGGATTATCGATTGGTGATTCGCCGCTGGTGCTCAATCCCGGATAATCAATGATCAGCAATCCCCAATCAACAACGATTCAACAATCAAAGATCCGAAAATCGATATGCGGTTATCGGCCTGCCGTGAGGTCGACGACCCAATTGTCCAGCCCCGTTTTTGCAGCGGGATAGCGCTCGAGGACCAGCGGATCGTGCCCCGGGATGATGTGGTCTGGTGAGTCGGCCAGCTTCTTCAGAGTGGCGTAGCCTTCGAGCGTCTCGGCGACGCTATACGTAATCGGAAACACGCGCCCTTCGTTCACGTGTGAATACAGGTGCGTGGCATCAGCAGCGAGCACGACATGTCCGCGTCGTGTATTGACGCGAACACACTGCAGTCCCTTTGAGTGTCCGCCAATGTGGTGCAGTGTGACGCCCGGAACGAGCGAGTCGACGCCGTCGTGAAAGACCACGCGCCCGTCGAACACTTTCCGGACCATCGCGACCACATCGTCCACCTCGAACGGAATGCGCTGGTGCGCGTGACACATGCAGCGTCCGGTCCCGTACGCCATTTCGCGATCCTGAAGGTGGTATCGCGCTCGTGGAAAGAGGTCGTGGTTGCCGGAATGGTCGTAGTGCAAGTGGCTGATGATGACGTCGGTGACCTGTTCGGCATCGACGCCGATCGCCTTCAACCCTTCGGCAACCGGCTTGACGATGACGCGACCGCGTTTGGCGGCCATCGCCGGATCAAAGCCGGTGTCCATGACGAAGGTGCTGTGCGGCCCCTTGATCACCCACACGAAGTACGCGAGCGGCTCATTGGTGTCGTGCGGATCACCGCCGATGTAGTTTTCGTGCTTCGGTCGGTCGTGATGCGCGTAACGGACGGCATAGACTTCGTGCACAGCTGTCATGGCTCGACTTAGACTTGGCCTTGAACCTTGAACGTTGGACCTGGCACCTAGTACCTAGTACTTGGCTCCTGTCACGTTTGACCTGACTTTTGACCTTTTACTCTTGACCTACGTGTGAATATCCCGTCCACGCGTCTCCGGGCCGAGCCAGATGATCATAGCGGTGAGGCCGGAGAGCACCATGGCGGCACTCATGGCGTTGACGAGTTTGAATCCCTGGTCCTGCAGTGCGCCGAGCACGTACGGCATCAAGGCACCGATGGCCGCGGCCGCGTGGTAGCAGAACCCGGCGCCAACGCCGCGTACGTCCGTGGGGAAGCGTTCGTTGCTGTAGGCGGGCGCCATGCCCCAGATGCCCATGCCGAAGAACCCCATCATCAACGCGCCAAGTCCCAGTGTCAGCGAGTCCGTCGCATGGAGATAGAAGGGCAGCGACGCGATGCCCAGGATCATCGTGATCGTCGCGGCACCGCGGCGCCCGAGACGCGTTTCCGAGAGCCGGCCCCAGATGGCAGTGCCGGCGATGGCGCCGATATTGAACGCTGCCAGGTAGGGCAGCGTGGTTCGACCGGTGTCGCGCAGGAACGTCGGATACCAGTAGTTGACCGAGTAGTAGATGCACATGAACGACCCGATCACCAGCGTCGTGTGGACGGTGGTGCCGATCAGATCGCGTTGGAAAATTCGCCCGACCGACAGCTTGCGCGTTGACGTCGTCGGCTTCTTGGAACGCTCCAGCCAGATCGGACTCTCGGGAACGCGGGCGCGAATCCACAACGTGAAGAGAGCCGGGACGATGGCGACCCAGAACATGACGCGCCAGGCGAGATCAGGTGTCTCGTTGAAGAGTGGGTAGACGAATTGGAATGTCACCGCGGCCAGCAGGTATCCCCAGTACCAGCCACCCAACATCAGGCCCGAGGCCAGGCCCCGGAACTTGGCGGGCCAGTGCTCGAACACGAGCGGCATGCCGGCCGCCCATTCGCCGCCCATGCCCAACCCAAAGAGGGCCCGCAGCGCGAACAGCATGGCGTAGGACGTGGAGAACCCACTCAGGAACGCAAAGATCGAAAACCACAACACCGATAGCATCAAGGGAAGCTTGCGTCCCCACCGGTCGGCGGCCGTGCCGGCGATCGTGCCGCCGACGAGCCGCATGATCAGTGTCACCGTGCCGAGAAGCCCGGCGAGCGCGCGATCGACTGTGAAGCTCTGTTGGATGTCGATGATGATGAAGGCGAGGATGTTGAAGTCGAATGAATCGACCACCCAGCCCAGGAAGACTGCCCAGAACGCTCGCCATTGCTCGCGCGTGACCTGCCGATACCATGGCAGATCCGACACGGTTTCACGGTGAAGCGCACGATGACCGACTTCGAGCGGTGTACTCACGAGCCGCGATTTTACTCTACTGCTCGCTCGTGCCCGGTCGAGGCCATGTCTGGCTCCTGCGCTTCGTGCGGTAACGACCCGATAAGATAGGGAAGTCTTACCTCCTGGAGCGTCTATGAAACGCGTGATGGCCATGGTTGTGGCCGCGGCGACACTGTCCATTTCACTCGATGTCGGGTCAGCACAACAGTCGTCGACGCTGAGGTTCAACGCAACTGGCAACGACCTCCGCGTCTGGGATCAGTTCGTCACCGCGCAAGAGCGCGCTGGCGCTCTGCGCGTCGAGCAGGCGACGCAGGATCCGTCGGTTCCTTCTCGCACCGTCGAGCGGCTGCAGCAGTACTACCAAGGTGTGCCCGTGTGGGGCGCCGAGGTCGTGCGAGATTTGGACCGCGGCGTGCCGGTGTCGATCTTCGGCGATCTGTCGACCCAACTCGATCTCGACACCCAGCCGGGAATGACCGTCGACGCCGCGTCGCAACTCCTGCTCTCGCGTGCGGCGTCAGGCGCGGCGTTACTGCGCCCACTGACTCTCGTGGTGCTCAGGCAGGAGAGCGGTGAGCCTCGCCTCGCCTACACCAGCGTGGTCGCAAGCTCGAACCAGGTATTCCGCGTCTTCATCGACGCTCGCACCGGCGCCGAACTGCTCCGCTACTCGTCGATTCGCAAACAGGCGTCGATTGGCACGGGCCGTGGGGTAATCGGTGACACGAAGAAAATGTCGGTCCGGCTTCAGGGCGGCGTGTATCTGGCCGATGATCCGATACGCCCGCCGGTGTTGTTGACGTTTGACATGCGAAACAACAAGATCCGCGCGCTCGACGTGTTGTTTGGCGCGCCGCTCTTCTTGTCAGACGTCGCCTCCGATACCGATAACAACTGGACCGACGTCTCGGCCGTCGACGCTCATGCGTTGGTCGGCTGGACCTACGACTACTACTTCAAGCGGCATGGCCGCCGTGGATTGGACAATCGCGATCGTCCCTTGATCTCGCTGATCAATGCCGTCAGTCAACAGGACGCGGTCACGCTGCCTCCGGAGTGGTTCGATTTAGCCGTCAATGCGTTCTGGTGTCCTGACTGCGGGCCCGGCGCCATTGGCGTCATGTTCTTCGGCAACGGCGTGCCGCCCGGCCTCTTCCCAGGGCTGAACATCAACCCGCTTGCTGGATCGCTCGACATCGTTGCGCACGAGCTCACACACGGTGTGACGAGCGCGACGTCCAACCTACTCCCGACGAACGAGCCCGGCGCCCTCAACGAAGCCTTCTCCGACATGATGGGGACGTCCGCCGAATTTTTCTTTCAGCCCGTCGGCGCGGGGATCGGGCAAGCCGACTACCTGATCGGCGAGGACAGCTTTCGCGCCGTTGGCGGTGGCCTCAGCGGGATCCGATCGCTCAGTAACCCGATCGCATTCGGCGACCCCGATCACTACAGCCTGAGATTCACGGGTCCTGAGGACGATGGCGGAGTGCACATCAACTCGACGATCCCGTCTCATGCCTTCTACCTTGCGATCGAAGGAGGCCGTAATCGGGTCTCGGGCATCACGGTGCAGGGTGTCGGCGCAGCCAATCGCGAGCAGATCGAAAAGTCCTTCTACCGTGCCTTCGCCTTCCTGCTCCCCGCGTCGGCCAATTTCTCCACTGCGCGAGCGGCAACGATTCAAGCGGCGCGCGACCTCTACGGGGCAAACAGCGCGGCAGCGCAGGCGATCACGCAAGCCTGGACCGCTGTCGGCGTCAATTGAGGAAAATGCTCATGAAGTCGCGTGCCTTTCTGTGTGTAAGCCTGACGTTTGCCCTCTGCGGCGCCGCTGAAGCTCAGACGCGGCCTGTAGCTCGCCCCGCGCCGCCTTCAACGGTCACCGAGCGCGTGTTCTTTTCGGCCGGCGTGCTGTTCCAGGTCAACTCGAACGACTTCACCGACACGGCGACGATTCGCAGGAACGTCGAGAACGGACGGCTCGAGACGTCGTACGACGTGGGCGGCGGACTGGCCTTCGACGCATCGGGCTCCTTCCTGGTGTGGAAAAACCTGGCGCTCGGAGCCGGTTTGACCCTGTTCTCCGCGTCCACCACGACAACGATCGATGCGCAGGTGCCGCATCCGTTCTTCTTCAACCAGCCGCGTTCCGTGACCGGCGAATTCGACGGCGATAGAAGCGAGACGGCAGTGCACATCCAGGCGAGGTGGCTCGTGCCCGTGAGCGACAAGATGCTCCTCACCATTTTCGGCGGGCCATCGTTCTTCAAACTCGAGCAGGACATCGTCAACGACTTCGAGTACTCGGAGTTGTACCCGTTCGACACGGCCACGTTCACGCGTGCCGTGGCCGCGAGCCAGTCGGAATCCGCCGTGGGCGTCAACGTCGGCGGCGATGTCGCGTACTTCTTCACCCCCAACGTCGGCGTCGGCGGCACCGCGCAGTACTCCGGCGCAACGGTGGAAATGACTCTGCCTTCAGGGACGGGCGACGTCAAAGCCGGAGGCTTGCAGGTCGGCGGGGGACTGAGAATGCGATTCTGACGGTACGGTTCCGGGTTCCGAGTTCCAGGTTCGGGTTCAGCGTTCAGGTTCCGGGTTCGAGGTTCGGGGTTCAAGGTTCGGGGGTTGCGCCGAACTCGGAACACGAACCCGGAACCTGGAACGTGGAACAGGGAACTTGGAGAAAGCTCGGATTATCATCATCGGTCGGATTCTTCTATGCCCTTGACGCGCGGACCGGACAGCTGATGTGGGAGGCGCCGGTTGCCGGAATCGTTCAGGCCGCGCCCATGAGTTACGGGATCAACGGCCGCCAGTACGTCGCGATTGCCGCGGGGAACTCTCTTTATGCCTACACACTCGAACAGTAAGGTCGGTCGCCGTTCGTTCGTGGGCGTTGCGGGACTCGCCGGAGTCGCCGCCTTCGGTTCGCTGGCGCCGCTCGCTGGCGCGGAGTTGAGCGCCGCCGAGAAGGCCAACGTGGATCTCATCACCGCCTTCTGCGCATCGTGGTCGACACGTGACATGACGAGGATTGCGCCGTTCCTGGCTGGCGATTCCGTGTATCGCATGTCGGAGACGACGCCGCCGGTCATCGGTCCCGACGGTGTGCGCGAACGGCTCGAGTCGTGGCTGGAAACCTCTCAACAGATCGAGTTCAGAATCCTCGACACCTTTGCCAAGGGGCCCATCGTCGTCACCCATCGAATCGATCGATTCGTGTCGACCTCGCGGCCGCTCACCTGGGAAGGCGTAGGCGTGTTCTTCGTGAAGGACGCGAAGATCAAGGAGTGGTCCGACTACACGATTCGCGTCGAGCGTCCTCCCGACGCCAAGTAAAAGATCGATTGTTGAATGGGTGATCTTGGATTGTTGAATCGTTTTTGATTGGTGATCTTTGGTTGTTGATTTGGTGGTGAGTCGCATGCGCCGCGCGATTCGAGCCAAATCACCAATCACAAATCAACAATCAACAACAAATCAATAATCAAAGAACATGCAACCAACAGTTCAGGTGTTCACTGAATCTTATCCAACCCCTCGTTCAGTTCGATCGACGTTCCCCACGGATCGGTGATGAAGGCGAGCGCGAGGCCGACGGCCGGGACGTTGCGATACGGTGTGTCGAGCTTGATGCCCATCTCCTCGAGTCGCTTGCAGAAGGCCTCGAGGTTCTTCACCTCGAACCCGATGTGATCGACAGCGCGCCCCTTCGTCCCGACGACGGGGGTTGGAGAGGGGGAGAAGTTCAGCGCGACGCCCGGAAGATCGGCGGCGAGGAAGTTCGCCGCGTCGCGCGGCTTCGCCCCGAAGACCTTCGCGTACCATGCGCGCATTTCGGCGTTCTGCTGCCCGAAGAAATGAATGTGGTGCAGCATGATCGGAATGGGCTGCTGTTTGTTCTCCAGCAATTCCACCTTCACGTCATCAGGCCCGAGCGCAAAGGCGATCGAGGTCGTCGCGTTCACGGGGGCGATGTCGTCGACGACCTTCTGTGTGGCGGCTACTTCAGTGCTCGTAATCATCTTGAAGCCGTTGGCCTTGACCTTGTCGACCACTGCGCGCAAATTCGGCACCGAGAAGCCGATGTGATTGGCCGTGGTCCCAATCGTTCCACCGGTCGGCTTCTGATCGCGGAAGAAGATGAAGACGTTCGGGAACTTGACGATTTCGGCGTTGTTGCCGAACTTCCCGACCGTGCCGCCGAGCGTATCCGCCCAGAACTTCTTGTGCGCCGCGATGTCGGAGGCGGCGACGTGATGGTGGCCGTAGACGATCGGACCGTCCTTCGCGGCGAGGATCTGCGCCGATGCGGTCGACGCAACAACGAGGACGAACATCACGATCGCCGCCGTGACGAACTTGCGTTTCATATCGTCTCCTGACTCTGTCGATTCAATCGATCCCAAATGCGAGCAGGACGTTCCCCGGATTACCCACGAAACCGCCATACCCGGAATTGAAGAACAGCATGCCACCGGCAACGATTGGGCCTGGTCCTTCGATGCCACCGCCGTTGGCCTTGACGCCGTTCACTGTCTGGAATTCCTTGTTGGTGTCGAACGTCCAGAGGATCGATCCATCCTTGGTCGAATAGGCACGCATGCCGCCATCGAGCGACCCCGAGAAGACCGCGCCGGGGATTGCCGTCACGGCCGCACCCTGCGATGCGCGGCACGTGGGCTTCGACGTATCGCACAACCGCGTTTGAGGCTCCACGCTCCACACCAGCTGCCCGGTCGCGAGATTCACGGCCCGAATGCCGCCCGGTTTCTGCGTCAGCAGGTCCGAGACGCCGAAGTACGCGTTCTGCCCGTCGGCCGCGCCGCCCCACTGGCCACCGAGTCCGCTGCCTTGTCCAATGCGGTACTCCCACACTTTGTGACCCTCACTGTCCGGATCCAGGGCGTAAGCCATCCCGGACTTCTGCGGGAGCACGAGGAGGTCGCGTCCGTTTACGGTGACAAGGCTGGGCGAGGCCGAAAAGTCGAAGTCAGGTCCAAGCTTCTCGGGGCAGTTGGCGTTGTCCGGGTTTACCGGTCCGCACCCGAGGGTCCAGTTGTCGTTGGGCGTGAGCTGATTCACCCATTTCCGCGTACCGCTGTTCATGTCGAGCGCGAGGACGGCATCGGTTGTCGGCTGCGACGGATCGGCGTAGTTGTTCCCGGTTGCGACATAGACCATGTTGCGCTTGGGATCGATTGTGGGTGACGACCAGATGCCGCCGCCCGCCGGGCCCCACTGTTGTACGCCGTCCTTGTTCTTTGCCCGCGGCTTCGGCTCCTCGATCGTGTACGTCTTCCACAACACCTGGCCGGTGTTCGCGTCGAGCGCCGAAACGCTACCGCGGAATGTGCAGCATTCGTACTTCGCGTTTCCGCCTTGCCCTTCTTCGCTCAGTCCCTGCACGCCGACGTACACGCGCCCGCCATAAACCGTTGGCGCGCCGGTGATCGCCGCTGACCGATGCTCGTCGACCTTGCGCGTCCAGATCGGTTGACCGGTGTTGGCATCGATGGCGTAGACGTTGGCGCGCGAGTCACCGAAGTACACCGCATAACCGGACGTGCCCGTGGCGCTCTTATATGGCCCGGCGGACAGCGCCGTTCGTACGCCGGCCTGCGCCTTGTAGGTCCAATGCGTGCAACCGGTCTTCGGATCGAGCGCGTGAATCTCGGTGTTCTCGCTCGCCACGAACAGCCGTCCGCCAGCGAGGATGGGTTGGGCGCGCGCAGAAGTCACGACTGAATAGCCGAATGCCCACTTCAGCTTGAGCTTCGGCAAGTCGGCTGCAGTCAGTCCTCCATTCGCGGCGGACTGAAACCGCGTGTTCGCCACACCATTGCCCCAGCCATTCCACCCACCCGCGCTTGCGGGATCGCGCATCGGTGGGGACGTTGTGCAGCGATTGACGACAACTGGCGGCGAGGGTGGCGCGAATGGACGGCCGGCCAGGAACACAGATACGGCGCGTTGTTCGGCTTCACTGAGGGCGCTGGCCTGAAGAATCATGCGGCCCAGCGTCAGCGCATTGAAGATCGCCTCGGGCGTCATCTGACGTAACGCATCACGCGTGGGTGCATCACTCTGACCGTCACGGTGGCAGGTGGCACACGACTGCTTGAAGACGGCCTCGCCATTCGCCGTTTGCTGTGCCGCCACAGGCGTCGCGAGCACGATGAGAGCGAGACCAACGATTCCAAACCGTACGAACATCACACCTCCACAACAACGGCCTTCCGTCTCCGCGTGCCCGAAGAGCTATGATACGCGCGCTGGCAGGCGAATCCGGCGCTTTAATCGGGAGTACTACGGAGAGCTCGCCGACGCGCCATCATCGGGCCGGACGGGAAACCTGGTCGCCAAGAAACGAAGGCACTCGAGTCCACTGCAGAGCAGCCGCGAGCACCTGGTGGAGGACGACACTCCGCACAAATCGTTCTGTTCGGAATGCATGCAGTCATCGTTGACTCTCGCGTGATCGCGAGATATCTTCGGCTTCCCCCATATCACCTGAGTCGACATTACCGCACGCACAGCGTGCGTCTTTCAGATCAATCGGAGGCTGGGCGTGGCGTTCGATGAAATCTTTCAGCCACTGAAGTTCCGCAACCTGACGATCAAGAACCGCATTCTGCGATCCAATGTGTCGGGGCGGTTCGACAACTACGACGGTTCGGGCAACCAGGCCCGCATCAACTGGGAAACGAAGTTCGCCAAGGGCGGTGTCGGGGCGATCGTGTCCTCGTTCGTCCCCGTGCATCTCCGCGGCCGCATCGTGCCCAACTACGCGATGATCGATGACGATCGTCATATACCGTTCTGGCGCAAGGTGGGCGAGTCCGTTCACAAGCACGACTGCAAGTTCATTCTTCAGCTCAGCCACAGCGGCCGTCAGCGCGACGTCCCCGGGATCGAATATGCCACCGCGCTCAGCTCGACCGGCAAGTCCGATCCGACCCACGGCTTCCGCTGTGAGAGCGCCACCAAGGCGCAGATTGCCGAGATCGTGCAGTGCTTCGCCGAGGGCGCACGGCGCGCGCGCGAGGCGGGCCTCGACGGCGTCGAGTTGCACGGCGCCAACGGCTACCTGATCACGCAATTCCTGAGCTCGGCCATCAACGATCGGCACGATGAGTACGGCGGTTCGCTCGAGAATCGCGCGCGCTTCGTCATCGAGATTGTCAAAGCGATTCGTGCCCGCGTCGGAAACGACTTCCACCTCCAGATGAAGATCAGCGTGCACGAGCACAACGACGCCATCGCGTTCTTTGGCCTGGGGCCGTCAGGAAATACCTGGGAAGAGTCCGTGCAGGTGTGTCAGTGGCTCGAGAAGGCCGGCGTCGACGCGATTCACGCGTCGGTCGGAAGCTTCTTTCCCCATCCGCGCAATCCTGCCGGCGCCGACCTGCCAGTCGACCAGTTGGCCAAGACGTACGACGGGATGATCTCCTCTGGCGACCTGGCCTTCAGAAACTATCTGCTCTTCCGAAGTCTTCCGGGCTACGCTCGCCGCCAGTGGGTTGATGCGGGGCCTCGGCCGGAGAACATCGAAGGCGCCAACCTGCCTGATGCCCGCCGCGTCAAGGCCGCCGTCGGCGTGCCTGTGATCTGCACGGGTGGTTTTCAGACCGCATCGGTCATCGCTGGCGCCATCCGACGTGGCGACTGCGACGCGGTCAGCGCGGCACGGCCTCTCATCGCCAACAACGATCTCGTGGAGATCTTTCGAAGTGGGAAGGATCGCCCGGACCGTCCCTGCACCTACTGCAACAAGTGCCTCGTGAACGTCGTCGAGAATCCTCTCGGCTGCTACGAGGAGTCACGTTTCGCTTCACGCGAGAAGATGATCGAGCAGATCATGACGGTCTTCAGGCCGGAATCCTTCGTGACGCCGGAGACCGCGCATGTCTGATGACCTGATTACGAGGATCACGAAGCGACTCAAGGGACGGCAGTGGTACGAGAAGCCACGCCTCTTCGCGATGGGCGATCTGGTGGAGATTCGCAACGATCTCCGCGCAAAGAACCTGCACGACACCGAAGAGCCGCCGCTGGTGCAGCAGGACCCGTCAAAGGCCGATGCTTCGGTCCGAGGCTCTCGCACTGTCGATGGCGCCTGGAACGATCTCAGCTACCCGCAAATGGGAGCCGTGGGTCGTCGCTTCGGTCGCAACATGCCGCTCCAGGAGGTCTTTCCTGATTCGGCCAATCTGCTGATTCCCAGCCCGCGCGTAGTGAGTCGCGAACTCATGACGCGGCACGAGTTTCAGCCGGTCACCATCCTGAACCTGCTCGCCGGGGCATGGATTCAGTTCATGGTGCACGACTGGTTCGTGCACAAGCGATCGACCACCGAGACGATCGACCTGCCGCTGGCGCCGGGTGACAACTGGTCCGATCCTGCCATGCGCATCGCCCGGACCGAGCCTGACCCTGTCGCATCGCCGAAATCCAAGCGGCCGCCTGCGTACGCCAACCAGAATAGCCACTGGTGGGACGCGTCGATGATCTATGGCGGCGATCCCGTCACAGCGGCGAAGGTGCGGACGCAGATCGACGGTCGGCTGCGCATCGAGCCGACCGGCCTGTTACCCGTTGATCCCGAGACCGGGCTGTCCTTCAGTGGTTTCACCGACAACTGGTGGATCGGCCTGGCGATGCTGCACACGCTGTTCACGCTCGAGCACAATCACATTGCCGATCTGCTCGCGCATCATTATCCGAATTGGAACGACGGAGAGATCTTCATCAAGGCCAGGCTGATCAACTCCGCCTTGATGGCGAAGATTCACACCACCGAGTGGACCCCGGCGATTGTGTGGCATCCGCTCATCCAGTTGGGTATGCGCGTGAACTGGAGTGGCGTCGCCAGTGAAGAACTGCAGGAAATGTTTCAGTTCCTCGACGATCAGGAGCTTGCCGGGGGCATCATCGGCAGTCATGCCGAGCACCATTCGGCGCCCTACTCGTTGACCGAGGAGTTCGTTTCCGTCTACCGGATGCATCCGTTGATGCCTGACGATGTGGGTTTTTATTCCGTGGCGACCGGCCGGCATCTGGAAACACGACAGATGCACGACATCAGCGGCCGCCGGACACCCGCAGTCACGGAACGCATCACGATGCCGGACCTGTTCTATTCGTTTGGGGTCTGTCATCCCGGCGCGATCCGGCTTCACAATTACCCGCGGTTTCTTCAAGACCTCCGTCGCGACAACGGTGAACACTTCGATCTCGCCGCCGTTGACATCTTCCGCGATCGCGAGCGCGGCGTTCCCCGCTACAACCAGTTCCGCCGCCTGATTCGCAAAGATCCCGTGAAGTCATTCGACGAGCTGACGGACATCCCGGAATGGCGCAAGCAACTCAAGGAGGTGTACGGCGGCGACCTCGAGAAGGTCGACCTGATGACGGGTCTCTATGCCGAGCCACTGCCGGACGGTTTCGGCTTCAGTGAGACAGCCTTCCGCATCTTCATCTTGATGGCGTCGAGGCGCCTCAAGAGCGATCGGTTCTTCACCGACGACTACCGGGCCGAGGTCTACACCGAGTTCGGCATCGACTACATCGAGAAGAACTCGATGTTGAGCGTGCTGCGCCGGCACCATCCGCAGCTCGGGCCCGCGCTCTCGGGAGTCGAGAACGCATTCCACCCGTGGAAGAAGACGACCGCACCAGCGGAGTAGGCGAATGAGACATCGAGTGGCCATTGCGGCGGGGCTCTTCGGGCTCACGCTGACATTCACGATCGCGTGCCGAACTCCCGCAACGCCGCCGCTTGACAACATCCTCGAGCACTACAAGTACGGTGTCCTCGGAACTGAAGGGCGCGTGGGCGTGCCGTACTGGCTCTTCCGGGTGTTGCCGATCGTCTTTGCGGACAAGCTGCCGAACCGGCCAGGAACCGGCTGGGAGAAGATCGGGTTCATCTATGAGACTCCCGATCGCGATCACCCCATCGGCACCACGAAGGCGAATGGCCAGTTCGGCGTTGATCTCGTGGGTCTCAACTGCGCCACGTGTCACGCGGGCAGCTACCGCGAGGCTCCAGGGTCGCCGCGGCAGGTCGTGCTCGGCATGCCGTCGCACCAGATGGACCTGCAGGCATACGCGCGTTTCCTGACCGCGTGTGCGCAGGATCCCCGGTTCACCGCGTCGACGCTCATCGAAGCCATTCAGAAGATCAACCCCGACTTCGGGTTCATAGACAGCCTCACGTATCGCCTGTTCGTTATCGGCCGCACTCGTGATGCGATCCTCGAGCGTGCGAAAGAAACGGCCTGGTTCGACGCCCGTCCACCACAGGGCCCAGGGCGTGTCGATACTTTCAATCCCTACAAGGCGATGTTCGGCTTTGACATGGCCAAGGACGACACCGTCGGCAGTGCCGATCTTCCTTCACTGTGGAATCAGCGTCCTCGTCGTGGTCTGTGGCTGCACTGGGACGGCAACAACGATCTGGTCGAGGAACGGAACAAGAGCGCTGCGATTGGCGCCGGCGCTACGCCGGAATCGCTCGATGTCGCCGCGCTTGGGCGCATCGAGGAATGGATTCTCGATCTGAAGTGGCCCGCGTATCCGGCTGCCCGAATCGATCAGGCGCGCGCTGCGCGTGGGCGGATGGTCTACGGCGGTGCGTGTGCCTCGTGTCATGACATCGGCGCTCCGCAGGTCGGCCAGGTCACGCCGCTGGTGCAGGTGGGCACTGACGCGGAGCGCCTCAGGTCCTTCACGCCGGAACTCGCCACGCGGATGAACACGCTCGGTGAGGGGTATCCCTGGAAGTTCTCGCACTTCCGCAAGACCGAGGGCTACGCGAACATGCCGCTCGACGGTCTCTGGCTGCGGGCGCCATATCTTCACAACGGGTCGGTTCCTACACTTCGCGCGCTGCTGTTTCCCGACACGCGGCCGGCGGAGTTCTATCGTGCCTACGATGTCTACGACTGGGACAACGTCGGGTTCCTGAGCACCGGGCCGGACGCGCAGCGCGAGGGCGTGCGTTTTGACACGAAGGCCAAGGGCAACGCCAACAGCGGCCACCTGTACGGCCAGGACCTCCCGGCCGATCAGCGGGAAGATCTGCTCGAATACCTCAAGACTCTCTAGCGGCGATCAACTTTCAACTCCCAACTCCCAACTCCCAATTCCCCGATTTGCGACCTTGGGAGTTGGTATTTGGGCGTTGGGAGTTAACAGATAAGTTGCTGGTCCTTAGGGGATAATGGGCATTCCAAGGAGATGCCCATGATCTCGCTCGATGTAAACGGCCGGCGTCACGACGTTGATGTCAGCCCCGACATGCCATTGCTCTGGGTGCTTCGCGACACGCTCGGGCTGACCGGCACCAAGTTCGGCTGCGGACTCGGCCAGTGCGGCGCGTGCACAGTGCATGTGGACGGTGCTGCAACGCGCGCGTGCCTGACGGCAGTGTCGACCGCGATCGGCAAGAAGATCACGACGATCGAGGGGCTGTCGCCCACCTCCACGCACCCGCTGCAGGTGGCTTGGGTGGCCGAGCAGGTGCCGCAGTGCGGCTACTGTCAGTCGGGCCAGATCATGTCCGCCGCGGCGCTGTTGTCGAAGACGCCGCGCCCGACCGATGCGCAGATTGACGCCGCGATGACCGGCAACATCTGCCGCTGTGGCACCTATCAACGCATCAAGCGCGCGATTCGCCGCGCGGCGCAGGTATAGGAGGCCATTATGACGATGACATCAACGCTCAATCGTCGAAGCTTCCTGCAGGTCAGTGCCGCGGCCGGTGGCGGGCTTCTCGTGGGCGCCTACTTCCCGTCATTGACAGGCACCGACAGCGTCGGCGCGGCCGGTTCCTTCGAACCAAACGTCTGGATCAAGGTCAACGCGGACGACACGGTTCGCATCATGCTCACGATGCTCGAGATGGGGCAGGGCGTGATGACGTCGATGCCGATGCTCGTCGCCGAAGAGCTCGACTTCGATTGGACTCGCATCAAGACGGAATGGGCAGGCGCCGATCCGAAGTATGGCAACCCCAACTTCGGCGGTCAGCAGCTCACCGCCGGCAGCAACAGTGTGCGCGGGATGTGGAAAGTGCTGCGCGAGGCGGGTGCGACCGCGCGGGTGATGCTCGTCAAGGCGGCGGCCCAGACATGGGGCGTAGCGGAGAAC
Source organism: Vicinamibacterales bacterium (assembly GCA_035649635.1). Taxonomy (GTDB): domain Bacteria; phylum Acidobacteriota; class Vicinamibacteria; order Vicinamibacterales; family UBA2999; genus Gp6-AA40. Next base: position 16,000 of record DASRJE010000228.1, on the reverse strand, counting down.
ACCTGCACGACCGACAAGGGCGAGGTGATCCATCCGGCGAGTGGCCGGCGTCTGAAGTACGGAGCACTGGTCGACGAAGCCGCGGCGTTGCCGGTGCCGACCGGCGTGACGCTGAAGGATCCCAAGAACTTCAAGGTGCTTGGCAATTCACTCGCGCGTCTCGACGTGCCTGAGAAGGTCAACGGCAGCGCGGTGTTCGGGATCGACGTGAAGCTGCCTGGTTTGCTGACGGCGAAGGTCGTTCGCTGCCCGGTCTTCGGCGGAAAGGTCGCCCGCTTCAATGCGGACAAGGCCAAGGCTGTGCCCGGAGTGAAGAACGTCGTGCAGATCACGAATGGCGTGGCCGTCGTTGCCGACAACTACTGGTCGGCATCGCGCGGTGCGCAGGCACTCGACGTGACGTGGGACGAAGGGCCGCTGGCGAAGCTGACGACGGCCGAGATTCTGACGCGATACAAGGAGCTCGCGCAGAAGCCGGGCAAGGTCGCTCGCAACGATGGCAACGCTGACACCATCATCGCGAATTCGAAATCCTTCGAGCGCACGTTTGAAGCGCCATTCCTCGCTCACGCGACCATGGAACCGATGAACTGCACCGCGGATGTGCGTGCAGACGGCTGCGACGTCTATGTCCCTACGCAAGGGCAGACGCCGTCACATCAGGCTGCCGTCGGCGCCTCGGGACTGCCCGCGGATAAGGTGAAGATCCATGTCACCTACATGGGTGGTGGTTTTGGCCGTCGCGGTGAAGCTGACTTCGTGGTGGATGCGGTTGAGACGTCGAAAGCGATCGGCAAGCCGGTGAAAGTGATCTGGAGCCGAGAGGACGATATGCAGCACGACTACTATCGTCCGATCAGCTACGCGCGCATGTGGGGCGGGGTCGACGCGTCGGGCAACCCGACGGTGTTCAAGCAGCACATCGTGCAGCAGTCGTTGATGAAACGCATCGGGGGGCTTCCGCCCAACGGCGTCGATTTCATCTCGGTCGACGGGTCGGCCAACCTTCCGTACGACATCCCGAACATCCGTGTCGAGTACACCGAAAACGATCCCGGTGTTCCCTTCGGGTTCTGGCGATCGGTCGGCGCGTCGTTCCAGGGGTTCGTGGTCGAGGCATTCATCGACGAGATGGCGGCGGCCGCGGGCAAGGATCCGTTCCAGTTCCGGCGCGACCTGCTCGGCAAATCTCCGCGCCACAAAGCCGTCCTCGAACTGGCCGCCGAGAAGGCCGGATGGGGTAAACCGCCGGCCGCTGGACGTGCCCGCGGCATCGCCGTGATGGACGCGTTCGGCAGTTACCTGGCGCAGGTCACCGAAGTATCAGTCGATGCGCGCGGTGCCGTGCGTGTGCATCGCATCGTTTGCACAGTGGACACGGGCTGGGTCATCAACCCCGATACCATCAAGGCGCAGATGGAAGGTGGCATCGTCTATGGCCTGACGGCGGCGCTGCGAGGCGAAATCACGATCAAGAACGGCCGCGTGGAGCAGCGGCACTTCGGCGATTACCAGATGCTGCGGCACAACGAGATGCCCGAGATCGAGGTGTATATCGTCCCGAGTAGCGAGGCGCCCGGAGGCATCGGCGAGCCGAGCACGGCGCTGGCGGCTGGATCGCTCGTCAACGCCGTCGCGGCGGCGACCGGCCGGCGCATATATTCGCTGCCGATCAAACCAGATCAGTTGCGCGGGACAGCGTAATGACACCGGGTGTGATTTTCCGTGAATTTTCCATTTGTGAGTGTTCGGAAAATCACACCCGGTGTCTTATAACCCGCGGATCGTGACGCCGAGCTCCTCCACACCCTTCTTGAAGAGATCCATGATCCGTGCGCTCGTACGGAACTCTTCGAGAATCGCCCCACGGCGGCTGGTGCGCAGATCGCTAATCACATACGCGAGCGTAGTCGCCATCACCGACCCTTCCTCGGTGCGGGTAGCCTCGAACCGGTCCTGGAACGTCCGGAGTGTCGGCTCGAATTCCGGGTCGAGCCAGCGTGCGATGCCGCTCTCCAGGCGCAAGAAGTCGTTCAGGGCAGCCGCGAACTCGGGAGTCGGTGGACGATGCCAGAAGGAGACGTCTTCACCGAAGGTCTTCACATAGAACGGCAGGTACAAATTCGCTTGCGCGGGTACTCGGGCGCCGAGTGCCGGGTTGAAGCGTTTGACCTCGTCCAGTTTGAGACCCGTGCGTGCCGTGATGTCGAGCGCTGGAAGCGCCACAGTGGTTCGCATCGCGAAGATCGGTGACTGCGGATATTCAGCGATGAGACGTCTGACGTTGATCATGTTGCCGAAAACCATTTCGGCGTAGAGCGACGAACGCGGCCCGTAGGTGCGGAAGAGATCGCGATATCGTTGAATGGAGATGTCGCGCAGGCTGGCGGCGAAGTCCGAACCCATCAGGTATTGTTCGCGCGTACCGACGCCGCCGAGCCTCTCACCGTTGATTACCGTGCGCCCTACGTTGACGCCACCAGCATGATGTTCGGACAGCGCCGGGACGAAGCTGTCGTACATTGTGGCGAGGATCGTCAGGTAGGCGGCGCAGTACGGCGCCTGCGTCGTCTGGTTGTACGCCTCGAGCACGACGGGCGTCAGCTGATTCAGGAACTGCCAGTTCCGGCTGAGCCACTGACAGAAGCCGAGAGCGCGGGCTCGGGAGCGCGCACGGCCGTCGAGGCCAGACTCGAGGATCGCCTGCGCCAGCCCGATCTCTGCCGGCACACCAAAGCGTTCGTAGATCGAACCCCATTCATTCAGGAAGCTGCCGTAGCGTTGCGCATTCGGCATCAGGAACTGGCCGCGTGTCGGGTTGTGCACGAGCGGACCGGTCACTGGTGTGAGCAGTCGCACCACTTCCTCGCGGCGCTGATTCAGCTGCTTGGGCAGCGTGCGGCCATTGAGAAATCCAGTGAGTGCTTGTTCTTCCCAAACTGCGTCCTGGGTCCAATCGCCTGCCGTCGGGAACACCGCGAGCAGGCGTCCATCCTGCGCGCTCCCGAATGCGATACGGCCATCGGGAATCGTGAAGATGTGCTGCCAGAACGGATACTCCGGCCGGTAGGACTGAATCGCGGCAATGTCCAGATCGAGGCGCGCCCGTGAATAATCGGCCGCAGCAACCGCCGCCGGTGGCGGCAGGGTGCTCGTGGTCGCGGTGTTGGCCAGCGGAGTCTGACCCTGCAAGGTCGAGCTGGCAGCGGCGAGTGCAACGAGAGCGCAGAGGGCGGGTATGAGCCCGCGCCGGAAAGCCAGTAATCTCATCGGTGGAGCGTGGTAATTATCGACGAAACTGGCGGCGTTGAAACCACCGTATCTCTCTTATCGACCGAAACGACCCGGGAATTCACATCTCTGCGAATCAGGGACGTTCGCAGTGTCCCTTCGGTGCGCTGCGCTAGGATTGGCGTCATGAACAGCTATCGGATCCTTACAGCCGTCATCTTGGCGTGTGTTTTTGGCGGGTCGTCGCTCCTGGCGCAGTGGCCGTCGTACCCGGATCGGGCAGTTCCGCGAGCGGCGGATGGACGACCGAACCTCGATGCGCCAACGCCCCGAAATCCAGACGGCAAGCCGGATCTCACTGGGGTCTGGCTCAATGAGTGGTTTTACGGAGGGCAAGTTCGCCCGGCGCCGGTCTCGCCGCCCGGCGAGCCGGCAGCCTCGACGTTTGCCAACATTGGCGCCGGGTTCCCCGATGGCCTGCCGTTTCAACCCTGGGCCAGGGAGTTGATGGCGAAGCGGAAGGAGCAGAACAGCAAAGACAATCCGGACGCCCACTGTCTGCCGATGGGGCTGATGCAGTTTCACGAGCACCCGCAGCCACGCCGGATGGTGCAGACACCGAGCGTGCTCGTCATCCTCTACGAAGGCAACTCCGGCGTCCGTCAGATCTTCACCGACGGGCGCCCACTTCCGAACAACGATCCGCAACCGTGGTGGTACGGCTATTCGACGGGCCGCTGGGAAGGCGACACGCTGGTGGTTGAGACGACAGGATTTCGCGATGGCGGCTGGCTCGATATCTGGGGCAGTCCACTGACCGATGCCGCGAGGATCACCGAGCGCTTCCGGCGACTGAGCTACGGCGTGCTGAAGATCGACGTGACGATCGACGATCCCAAGGCGTACACGAAACCGTTCAGCGTGCGCGTGAACCAGCGCATCATGCCCGACGGCGAACTGATCGAGTTCATCTGCAACGAGAACAACAAGGCTCCGCAGTTGATGGTGGGCAAGTAACCCCGAGGCCCGAGTCCCGAATCCGGACCCCCGAGCCCTTGACATCGACATACTGTGTGCCATACAGTGTGTGTCACACACTGGGTATCACACAGGGCAATGGCACCCGATCAATTCGATGCGCTTCGACTCGAGCTTCGCCGCGGGTGCCTGGTCATGGCCGTGCTCGCCCAACTGCGACGCGAGCACTATGGCTATACCCTCAAGAAGGATCTGGCCGACCAGGGACTGGAAATCGATGAAGGGACTCTCTACCCGCTGCTGCGGCGGCTGGAGAGCCAGGGACTCCTCGTCAGCGAGTGGCGCGAGGAAGACAAGCGCAACAAGCGCTTCTATCGGTTGTCGCCGTCCGGGAAGTCTGTTCTGAAAGAATTGCTCGTCGAGTGGCACTCGATCAATGCGGCCGTTGATCGCATCGTTGGTGGAACACGCTCGGTTGCCTGAGGTGCGAGATGGATCTCATCGATAGCTACGTCCAGTCCGTGCGCCTGTTCCTTCCGAGTGAGCAGCGCGACGACATCGCGCGAGAACTTCAGGAGGACCTTCGATCGCAAGTTGAAGACCAGCAGACGGAGCTGGGGCGCTCACTGACTGCGAGCGAGCAGGCCGCCCTGTTGCGTCAATACGGGCATCCAATGCTCATGGCAGCCCGCTATCGGCGTGGGCGAAATCTGATTGGTCCGGTCATCTTTCCGATTTACTGGCAGGTCATGAAGCTCATACTCGGGATTTTGACCGCCACCAATCTCGCCTCGATTGGTTTGCTCGTCGTTCGAGGTGGCTCTCTGCCAGAGGTCGGCAATGCCGTCACCCGGTTCCTCGACAACGGTCTCGAGGCCGCGGTCTTCATCACGCTTGTCGCGGCACTGTGCGAATGGAGCCTCTCGCGCTTCAAGGTGTTGGAACGATGGGACCCTGCTTCCATGCAGTCGTTCGCACGACCGCTGCGAACTGCCGAGCGCGCCGCCCATCACGCAGTGAGAGAAGCCGGGCGGACCGACAGTCTCGTCCGGCGTGCGCTCGATAACGCCGTGCCCCCGCTGCAAGTGCGATCGGTCTCCGAATTCGTCATGCTGTCCGTCTTCACCGCGTGGAGCGTTCTCGGACTGACGTTCCCGACGCTCATCTTTGCAAACGCGGCGAGCATGCTCGATTGGGCTCCTGCTGTCGACCGGATGTTCCCTGTGATCGTCGTGGTCGCGATCCTGGCGCTCGTCGATCAGTACGTGAGGCTGATGCGGCCGGCTGCACCGTGGCTACGCGTCTCGAGGATCGTGTGGGCGAACGCTGGCTGGGTCTTCATCGTGCTGCTCGCGGTGGCCGATCACCGATGGGTCATGTGGATAGGTACGCCCGAGCAGTGGGCGCGGTATGGGGAGTTGGCTGTCTTCGCCGGCCGCACCTGGTCGCTCGTGGACATCGTCAACGTCGTGATCACGGCGATCTTGATGATCGTTGCGGTCTTCAGTGTGATTGGTCCGTGCTGGAGACTTCGGCGTGCGTTCTCCCGTCGCGGCGCGCACACGGCGCACGCCTGACGGAAACCCGAGATGATGGCCAGCTACCAGGCAGCGTGGCTCCCCCACTGCCCATCTACCCAGCTACCTGGCCACCCAGCTACAATTCTCCCCACCTCGTGAAGCTCTCGGACATCGGCCCCGGGCTCCTGCTCGCTGCCACCGGCATCGGCGTCGGTGACATGGTTTCCTCCACCATTGCGGGTGCCGAGTACGGCCTCACGCTCGTGTGGGCGCTTGCCGCCGGCGTCGTCCTCAAGTTCGCGATCACCGAAGGCGCGGCCCGCTGGCAACTCGGTACCGGAACCACACTGATCGAAGGATGGCGCGATCATCTGCCGCGCGCCGCCGTTCTCGCGTTTTTCGTCTACTTCATCGTCTGGAGTTACTTCGTGTCGAGCGCGCTGGTCACGGCCAGCGCGCTTGTCCCCACTGCCATCATTCCCTCCGTGCCGCTGCCGGTGTGGGGCGTCATTCATGCCGTCGCCGCGTTCACGATGGTATGGTTCGGCCGCTACGAACGCTTCCTCGCGATCGTGAAGTGGTTCATCGGCTTGAAATTCGGCGCCATCCTCGCGTCGGCGTTGCTGATCGTGCTGTGGTCTGGCGCCGACTGGTCAGGTGCGGGAGCGCGGTCGGCGTTCTCGACGGCCTACACGTTGTCGCTGATCGGTGGCGTCGGTGGTACCGTGACGCTGCTGTCGTACGGGTACTGGATGCGCGAAGCGGGCTGGGCGGGAGAGGGGCGCATCGCCTCGGCGCGCAATGACCTGACGCTGTCGTTTGCGCTCGTGTTTATCTTCTGCATTTCGATGATCTTCCTCTCGACACAAATCGATTGGACCGGGCAGATCCTGGACGAGGGTCCGAGGCTGTGCCTGCTGCTGGCCGATCGCATCGGTCAGGAAATCGGACCCATTGGCCGGGCGGTGTTCCTGCTCGGCTTCTGGGGCGCCGCGTTCTCATCGGTACTCGGTGTGTATCACGGCGTTCCGTTTCTGTTCGACGACATGCTTCACTTGTGGCGACGAACACCCGCGGCCGGCCAGCGAGGAAAGCCGTATCGATCCTGGGCCGCCTATCTGGCGCTCGCCGCAATTTCATCGCTGGTGATTCGGCGTCCAGTGTGGCTCGTGTTCGCGTACACGGTGGTGGGATCGCTCTTCTTTCCGTTCGTCATTTCGACGCTGCTCTGGCTGAACAACTCGCGGCACGCGCGCACCATACGGAACGGATTGTTCGTGAATGTCGTGCTGGGCGCCGCACTTGCGCTCTATCTGTTTCTGGCAATCGAAGCCTTCTGAAAAAACGGGGTCGCCCCATTACACTTTCCGTCCTCGACCTCGTTCCGGTGCGCAGCGGAGCCAGCGCGCGAGAGGCGATGCAGGAATCGGTCGACCTCGCTCGCCTGGCCGAGCGGCTGGGGTTCGTACGGTACTGGTTCGCGGAGCACCACGGCATAGCCAGCATCGCGAGCTCGGTACCCGAGATTCTGATCGAGCATGTCGCGTCAGCTACCTCCCGCATCCGCGTGGGGTCGGGCGGGATCATGTTGCCCAACCATCCACCGTTGCGAGTGGCGGAAGCGTTCCACACCCTCGAGACGCTGCATCCCAACCGCATCGACCTGGGTTTGGGGCGCGCACCTGGCACCGACCCGGCGACGTCGCGCGCGCTCAGGCCCTTCGACGGCGAGTTGTTTCCCGAGCAGGTCAAGGAGATGCTGGCGCTGTCCCGACGGCAATTTCCAGCCGACCATCCCTTTGCATCGGTGCGTGTCGTACCAGACGGCGTGACGTTGCCGCCGATCTGGGTGCTCGCCTCGAGTGGCGCGACTGCCGCGTTCGCTGGATCGATGGGCATGGGCTACGGCTTTGCCCGCCACTTCAGTCCGACGCCACCCGGGCCGGCGATTCGCGCGTATCGTGAGCACTTTCAGCCGTCGATGCAGTTCCCTGCGCCTCACGTGATCCTTGGCGTGTCGGTCATCTGTGCGCCGACGGCCGAGGAGGCGGAGTACCTGGCGTCTTCATCCGATCTCGGGTGGGTTCGACTTCATCGGCGCGAGTTTCTCCCCCTGCCCAGCCCGGAGGAGGCGAGCCGCTACGTGTACTCGCCGCAGGAGCGGGTGGTTGTCGAGATGAATCGAGCGCGGCATTTCATCGGCACGCCGGAAAAGGTCGCTCACATGATTCGTAACATCACATCAGATCTGCAGGTCGACGAAGTGATGATCACGTCGATGGTCTACGGACGGATGGAGCGCTTTCGCGGTTACGAGCTGATCGCCCAGGAACTTGGTCCCGCACGGGTGTCAGGCAGTGAATCGTGAACGCGGGTGGCAGACCGTACAGGCGCGGGCGGGTGGCAGACCGTACACGGGTGTCAGGCAGTGAATCGTGAACGCGGGTGGCAGACCGTACAGGTGTCAGGCAGTGAATCGTGAACGACGGCCCCACGGAAGCGCGAAGCTGCTTTGACTAGCCGGGATGCGCAGATAGATTTCTGGATTTCGAGCGCTCCCTGTGGCCGTTCGACCACCCGACACGATCGATAACCCAACAAAATCGAGCGCCGGCCGGCGGCAAGGATCTTGGGTAAGACCGGGGCGTGCTGAAAGTCGAACTGCACGCGCACACCTCCGACGACCCCTTCGACGACATCCCGCATTCGACGCCCCAGCTCATCGAGCGCGCCGCCGAACTCGGCTATCAGGCTGTGGCAGTCACGCTGCACGACCGTCAGCTCGATGTGCGGCCGTTCGCCTCGTACGCAAAAGACCGTGGCATCACGCTCATTCCAGGCATCGAGCGGACGATCGAAGGGCGGCACGTGCTGCTGCTGAACTTCAGTTCCGCGACCGAGTCAGTACACTGCTTCGACGACCTTGCACGACTGAAGTCACGCGAACGGGGCGTCGTCATCGCGCCGCATCCCTTCTACCCGATCGGCTCGTCTCTGCGGGAGAAGATGGACCGGCACGCGGAGTTGTTCGACGCCGTCGAATACAATGCCATGTTCACGTCGCTGCTGAATTTCAACACGCCGGCGGCGCGATGGGCACACGCGCATGGCAAGCCGGTGGTCGGCAACGGTGACATTCATCGACTCCGTCAGCTCGGCTCGACCTACTCTCTGGTGGAGGCGGATGCGGATCCGGACGCGATTTGCGAAGCGATTCGCGACATGCGCGTCGATGTTCACGCGCAGCCCCTCTCGATTCCCACCGCCGCCGTGATCATGAGCCAGCTCCTGGCTGGAGACCTCGCGAAAGGGCGGCTCCGGCAGGTCCTGGCCGGCCACCCCTGACCAGACGCACCGGCCAGCTACAATACTAGCGAGGCGCTGCCTCAGACTGCCTCGCCAGTCGCAGCGCCTTCTGGCCCCGCTCTTGGTTTCCCCTCACTGCGCGCGATGGGGTGGCCTTCGCGGGGCACGCCGTCTTGACTGGGGAAAACTTGACTCAGTTGTCAGCAATTCAGCAGGTCAAGCCGGCGAGGGACTCGCGTGTCCGTGGGGTGATCCGGTGCTTGTCACTGCCGAATTAACACAGCTTCTCCACAACGTGTTAACCAGCCGCGTCTACGACGTGGCGCGCGAGACGCCGCTCGATGCGGCGCCGCGACTGTCGGAGCGGCTCGCCAACGAGGTGCTGCTGAAGCGCGAGGACTTGCAGCCGGTCTTCAGCTTCAAATTGCGCGGTGCCTACAACAAGATCGCGCACCTCTCGGACAAGGAGCGCGCGCGCGGCATCATCGCCGCCAGCGCGGGCAACCACGCCCAGGGCGTCGCGTATTCGGCGCAGAAGCTACAGCTCCGCGCCATCATTGTCATGCCCCAGACGACGCCGCGGATCAAGGTGGATGCCGTGCGGTCGATGGGCGCGGAAGTCGTACTGGCCGGCGACAGCTACGCCGAAGCCAAGGCACATTGCGACACCCTGGTCGAGCAGACCGGGATGACATTCATTCATCCGTTCGACGATCCGCTGGTGATCGCGGGGCAAGGGACGATCGGCGCCGAGATCCTGCGTCACAGTCAGGATCGGTTGTCGGCCGTGTTCGTGCCGGTGGGCGGCGGCGGTCTCATCTCGGGCATCGCCGGGTACATCAAGGCGCTGCGGCCGGATGTGAAAGTCATCGGCGTCGAACCGTTCGAGGCCGACGCGATGTATCGCTCGATGGCGGTCGGTCGCCGGGTGCAACTGGAGCACGTCGGCATCTTTGCCGACGGCGTGGCGGTGCGCGAAGTCGGGGAACGCACGTTCGCGATCGTGCAGCAGGCGGTGGACGAGATTCTGCGCGTGACCAACGACGAGATCTGCGGCGCGATCAAGGATGTCTTCGACGATACACGCACAGTCATGGAGCCGGCTGGCGCGCTCGCGGTTGCAGGGATGAAGACGTGGGTTGAACGCGAGGGCGCTCGCAATCAGTCACTGGTTGCGCTGCTGAGCGGTGCGAACATCAACTTCGATCGCCTGCGTTTCGTCGCCGAGCGGGCCGAGGTTGGGGAAGCGCGTGAAGCCCTCATTGCGATCACTCTCCCGGAGAGGCCAGGGTCGTTCCAGAAGTTCTGCTCGGTGATCGGGCGCAGGACGGTGACCGAGTTCAACTATCGGTTGAGTGGACGGCAGCAGGCGCATATCTTCGTCGGCTTCGCGACGCAGTCACGGCAGGATGGCGCCGCACTCGCAGCGCAGCTTGCCGCAGCGGGTTACGAGACGGTCGATCTCACCGATAACGAACTCGCCAAACTGCACGTGCGACACATGGTCGGTGGGCATGCCCCCGAGGCGCGCGACGAACGGCTCTGCCGATTTGAATTTCCGGAGCGGCCTGGTGCCCTCGGACAGTTCCTCGAGAAACTTGGCGGGCGTTGGAACATCAGCCTGTTCCACTATCGCAATCACGGCGCGGACTTCGGCCGCGTGCTCGCGGGCTTCGAGGTCAGCGACGCCGACATGCCAGCGTTTCGAGCGTTCCTCGACGAGCTCGCCTATCCCTATACACCGGAGTACGACAACCCGGCGTACAAATTCTTTCTGGGATGATCCCCCTTCGCGATCCGCCGGGTCCACAGAACAGGACCCGGCCTACGCTGAAGATGACGACTCACAACGACCACATGCGCGCCGCCCTCGACCAGGCGCGCCTCGCGCTGGCGGCGGGAGAGGTCCCGATTGGAGCCGTGCTCGCGGTCGATGAGGACATCATCGCGCGCGCTTTCAATCAGCCCATTTCGGCACACGATCCGACCGCTCATGCCGAAGTGCTCGTGCTGCGCGATGCGGCGCGCGTGCTCGGCAACTACCGTCTGACCGAGGCCACCGTGTATGTCACGGTCGAGCCCTGTCTCATGTGTGTAGGCGCGCTCGTGCACGCGCGCGTCCGCGAAGTCGTGTACGGGACGCCGGAGCCGAAGACCGGCGCGCTCGTGTCGACACTCAAAGCGCTCGAGTCGCCGGGCCTGAACCATCGTTTCGCGGTCACAAGTGGTGTGCTCGAAGACGACTGCCGCGCGATCATTCAGGAATTCTTTCGCGAAAAGCGGCGTGCCGGAGGCGAGGGAACGGGGAAGGTATAATGAAATGTTCGCTCGTCTCGTAGAGGCGGGTCTTTAGACCTGCCTGTTCACACGACCGGAGAGGTACCGAAGTGGTCGTAACGGGGGCGCCTCGAAAGCGTCTTGTCCCGTAAGGGGCACGTGGGTTCGAATCCCACCCTCTCCGCCAGTATTTAGAATCTGTTAAGTATTTTGAGATCCTTCTAGGAATCCTCCCTCATTTAGATCCTCATTCAATGTCCTGTAGGGTGCTTGCCGAGTGCCCCGGACTTCGAGCGATAGTTATCAAACGACGGCTCGGTTTCGACGGCCCATTGAACCTGAAGCCTCGTTCCGATGGGGTGCACGGTTGCGGAGAAGTTATTCCACGTGGCGCCCAAGTCGCTCAAACGTCCACTCAGCAAACGAACATGAGTGAGCGGGAGGACATAGCGAGCCTGTGACAATGCGATCACAACGTGCGAGAAGAAGAGAGCAGCGCGCTGTCGCCGCGTTTTGCACGCCGTCTGAGTGGGGTGCCCGGAATGCCACACGTTACGCGGCAGCTGGACGGCCCCTGTTAAACCCGCAGGTCACGGTCGAGCAAATCCTCGAGTCGTATCGGCAGAAGCACCTAGCGGGCGATCCGTTCGCTCTATGGAAGGCGTACTACGAGTGCCGATTTAGAGAGCGTCTCCTCGATTCGTGGATGGTGGAGGCTCTCGATCAGATTGCCGGCCGATTGTTGTACGAAACGATCCGCGCTGGAAGACACGTCGCGGGCTCCCACACTCCAGTGCACTGGACTCGGACTATTGCTCGCGTTTTTGGGTTCACCCCTGACCCGCGCGGCGTCACACCTCACTCACCCGAGGCACACTTCGGACAACGTCGATTGACAAACGGGGACATGGAAGACTCCACGCATGGGCGCACCCACCTCCGCGAGCGCGCTGACTAGTCGATCAGTTGTCGTTAGTTACGCGACCGCCCGCGACGGGCGTCACTCTTCATCGACCGTGTCGTCATCCTCCTCGTCGTCGCTCTCATCTTCATCATTTTCGTCGTCGTCGTCCTCGTCTTCGTCCTCATCTTCACCTTCGGATTGCACCTCCGCAGTCGCTGGCTCGTCACCGATAACGATTCGCGGGAGCTTCTCGTCCTTCTCTTTTGGCTCTTGGAGTGTCTTGGAATCAGCCATATTTGATCTTCCTCCTCACTTGTAGAAGAGGTAGCCGGCACTCTGCAGACCTCTCTCACTGAACCAAAGCATGCGCCATGCCCGTTGTATCCCACATGTCCCCGAAGCTACGTCTTGTGCCAACCAACACACGGTACGCGTTGCGTCAATTGAGCTACTGGCGTTATCCGATAGCCTATGGTTATCAGAAATACGGTACGCGTTGCGGCGATCGAGTTCTAGCCTAATGCCACATCGCCTGCAATGATGGCCGAAGTTCGGACGACAAGCACCGCTAGGCAGATCACGGACCGTTATCTTCTCGGGCTCGAGCGACGACATGGTGGCCATGTGATCGCCTTTGACCTGGTCGCGGCCGGCGGCAACGACGCCAAGAACCTCAGCGTACGCATTCCGTCAGGTCAACACTGCGGGTTTTCGATCCGCGCAGAAGTCAGTCGGGCTCGCGGCGGGGGGCGGCCGGCCGTCCCCATAGGCGGGGTAGCACCGGCCACCCGACGGAAATCACCGCGTGCGGATCCGCTGATGCGCGCCAGTGACCATTACGCCAGCGGGCGCCAACACCATCGCTCGGATCTCGCGGCCGTTGTCGACGATAACCAGGTGCGACCAGCCCACCTCATACCCTGACACCGGATGTTTACGACTTGGTTCATCGTCACCGGCGCACTGCTCATCAGCATGGCGCTCGCCGGCTCCGCTCTGAGGCGGGCGCCACTGACCGCATCGATGTTCTATCTCGCAGTCGGTGCCGCTTTAGGACCCTGGGGTGCAGGCCTTCTGCACGTGAACCCGGTGGAGGACGCCTCGATTGTCGAGCGCCTGACCGAGATTGCCGTCATCATTTCGCTGTTCACCGCCGGGTTGAAGCTGCGGTTGCCAGCGTCCGATCAGCGCTGGCGTGCACCGATTCTGCTGGCGGCGCTCGGGATGGTGCTCACCATCGGGGGCATCGCGGCGTTCGCGGTGGCGGCGCTTGATCTGCCGATGGGTGCGGCGGTGTTGCTTGGTGCGCTGCTCGCGCCGACGGATCCGGTCTTAGCGTCTGACGTACAGGTGTCACACGAGCACGATGCTGAACCGGTCCGCTTCAGTCTGACCGGAGAGGCGGGACTGAATGATGGCACCGCGTTCCCCTTCGTCATGCTGGGTCTTGGACTGATGGGTACTCACCCGATTGGCGCCTACGGCTGGCGCTGGCTCACCGCGGACCTCGCGTGGGCGATAGCCGCGGGCCTCGCCGTCGGGACCCTCTCCGGGGCCGGCATCGGGAAGCTCGTCATCTACTTGAGGCGCGTCCATCGCGAGGCGGTTGGACTCGACGAGTTCCTTGCTCTTGGACTGATCGCGCTTTCGTATGGGATCGCACTGCTGCTTCACGCCTATGGCTTTCTCGCCGTGTTCGCCGCAGGGCTGTCGGTGAGACGTATCGAGCGAGAGCACACAGAGGTCACGCCACGCGCGGATGTCGAACATGCTGGGGCCAGCACCGAAGAACAGGCGACGCATCCCAGTACCGCCCCTGCCTACATGGCGCGTGCAGTCCTTAGTTTCAACGAGCAACTGGAGCGCCTGGGGGAATTGGCCGTCGTTCTCGTCGTTGGCGCCATGCTGGCGGATATCGAGGTGGTGGGACCCGGCATTTGGCTGGCGCTCACGCTGTTTGTGGTGATCCGGCCGGCGGCGACGCTGCTCACGCTCTTCCGCGCGCCCTTGTCAAGACCACAGCGCGCGTTCATTGCATGGTTCGGCGTGCGCGGGGTTGGCTCGATTTACTACCTTGCCTACGCGTTGTCGCATGGAGTAGCCACGCCGGCAGGTCGGATGCTCGCGGATGTCACGCTCGTCGTCGTCGCCGGATCGATTGTCCTGCACGGCATCTCGGTGACGCCGCTGATGCAGCGGTATTCAGCGTTCATTGGTGAGCGTCGACGACAATAGATTCACCGCCCTTGTGACGATCGTATCGTGTGAGTCGTGCCCTGCCGGCAGTGCCTGCGACCCCTCGTAGCGTGCCGCCCGGAGTTGCCCTTTCGTTGCCGACTGGTTGAACGCTCGTTGAATGCCTTCTTTTCAACGCATGCGCGTCCTCGCGCACGCCGCCATCGTGCAGATGATGTATCGCCGAGAGCCTTGTACAACGAGGAGCGGCTGATCGAGACCGCTGGTCTCGGGCACCTGCACGCCCTCTTCGCGCAAGTCCCAGTCGACTCTACTGGCCTGATCCAACGGATCGATCTCGTCGCGGTCAACTCCCGCGCCGAACGGCGAGATCATGCCCTGGCGATGTTTCGCGAAACCTTAGGAAAACCTTCCGGACGGCAGGGCCTTCGAGTCCATACGATTCGCGTCTGGAGATCGGCGTGGAGTTCGACCGCGAACCTCAGGAGATCGCGAAATGAAAGAATCATTGCTGCAATCGCCTTTAGCGTTTTAGTACCGCTCGTTGCACGTGCCCAGGAGGTGGATGTCATCGCGCGAAACAAGGAAGTCATTCGTCAGAACCTGGCGCACATCTGCGGCGGTGACGTGAAAGCGGCAGCCGCTGATTTCGCGGAGAACGCGGACAACTTCGGTCGTCCGGTGGGACGTGAGGGCATTCAGCGGACGCTCGAGGACATCCTCACGACGTTTCCTGACTACTGCTTGAGGATTGTCGAAATGGTTGCTGTGGGGGACGCGGTTATCGTCCGATGCAACGTCACTGGGACGCACCTCGGCATGGCCAAGCGCCCGGCGAACGGCGGAGGGTTAGTTGGCGTCAAGCCAGAGGGCAAGCGGCACGAAATCACGCACATCCACTGGTACACCTTGCGCGACGGCAAGATCGTCCAGCACTACGCCAATCGTGATGACCTGGGGATGATGCGTCAGCTGGGGCTGGCGCCGCCGGTCCCGACTGCGAGCGTATCGCCGGCAAAGTGAGCGGCTCGAGGTCGGGCGTCCGCGCGCCACGCAACCTCACACGCGGTATGCCATGCTTCTTGCGCAGCCGAGCAAACACCTGCCGCGCAGGCTTGGTGCGACCGGCCTCACGTCCGCCAGTCCTCCTGGATCCCTTCGATGGGCTTCGACGCGGTCGAGGAGCGCTTGGTAAGCCGCGGCATCCTGGGACCACGAGCTCGGCCTTGCCGTTGTGGGTAAGGACAAGGGAGCACGTAGGGGCAACCCCGGACACAGCCAAGGGGCTGCCTTTGGATTACCGCGCCAGTTCCCGACCCTACCGGATAACAGGCGACGTCGTCAGGTATCCGACTACCTGTGCCCGCAGTGGCCTCAAGTTGACAATGCCTGAAGCGCTTCGCTATCGCGCCTCGCCCCCGCGAGGCTTGTAGAAGACGAACTCACCGATCTCGACCGTCTTGGTGTATTCCGCGGCCCAACCTGGCGTCGCATTCCGTTGATGGAAATACAGCGCGCCGCCCGTTCGATCCGTTAGTTGAAGGTTGAGCGCCTTTCGCGCGATCTCCTTGGCGGTCGCGTAAGACTC
>DASRJE010000227.1:0-2225 GCA_035649635.1 Vicinamibacterales bacterium | reverse complement strand
TCGTTGGCCGACACGAGTCGTACCTCCTCACCAGTGCGGGTCGCCCACACATCCGCGAGATCGAACATCTGCAGTGAGTCACGAGTCGTCAGGTGCACGGGCACCCGAAGCCCCTGAATCACTGCTTTACGGCTAAAGGGGGCATGGTGTACCCCTGCGACGCGAGCAGCCCGCGAACGCCGTCCAGCGCCTTGCCTTGCTGTTCGACCGCGTTCGACAGCCGCTGATTGGCCTGCAGCAACGCGTCGGTCGTCCGCCGGTGCTCCATGATCAAGAATGCAACCACGCCGCCCGCAAGCATCCAGGGCAGAATCGTATTCTTGAATTCAGTCCAGATCTGCATTCCTACCCCTTTCAACCGCTTCGGATCACACTGCGACCCGAATCGTCATACAGTTTTGGTGGCTCAGGCAGGCGAAATGGCCCAAGCCCCGAGTGGGTACTGCGAAAAGCGGGCCCTCGGTTGAAAGTGGAAGAAGTGGAAAGGTGGAAGCACTGGAAGCGTGAAAGTGCACATTTCCACTGTTCCACTTCGTGCGCGAGGTGAATCGATGGCGTCGTACGGTGTTCCCATAACGACAGAACTGGCAAAGAAGCTGGCCGCGGCGGCGTTGACCGAAGCGCGCGCCAACGGATGGACGATGGGCGCTGCCGTCGTCGACCCGGCGGGCATTCTCGTGTACTTCGAGAAGATCGACGATACGCAGCACGCGAGTCCGCGCATCGCGATCGACAAGGCGCGATCGGCGGCGATGTTCAAGCGGCCGACGAAAGCATTTCAAGATTCCGTCGAGAAGGGCGGCGTGTTCCTGCGCGTGATGGGACTGCGCGGCGCGAGCTTCGTCGAGGGCGGCGTACCGATCGTCGTCGACGGCAAGATCATCGGCGGCCTGGGCGTCTCTGGTGGCACGTCCGAACAAGACGGACAGTGTTGCAAGGCGGCATTGGATTCGATCGCGAGGTAGATCACGACGGGTCTGAAGACCCGCCTCTACATCGTTCGCTTAGATGCGTCGTAGAGGCGGGTCTTTTAGACCCGCCGATCAGGAGGGGTGGTGATGGAACCGCACCTTGCAACGGATCTCGCCGTCTCGTTGACCGACGATCGGCCCGGTGAGCTGGCGAAAGCGATTGGCGCCGTCAGCGGAGCAGGCATCAACATCGACGGCTACATCGAGATCGCCGGCGTCGTCCACGTGTTGACGACGGACCTCGAGGCGGCGCGCAGATGCCTGCACGCTGCGGGGTTCCGGGTGGTGCAGGAGCAGCAGGTGGCGCTCGTGCCGGTCGCCGATGAAGCGGGCGCGGCGGCGCGCGTCTTTCAACGGATCGCCGAGGCGCGCATCAACGTGCGCTACAGCTATCTCGCGACGCGCAACCGCCTGGTCATTTCAGCTGACAAGCCGCAGGCGATCCTCGACGCGATTCGGAGTACGTAGCGTTGCGCTCGGTACACCCGCAAAGGACAAGCGCCACATCCTCTTTGATGGCGGTCACGTGAATTTACAGACTCGAATGGACCTGATCGGCGAAATCCTGCGTTGGCTGGATCAGTATCAGGGCCCCGTGAAGATCACCTCGTAGCCGCCGGTACGCCATATGTTGCCCGACCACAAGGAACTGTCCCTCACCGTCGAGTCGATGCCCGGTACAAGCATCGTCCGCTGCCATGGCCGGCTCACCATCACCTCCGCTAGCGTGCTCCGCTACGAGGTGAAGCGTCTGCTTCCGCACACGCGCGACATCGTGATTGATCTGACGGATCTGACCACGATGGACAGCGTCGGCCTTGGCACAATTGCAGGGCTCTACGCGTCGGCGCGGAACGCTGGATGCGAGCTTCACATGGCCAATCTCGCGCCGCGCATCCGCGAATTGTTCAGCGTGACGCGACTGCTATCGCTGTTCGAACCGGGCGCGAATATCCGGATCCCATAGCATCGCGCGGTACGGCCCGCCACGGCACAGCCTTGGCCCGCCACGGCACAGCCGGCGCGTCCGAATCCGTAGGCTGTCGCCATTTCCAGGCCAATGAACGGAACGTGTTCGCCAGTGCTGGCCCCGGCTTACCGATCGTGAAACGGGCCGACGCCCTGCAACAGCAGATCGAACGCGAGTCGACGCTGGTCGCTCATCGCTGAAGAGAGACGACGATCGGCACAGGTCGTGTCGTCTTTCGTCGCCACTTGGTGATCTCTATCAGTAGATGAGGAAACCAAGAATGA
>DASRJE010000226.1:0-37286 GCA_035649635.1 Vicinamibacterales bacterium | reverse complement strand
GAGAGTGCGGTCGCACCCGTCGCCCCCTCTCACCGCATGTGCGTAGGGGTCTTGAACGGTCAGAATCCTTACAAACGAGTCAAGTTTCTGCCATCCGTTCAAGACGTCTACGCCCGCCCAGACGGCGGGCAGAAGATACTGCCATCTAGCGAGGCGGAGCCACATGCTCGTCGGTCTGAGGTGCAGCCTCGCCAGGACTACCAGCTCAACTCGGCGCTGATGCGGGCGAGCCGTCCCGTGAGAATCGTGTTCGGCTGCAGCCATGGGCCGCCGGGCACGAACGCGTTGTTGTAGGTCAGCACGACGCTCGAGTTGAACGCGTTGTACAGATCGAGCGCGATCATCGTCCTCGTCGGGCCGAACCGGAGGATCTTCGCGGTGCGGAGATCCATCTGGTTGATCCGATCTCCATAGAGCGTACCGGGCTCCACGAGGTTGATGGTGACATTGGTGACCTGTCCGGCGGGAGGTCGCCCGAGCGCCTGCGCAATCACCGACGCAGGCACGGCGTAGTTGGCCGCGAGCTGCGGCCCGGGCTTGCTCTGAAACACGCCGCTCACCTGAACGAGGATCTTCGGGATGGTGTAGCTAGCCAAGCCTCGCAACTGTGTCAGGAAGCCGGTGGCCACGTGGCAGTACGGGCTCGTCTGACTGACGTTGGATCCCTGAAGGCCCGCACCGATTGTCACGGACAGCTCGGGCAGTTGCGCCCGAACGTCGCAGGCGTCCGACACCGTCTGGCCGAAGCTCGTGCCACCTTGCACAGTGAGGCCGCCCTCTGTCCGCGCGTTCACTGTGACGTCCATGCCGTTGAAGTATTGGGACCAGTCGCCGAATCCCTGCGAATTCGTGATGAAGTCGTTGACCTGCCCGAAGAGCGCGGGCGCGATGTCGTACAGCCCCGAGATCGGGTACCCGCCTCCGTCCGGCAGTCTCGGATCGAGCGGGGCCGTGATGCTGTACGGCGTGTAGTCGGACGGCTGCGTGACGAGGTTGTCCGTCACCGTGAAGCCGCGGAACCAGCGGCGGTGATACGCAACCTCCGCGGAGACCCGCGGAACGATCTCCTGCTGGACCGAGATGCCGATGCCCCAATCCGACGATCGCACGCCCCATCCGTGCAGCAGCGCTTCGTCATAGGTGTTCGTGAAAATGGGCTGACCGAAGGCCGCGTTGGAGAGCGCCCCACACAAGTCACGTCCACTCGCCCGCAGATCCTGTGCCGTCGGCACGAGCAGGTCGCAGTCAGGCTGGAAGTTGTTGTTGGCGTCGATCCACGTGCGAGTCGCAGTGCGTGGCAAACCCGTTCCCGGAAGCCGGGCCGTGGGATTCGGGCCAGCGAAATTGAGCTGGATGCCGGCGCCTTCCAGATACTTGCCGACGTTGGCCTTGAGGGCGGTCTTGCCGTTGCCGAAGAGATCGTAGGCGACGCCGACGCGCGGCGAGAGATCGTTGTAGCTGTCGACGCCCTCCGTCTTTGGGAACGCGATGGCCTGCGGCAGGAACCGTGACGGTCCCTCCTGCTGCTCGGGGAACCAGCTCCGCGCGTGGTCGAAGCGAAGCGCGCCCTGCAACGTCAGCCGGCCGAGCGTCCATTGCTCCTGTGCATAGACTCCATAGAACGCCGCGCGCGAATCGCGCTGATACGGGGCGATGTATTGGGTCAGTTGATTCGGTACGCCGTTGTTCAACCGATAGGCGAGTTGTTCGTCGTTGGTGTACCAGACCTGGTCGTCAGTCAGGTAGTTCCCTTGGTACCCAAGCTTGAGGCTGTGCGCTCCAGTAACAAAGGAGGCAGAGGCTCGCCAGTTCCACGAGCCTTGCCATGCGTCGAGCCAATCCTGCGATCGATAGACGAGACCCGGGATGTTGCCATTGGCGGGACAGCCCGCTGCGCACTGCTCGGACACGCGGATGAGAGGTCGCGTCGTATTGCCTTTGCGCTCACGGTGCCCGTAACCGTTGTAGTTGCCCCCGAAGCCGGCATCGAGCAGGAAGCGGTTCGTGACCGGCGACGACCAGGTGGCCTGCGGCACACGGAACGTTCCCGAGCCGTTGCCGATCGCTTCAGGTGATACACGGGCGGGGTCGGTGATGCCCTGCGTCATGCCCTCGCAGTTGCGGCAGATCCGCTGCTCATCCCAGGCGAAGCCGATCTTGTTGCGAGGTGTGGCCTGCCACGTGATGCGCCCGCTGATGTTGTCCCAGGTGCGGTCGGAGAACGCCGGCCGATCGAGGTCCGGTGAGTAGAGCCACTGGGTGGCGTCGCCAGAGTTCTGGTTGTAGTACACGCTCGCAATCCCTCGCGTGCTGCCCTGCGTGCGCGCGTTGACGAAATACCAGACGCGATCCCTCATGATCGGCCCGCCAACCGCGCCGTTGAGGTCGTAGACCTTGCGGAGGGGAATTGCTGCCGTGAGCCCGGCGAGACGCAGTTCTTCTGTGTAGTTGCTGGACTGGAGTCCCTCGCCGGTGCCACTGAAGAAGACCGCGCCCGATATGCGGTTGCCTCCGGTTCTTGGCACCACATTCATCACCACGCCCGCGGTCTCCGATTCGCCGAGGCCGCCGGAAGTCGTGAACGTGATCTCCTGCGCGTTGCCGATATCCGCGATGTATCCCGGCGGCTGATTGCCGCCAACGGGCGTGCCGATGTTCAGTCCGTCGATCATCAAGCGGCCTTCGTTGTTGCGGCCGCCGTGAATCGGAAACTGAGTGGTGGTGGCGCCCGTCGGGACGTCGTTGGTGTTGGTGGTGACGCCGGGGACGAGCAGAACGACGCCGTTGTAGTTGCGGATGGTGGGAATCGACCGGAGCACGTCGCTTCCGAGCGTCAGCTGTCGCCGCGCGCTTTGCACGTCGACGACGGGGCTTTCGCCGGTGACGACGATGGTTTCCTCGAGTGCGCCCAGCCTCATCTCGGCATTGACGACCGCCGTAAATGAGCCCGTCAGCTCGATGCCCTCCCGCTTGAACACGCTGAACCCCGTCAGCATGAACGAGACGGTGTACGTGCCCGGGCGCAAGTCTTCGATGCGGTACTGCCCCGATCCATCGGACACCGCCGCGCGGAGCTTTTCGATGAGGACGGGACTCGTGGCTTCGACGGTGACCCCGGGCAGAACCGCCCCCGACGTGTCACGCACCGTCCCTGTGATGACCGCTTGTGCCGACGCCGTCGCGGGAAGGAGGACGAGCCACGCAAGTACGATCCTGACTGCGCGCATGTGTCACCTCGCTTGTGAGTCCGCCGGTGTATCGTTCGCTACGCTGTCATGTGAGCTCTTCGGAGCCGGGCTGAAAGATCCTGTGGTTTCGACGACGGAACGCCCCGAGAAGATGTTTTGTACCGAGGCGAGCGAATAATGGCACAGATCCTTATTTCGATTTCGGATCGGCGTGACGGGCTCTATCGCTGAGTTAGGCGTACTAGCAAGTACGCCACTACTACCGTGACTGCGCGTTCGCCAGCGGCCTCCGAAAACGGAAGAACCCGGTCTGGTTGAACGTCAGCCCGACGTGCAGGCGCCGGATGTCGTCGAGGAAGCCGACGTTGTAGTAGTCCTGGCCCGGTAGTAGCGCGTAAAGAACCCCCACCCGCCATTCACCGTTGGAAAGCACGAGAACTGCAGGCTGAATGACAGCTCCGGTACCGTGTCAACCGCGCCCGGGTTCCACACGAGTCCTCCAGACGATGGCGTGAAGCTCCCGGAGACTGACACGGGCCAGGTTGGCAAGCGCAGTAATGACTCCATTTCCTGAGCCCGACCGGGCGCTCCTTGAGTCCCTGATCAGGGCAACGACGCAAAGAACGTGACGTGACATCATCGATCACTCCTTCAGTGCCAACCCACTTTGCGTCTTTGATCGGGTGAAGCCCGGGCCACCCTCAGACGACGACCACGCGGCTTTGAACGCGTGCAAGCTTGTTCGACTGCCGAAGGCCATCTGTTTCGCGACGGCAGGGGTTCGGCCAGAGAAAGGAATCGGCGGAGGCGCTCACCGACCCGCGTACGGAGTGTGGACTGCGGGTCGCAGGACAGCAACAGAATCGCGAGTTCAGGCCGTCGTATGTGCTGAAGTGGGCGCTCGGCCGTCCGCGCCGGCGTTCTCGGCTGTATCGCGGCTACCGGATCGTCGACTACAATTCGGCGATCCGGAGGGACCGACGTATGCCGTTCGACCTCGTGGTGAACGGAACGCAACACACCGTTGATGCCGATCCACAGACGCCCTTGCTGTGGGTGATTCGCGACCACGTCGGGCTGACCGGCACCAAGTTCAGTTGTGGCATCGGGCAATGCGGTGCCTGCACTCTGCATGTCGAAGGACGACCCGTCCGTTCCTGCAGCGTCCCTGCAGCAATGGCCATTGGCAAGCCGGTCATGACCATCGAAGGCGTCTCGCTCGATGGCACTCATCCAACCCAGGTAGCCTGGAAGGAACTCGACACGCCGCAGTGCGGCTACTGTCAGTCCGGCATGATCATGAGCGCGCTGGCCCTGCTGCGCGCGCGACCGAAGCCCACCGACGCCGACATCGACGCCCAGATGACAAACATCTGCCGCTGCAGCACGTACCACCGTATCCGGCAGGCGATTCATCTCGCCGCTGACTTGATGAAAGCGTAAAGGCGGAGGATCGAACGTGAGTCAAACGCCTGGCGTCGATCGCCGTGAATTCCTCGCAACGCTTGCGGCCGCCCCGGGTGCGTTCGTGCTCGGCTTCTGGCTGCCCTCGCGCGCCGACGCGCAGACCGCGTCCGCCGCCGCGTGGTACGAGGAGCCTGCGACACCAGAAATCAATGCCTGGATCGTCATCGCGCCGGACGACACCGTGACGATCCGAATCGCGCAGACCGAGCTGGGCCAGGGAGTCTGGACCTCGAACGCGATGATGGTCTGCGAAGAACTGCAGTGCGATTGGAGCAAGGTGCGCCCGCAGTACGCGTCCGCAAACCGCGATGCGCGTGAGAAGGCGCCGGAGTGGACGTTGAAAGTTCCAGGCAATGGAGCCGGCGATCCAAACGGCGGTGGTGTGCCGACGTTCGGCAATCGCGACCGCACCGGCGTCGCCGGCATTCCTGACAGCCTCTATCGGCGCATGCGGACAAACGCGGCGTCGTCGGTGAAGGACGGTCGCTACTATCTGCAACTGGCCGGGGCCGAAGCGCGTGAGCGACTACTGCTCGCCGCGGCGTCGCTGTGGAACGTCCCCGTCACCGAGCTGATCGCAAAGAACAGCGTCGTCACGCATACACCCAGCGGACGCACGACGACGTATGGACGGATCGCGCAGCGTGCCGCCGAAACACCGCATCCGCACCCCGAGACGATCACGATCAAGCCGCCCGATCAGTGGACGCTGATGGGCACCGAGCAGAAGAACCTCGACGTGCCGTCGAAGGTCACCGGCAAGACCATCTACGGGATCGATGTGCGCCTTCCCGGCATGAAGTGGGCAGCCGTGAAGACGTGCCCGGTCTATGGCGGTGACGTGAAGCGCTACGATTTCCAAGCTGTTCGCCACATGCCGGGCGTGCGTTCCGCGGTCCAGTTTCCGATTCCTGATCCGGCGTTGACTCGCGGCCGCGTGTTCAGCGGCGGTGTCGCCGTGATCGCTGATACCTGGTATCAAGCCAAGACCGCGATCGACAAGATGCCGATCGAGTGGGACATCCCTCCGGCCAACGCGGCGTTCACCGACGCGAACATGCGTGAGTCGCTGCTTGCGGCGCTCGATCGGCCGGGAACAGCGCGCGCCAACCAGGGTGACGTGGACCAGGCATTTGCTCGCGCCACCCGCATCGTCGAGGCGACCTATTCGACGCCGTTCCTGCCGCGCGCCCGCATGGAGCCCGGCAACGCGACGGTGCTCGTCGCCGACGATCGCGTGGACATCTGGATCGGCGATCAGAGCCCGCAGGAAACCCGGTTCAGCGCCGCGAAGATCACGGGGATCCCCGAGACGAATGTGCATCTCCACCTGTGCCACCTGGGTGGCGGCTTCGGCCGCAACGGCAACGGGCCGCAGGCCGAGCACGCTATCATGATCGCCAACGCGCACCGCGGCACGCCGATCCACATGCTGTGGACTCGTGAAGAGGACTTCATCGGCACGACGTATCGCGCGATGGGCGTCGCGCGGCTCAAGGCCGCGCTCGATGCCGACGGGTGGCCGATCGCACTCGAGGTGCGCACGGCGATGCAGGAAGGCGGGTTTGGCCCCGAGGCGTCGTTCCATGTGACCTCGCGCTACCACGTGCCGAACTATCGCTACTCGAATCACACGACGAAATTCCACGTGCCAGTCGGAACGCGACGGGGCGTCGGCCAGGCGGCGCACGAGTTCTATCGGGAGAGCTTCTTCGACGAGCTGGCCCGCGCCGCGGGGAAGGATCCGTATCGCTATCGACGCGAGTTGCTCGCCCGCACGAACCTCCCTTACAAGGAGGACATGATCAAGGCGCTCGACATCGCGGCCGAGATGTCGGGCTGGGGGACGCCGCTCCCGAAAGGCACGGCACGCGCCATTGCCCTCGAAGAGCGTGGAGCCGAAGGAGACGGCATGGCGACGATCAGCGCGATGGTCCATACCGTCTCGCTGAGCCGAGAGGGCAAGGTCAAGCTGGAACGCGTGGACGTTGCCCACGAGACCGGCTTCGGCCTCGTCAACCCGCTGTCGGTGAAGAAGCAGATTGAAGGTCAGATCACCTGGTTCTATAACGACGCCGTGCACCAGGCCTGCACGATCAAGGACGGCCGCATCGTCGAAAACAACTTCAACGTGTTTCCCATCTCGCGCATCAACGAAGACCCGCCGGTGATTAACGTTCGCTTCTTTCCGACCAAACATTGGCTGCTCGGCATGGGCCACGATCGCGCCACGTCGGTCCAGTCTGCGATCGGCGACGCCATCTTCCAGATCACGGGCAAGCGGCTCCGCGATCTGCCGTACGCCCGGCACGATCTGCGCTGGAGCTAACCGTGCGCAAGCACCCACCGGATACCGCCCACTGGGTTGGGAGTGGGTGTCAGGCAGTGAATCGTGAATCACGGGCCGGGTGTTCGGGTGGGTTGTCCGGCGGGCGAGCCGGGGTGTTTGAATCACGGGCACAGGCGGGGTGTCAGGCAGTGAATCGTGAATCACGGGCTGGGTATCCGGGTGGGTTGCCTGTCCGGGTGGGTTGTCCGGCGGGTGTCAGGCAGTGAATCGTGAACGAGCGACCGTCGCGGTGCTAGAACCCGAGCACCCAGCGGATGCCGCCGAGGATGTGCTGCTGGTACAGCGAGTTCTCCCACACGTCTTCACGATGTCCGAGTGCCGTATAAAACACGCGGCCCCGGCCATGGTTCTTGGCCCAGGCGAGTGGTAGATCGCCTGGTTGACCGGCTTCCGGCAAGCCATCGGCGGGATGGCGATCCAACGACAGCAGCATCGTGACGCCGTTCCGATTGTTCCTGGCGAACTTGTAGATCTCATCGAAAATGCGCAACCGCTCTCCCAGCGGACTCGATGCCGGATGCGAGCGATTCTCGACGGCGGCTTCGACGGCAGCTTGATCGCCATGCGTGAGGAACTCGTTCCCCAGCATCTCGATGTATCCCGGCGCGTCGTGGTAGGTGTCCGATGCGCTGTGCATTCCGGCAAAGCCGTGGCCTTCAGCGATCCAGTTCAGCAACGCGCCGAGATCGCGAACCGGCAGGCTGCCGGTCGTGTTGGCGAAAACGATGGCGTCGACGTTCGCTAACGCCGCAGGGGCGAGCATTGTCGCCACGTCCGCGCCGGTGCGGCAGAAACTCGTCGTGAAGAGACCCGAAGTCTGGCCAAGCATGCTGATTGTCGCTTCGGCAACCGGGATGGAGCTGTGCCTGAATCCTTCAGTGTGAGTGACGACGAGCACGCGGCGTGACGTTCCGATCGGCGTTGGCGCGAGTTGGTTATCGCCTGTACGGGGCCTGTCGCTCGAGCACGAGTACATCGCGGCAGCGACTATCAGCGCGGTCAGCAATCGAGCCAGTCGTCGCATCGTCCATTCTCGTCCGATCTGCCGCCAGACGGTGTGCGGGCTCGAACGCGAATTTTGCACTCGTTGCGGCGTCCGCACAACGGGCTGGCGCGCGGAGCGCGCGCAAGAGATGCTGCCGAACTAGTCGGGGGTTCGCCGGGATATCAATCGACTAGTTCAGGTACGATTGCGCCGCTTTCCCGTACACGAGAACAGAGGTGAATTGTATGCCGGGCACTCCGCAGCATTGCCCCTCGACGACAGTCCTCGACGCCGAACGTAAGGCGATTGGTCTTGATGACGCGGCCAGGGACGTGGCTGGCCTCGCGATTTCCGGCGGCGGCATCCGGAGCGCAACGTTCGCTCTCGGCCTGCTGGAAAGCCTCAAGGACTGCGGGCTGCTCTCGAAGTTCCACTACCTGTCCACCGTTTCAGGCGGTGGATACATCGGGGCATGGCTGAGCGCCAACTGCCGGCGGCATCCGACCTGGTTCCACGATGACTGGACGGATTCGATCGCGTATCTTCGGCGCTACTCGAACTACCTTTCGCCACGCGTCGGTTTCTTCAGCGCTGATACCTGGTCGATGCTGACGATTTGGCTACGCAACACCATCCTGATCCAGGCCACCGTCATCCTCACAATCGCATGCGCGTTGCTGGTGCCGCGCCCGCTGTTCTGGCTTTTCCACTGGTGGCCCGACGCGGGACTGCTTCGATGGGCGACCGTCCTGCTCTTCATCTTCGGCATCGTCGGCATCGCCGGCAACCACTGGCAACTGACCGCCGGTCCGCCGTTTCAATACGGCAAGTCGCCGCGCGAGTGGCGCCCCGTCGATTTGCTGCAAGCCAAAGCGCGGGTCATCGGCCTCACTGGAGCTCTCGTCTTGTTCGTGTTGGCCCTCCTGGCGATGAGGCTATTCGCGTTCAATCCGTTCGCCGTCTACGATGTGAACGATCCTGCTTACACGTTCGCGCACGCCGCGACTCGCGTGGTCCAGGCATTGCTGGTTGGCGGCCTTCTGGTACTCAGCGGCTTCTTCCTCCAGCCAGTTGCCGTCAGCATCGTCGCGCTGTTTTCTCCGGACCGGCCAAAGAAGGTGAATTACACCCAGGGCTACGTGCAGGTGTGCGTCGTGACCCCGCTCATGATCGTGGCTCTGCTGGTCACGTCGATGCTATGGGCGCAGGCGACCGGGAGAACAGGGGTGACATCGGTGAGCACGCTGACGGAGTATTCGACGCTCGTCTCCCACGCGTGGAAGTTCTGGCCGTTTCACCTCTCGATCGTGTTCGTGTCGTTTTGGCTGCTCTCGGTCTTTGCCGTCTCCAGCCGGCGCCAGCCAGGGCGGATTTTGATCGCGCTTGCCGCGCCGGCGGCTGCAGTGCCGGTGCTGCATGCGTCGCTGGCAGCAATCGTCCTGGTCTTTCAGGAGTTCAACACGCACACCGGCGGCGAGTGGATGGCGTTTGTCTGGGGACCGGGCCTGGTGGCGATGGCGTTCGTGCTCTCGATCGTCGTGTTGATCGGGATGCTCGGTCGCGATTCAACAGACGGCGTACGGGAGTGGTGGAGCCGCCTCGGCGCCTGGCTCGCGATCTATGCGACAGCGTGGATGGTCATCGCGGTGAGCGCAGTGTATGGCCCGCTCTGGGTGGCATGGGCATCCAGCCATGCGACTTGGACGACGATATCCGGTGTCGCGGGCTGGGTGGCGACCGTGGCGGGCGGCCTGTTCGCGGGGAATTCAGGGTCGACCGGCGGCCGCTCCGAGGGAGCAGGTGCAACGGCCAAGGAAGTGCTCGCGCGCGTGGCTCCGTTCGTCTTCATCGCCGGCGTGCTGCTCGCCGTGTCGTGGGTAATTCATCTGATCATCAACTTGAACGGCGGTGCCGATTGGTGGGCCACGCCATCCGAGCCCGTTGCCGCGGTGCCGCTCGTGATGCTCGCCCTCTGCCTCGCGGTGACCATTGTGCTCTCGGCTCGTGTGGACATCAACGAGTTCAGCCTGAACGCCTTCTATCGCAACCGCCTGGTGCGCTGCTACCTCGGCGCAACGCGCAAGGAGACTGATCGCAACCCGCAGAACTTCACGGGCTTCGACGATGACGACGATCTGCCGCTCGCGTACACGCCGTCCGCGCAAATGCGGCCGCTGCACATCGTTAACTGCGCCCTCAACCTGGGCGGGTCTACCGACCTCGCGCTCCATACGAGGCACAGCGCCTCGTTCACGCTGTCGCCGCTTCACTGTGGCAGTGCCTACGAATCACTTGATCAACAAGGAGGTGCCAAGGAATTGGGCTTCATTCCAACGAGCGCGTTCGGTCACCGCGACGGAGGCCCGACGCTCGGTCAGGCGATTTCGGTCTCGGGTGCGGCCGCGAGCCCGAACATGGGCTACCACACGTCGTCGGTGATCGCATTCTTGCTGACGCTGTTCAACGTGCGACTCGGCTGGTGGTTTCCAAATCCCGGCAAAGTCGAGGACGGGTCCATGTCGCCGCACTTCAGCCTGAGCTACCTCGCGGACGAGTTGTTTGGCGGTGCCTCCGACCGATCGAAGTTCGTGATGGTGTCTGATGGCGGCCACTTCGAGAACCTGGCGGCCTACGAGCTGATACGGCGAAAGTGCCGGGTCGTCGTTATCAGCGATGGCGAGTGCGACGACAAGTATACGTTCGGGGGCCTCGGGACGTTGATTCGGATGTGTGAGGTTGATTTCGGGTGTCACATCGCGATCGATGTCGAGGAGCTGCGTTCGGGTACGGGTGGTGGTGAGTGGAGCAAGCGCCGCTTCGCCATCGGCGAAATAAGGTATGACAAGGACGACACCGGGATCCTCATTTACGTCAAGGCATCGATGACGGGGAAGGAAGACACGTCGGTGCGTCAGTACAAATCGAGCCGCCCGCTCTTTCCGCATGAAAGCACTGGCGATCAGTTCTACGGCGAGGATCAGTTCGAGAGCTACCGCCATCTGGGGCGCGACATCGGCTATGAGGTCTTCGGTCCGTATACGAAAGAGCCCACCCTGGCGAGCGTGGCCGAGAAGCTCCATGCAATGTATTGGGGTGGCGATGTGTGATGGATGCCGTCTGGGGCGATCCTCTGGCGATCCTCTGGTGTCAGGCAGTGAATCGTGACCGAACTGCCTTCCTATCCTGTCGTGGATGTTCCTATCCTGTCCTGGGTGTCAGGCAGTGAATCGTGATTCAAGCGACAATCGTCGGCGATCCGGGAATTCGACTGTCGACGTTCGGGCAGTGATCTGGGCCCCGGCTTGCCCCGGCTTGCCCCGAATTGCCCGACGTGGAAATCGGCCTGCGGCAGTACTACCCTCGCGCCGGCAGTCAGGGTAGGAGACGCGCGCGCCGAAACGCAGTATGGTGATCGGCACTTCAGGAGGACCTGCTGTGAATAATGTCCGCGAGTACTACAGCCAGCGCATCAAGGCCGAGCGGCCGGTGTTCGTGAAAGTGATGAAAGCCGTTCCGCCGGATCAGGGCGATTACAAACCACATCCGCGATCCACATCCTCAGGCGACCTACTCTGGCTGCTGGCGACGGAGATTCATGACGCATGCACGCTCATCGACCACGGCGAGGTCAGCTATGTGTACAAGCCATCGCCCGGAGTGTCGGAGTCGGTGGCTGCGTACGAAAAGCACTCGGCCGAACTCGAGACGCGCCTGGCGAGCCTGGACGACGCGAAGTGGGAGAGCAACGCCCGGTTCATGATGGACGGTAAGCCCCTGTGGGAAACGACGCTCGGCGACATGTTGTTCGGGTTCCTGTTCGACGCCATTCACCATCGCGGTCAGCTGTCCAGTTACCTGCGCCCGATGGGTGCCAAGGTGCCATCGATCTACGGTCCTTCCGCCGACGATCCTGGGGTGTCAGGCAGTGAATCGTGAAATCGAAAAGGTGCCCCGGCCGTCGGACCGTGAATCGTGATGAGGAGCCTGCGGTGTCTGGCAGTGAATCGTGACGATGATGTGGACAGTCGGGAAGCCTAGCCCACACTACGCGCCGATCGCGATTCTCGCACCGCGCACGCGCGCCGCAGTACGCGGTATTTGCCGCAGCGTCTGAGGACTGACCCATTTCTCCTCGTGATCTCGTGAATGATCTGGCGGCGCGTCGTTTGCGACCTGTCACCACATGGCGAGACGCAGCCGCATTCAGTTTCCGGGCGCGGTGTACCACGTGATGTCGCGCGGCAACCGCAAATCGACGATCGTCGACGATAACGACGACCGGCGGACGTTCATGACCACGTTCAGCGAGGCCGCGAACGACTGCCAGGTGCGTGTCTATGCCTGCTGTCTGATGGGCACGCACTACCATACGCTGCTCGACACCCCGCGCGGCAATCTGTCCGAGTTCATACGGACGTTGAACACCGAATACTCGAAAGCCTTCAATCGCCGCCACGGACGCGTGGGACACACATTCGAGCAGCGGTTCGAATCGCTGGTGGTGCAACGCGAAAAATACCTGCGGCGGGTCGCGCGCTACATAGCCCTGAATCCGGTCAAGGCTCACCTGTGCCGTGACGCGGCGGATTGGCCCTGGAGCACGCATCGGGCGACTGCCGGTCTGGAAGACGCTCCTGCGTGGCTCCATCTGGATTGGCTGCGCTGGGCCTTCCGCGCCGACCAGCTCTTCGAGGCACAGCGCCACTATCACGCGTACGTGAAGGATCCGGCGGGGCTGACGTGGTCGTTCGACCTGGCGGCGGCGCTCGGCACCGCTCGGTTCAAGAAGGCCGTCGCTGAGTCCCTGGCGCAAGGCGGGAAGAACCGGCCGATCCCATTCGACTGCCGACGATGTGCACAGCCGCCGTTGGAGAGCGTGTTCACTGGAGAGGAGGCTGACCGTCGCAGCCGGGACGCCCTGATTCTCGTCGCGCGCATGACGCACGGCTATCGCCTTGCTGAGATCGCGAGATTTCTGACGGTATCGCCCTCTACTGTCAGTAAGGCACTGAGCCGGGCCCGAGATCGGAAGTCCCCCGACGGCCACGACGCCACGGGGTTCTCGCCGCAATAGATTCCGCGAAGAACCGTTCGTGATTCAGTGCCTGACACCCGATCAGGTATCAGTTCGTTCACGATTCGGCGCCTGACACCCAATCTTGCACGCGCTCGGCATTGTGCCTGACACGCGATCATGCGATCAGCTCGGGCTCGGCATTCACGATTCACTGCCTGACACCCGCTCGGCACCCGCCCGGCAACAAAAACCCCGCCACTCCCGTCCAACCCGCCGTGACTACTTTTCTCTGCGACGTTCGACATAGCCTGCGGACCCTCCGCCAGCACCCCGGCTACGTCGCAGTCGTCGTGCTCACCCTGGGATTCGGCATCGGCATTAACACCGCCACCTTCAGCATCGTCAACGCGGTGCTCATTCGGCCGCTCGAGTTTGCGCAACCGGACAGGCTCGTCGCGCTTCACGAGAGCCTGCCCGACTTTCCGGACGGTCCCTTCTCTCCGCCCGACTTACTCGACTTCGAGCGCGATCAAATGGCGTTCGAACGTGTCGGCGCCTATCTGAACATTCCTGCGGAGCTGTCGGGGAGCGGCGAACCGGTTCGCCTCGACGGCGCGAAGATCTCCGCCACTCTCCTTCCAGTACTCGGCGTCGCGCCGCTTCTCGGCCGTGGCTTCACGCCCGAGGAAGACAGACCTGGGATCGACGTCGCCATCTTGAGCTGGGGACTGTGGCAGACCCGGTTCGCGGGAGACCCGTCGATCGTCGGTCGGACGATTACGCTCGATCGCAGGCCCTACGCTGTCGTCGGCGTCATGCCCTCGACTTTCTCCTTCCCGCCCCGCGGGCCGCAATTCAACAACAAGCCGGCCAGCGTGTGGATCCCGATGGCATTCACAGACCGGCAGCGTCAGTCGCGTGGCAACGAATTCAATCATGGTGTGATTGGCCGGCTGAAAGATGGCGTGTCAATCGCGCACGCGCGTGCCGAGCTCGACGTTCTCTCGGAGCGAATCAACGCCAACTACTCGACTGCCCTACGGAACGTGAACTTCTCGACGCGACTTACAGCGGCGCCGTTGCGCGACGAAGTCGCCGGACGAACGGAACGGCCGCTCTTGCTGCTGCTGATATCTGTCGGCCTCGTGCTGCTGGTGACGTGCGCGAACGTGGCCAACCTTGTGCTCAGTCGCGCGGCGTCGCGTTCGCGAGAGATCGCCGTCCGGATCGCTCTTGGTTCGAGCCGCGGCCGGTTGCTGCAGCTCCTGCTTGCCGAAGCTTTCGTTCTGTCGATCGCGGGCGCGCTGCTCGGTCTGCTGGCTTCTCGTCTCATGATCGGGCTCATACCGGCGTCGGTCGCCGACGCACTTCCAGTCGTCCAGGAGATCTCGATCGATTTCCGCGTGCTCGCCTTCAGCGCCGCGCTGGCTATCTCGACATCGATTGTCTTCGCGCTCATTCCATTGATCACCGTCGGTCGAGCGGCTCCGGGATCGACACTTCAAGAGGAGGCCACGCGGACGACACCAGGGGTGCGACGACACCGGGTGCAGGCGGGCCTGGTCGTCTCCACCGTGATGCTCGCGTTCGTTCTTCTGATTGGGGCGGGGCTCTTGATTAGGAGCTTCTCCGCACTGATGGAGACGGACGCCGGGTTCAATCCAGACGGCGTGCTCACTGCCTCTCTTGTGCTTCCGCGATCCGGCTATCGTACGGCGGCCAGCGTTCGTTCATTTCACGAGTCGCTCCTCACACGAGCAGCTTCGTTGACGGGCGTTCGCGCCGCCGCGCTCATGACCGATCTCCCACTCGAACGGTACGAGCGGCGCTCGCTCTCGGCCGAGGGTGTGAACGCGGTATCCGGGGGTGTACCGCCGAGCACGAATCTGTCGTGGGTATACGGCCCGTACTTCCAGACGCTCGGGATCAGGGTCATGAGCGGCCGCGCGTTCTCGGATGTCGAAAACGTCGAACCGCGAGGTGTCGTTGTCATCAACGAGAAGTTAGCGCGGACGTTCTGGCCAGGACAGGATGCGATTGGAAAGCGGCTTCGGTGGGGTGCGAACGTGCCTCAGAACCGGAATCCGTGGCTCACCGTTGTTGGTGTCATCGCCGATGTGGCCGACGGCCCGCTTGGTGTAGAGCCATTCGTCCACGCCTACGAGCCGTTCAGTCAGTTCCCTGACTTCCTGCTGAACAACATTCCCAACGAGTTTGGACGGCACGTCAAGCTGGCCATGCGGACCGGCGGCGACCCGCGCGCGCTCGCCTCCACCGTTCGCTCGGCGATCAACGCCATCGATCCGCAGCTCGCCATCGAATCGATCGCCACGATGAACGACCGTCTTGGTGACCTCGTGGCTCCAAGGCGGTTCAGTGCGATGACGCTCGGCGCATTCGCAACTGGCTCACTCCTGCTGGCAGCAATTGGTCTCTACGGCCTGCTCGCATTCAGCGTCGCCGAGCGTCGTCGCGAGATCGTCGTCCGGATCGCACTGGGCGCCGCCCCGCCGGCGATCGTGCGGATGGTCGTCGGCCAGGGATTGAAACTCGTATCAATCGGCTTGGCGGCGGGTATCGTGGTTTCGTACCTCGCGGCGCGCCTGGTTGCGTCGCTTCTCTATCAGACCGAGAGCCACGACGTGATCACGTTCGGCAGCGTGCCGCTCGTGCTGATGCTGATCGCGCTAGTGGCGTGCGCGCTGCCCGCCTGGCGCGCCTCACGGGTTGAGCCGATCTCGGCGATGCGCTCGGACTAGAAATTTTCACGACGGTGTAGCGGGGCGTTCCCGTTCGGTACTGACGCCGAACGGACATTCACGATTCGGTGCCTGACACCCAGCAGACACCTAACGGACGCGTTCACGATTCAATGCCTGACACCCCACGGACGCCTGACACCCGACGGGCGCCCATTGAGCGTTCACGATTCACTGCCTGACACCGAACGGACGGGTCACTTCGGGCCTGACGCTGTGCGAGCGCACGCGCGAGTGCAGCGACGACCAAGTGCTGGACGTAGGCCTCGACGGCATCACGTCGCCGACCGGAGAAGATCCGCGAGGCGCTCGAAAGCCTTTGCCGCGATCTGCTCGCTGCGTGGGCCAAATTCAAAGAGGACAACAAAGATTCGAGTGGGCACTCGAAAGCCGCGAGCAGTTGAAGAGCATCCTGGACGCGATGCGGTGAACCGGCCGAGCATGTTCGCTCCCTTCACGCTGGCTTTGGCGCCAGCTTGGGAGCACTCCAACCACCGCGATCGCGTTCACGATTCACTGCCTGACACCTCTGCAGCACCCGAACGGTCGTTCATGACGTCCGGGCCTTCACGGCAGGCTGCGGCAGTTTGGGCGGCCGCTCCTCCCACCGCCATTGTTCACGGCGGCGACGTCTGCCGCCAAGTGTGGCCACGAATAGTCGTGGCCGACCTGTTTGCTGGACGCTCCAGCCGCGCGACGGCAGGTTAGAATTCGCAGCCGAACGCCCGCCGGTCTGGCATCGGTCCTGCTGACCCACCGGCGTCGCGTGTGAGCCCACGGTGACGTGTCTCATGTTGCCGAGGTGCGCGCTGCGCGCGCGGGGAATGGAGCCTCCATGTTCATATCTTCTTGCCGTTCGCCAGTTGTTGCCGGGATTCTCTCAGTAGCGATTGCCGTCCCGCCGGGTGCGACGCTCTACGCGCAGGCCAAGCCTGCCGCCGCACCGCAGGCCAAGCCTCCTATCGCACCACCTCCTGTGGCACCAGCGCCGCCCGTAGGCACAAATGCCGACACCGGCTGGCCGCGAACCGTTGCCTTGAAGAGCGGCAGTGTCGTCTGGTACCAGCCGCAGGTTGAAAGCTGGGCGGAGCAAAAACAGATCCTGGCTTGGTCGGCCGTGTCCTATCAGCCAACCGGCGCGAAGGAACCAGCGCTCGGCACCATCAAGATCGAGGGGCCGACACACGTCGCGCTCGACGATCGCGTCGTGACCATGGATCTCAAGATCACCGAGTACAACTTCAAGACACTGTCGCCCGATCAAGTCAAGACGCTGGTGGCCGACGTGCAGGCGCTTCCCCAGAACGAGCGCGTCATCGACCTCGATCGATTGCTCGCGTATGTCAACAGCAGCCCGTTGACGGTGAAGAACGTCGAAGGCATCAAGGCAGACCCGCCGAAGGTGTTATGGGCGCTCGCACCTGCCATGCTGATCAACCTCGATGGCGAACCGATCTGGAGTCCGATCAAGGAAGTCGATCTGCGCTACGCCGTCAACACGAACTGGGATCTGTTCGAGCACACGCCGACCAAGACGCTCTACGTGCGTTACAACGAATCGTGGCTGCAGGCGACTGCCGTCACCGGTCCGTGGAAGGCCGCCGGTAAGCTTCCTGACAGCTTCTCGAAGCTGCCAGCCGACGAAAACTGGAAGGACGTGAAGGCCGCAGTGCCAGGGAAGAAGCTTTCCGGCAAGGCCACGCCGAAAGTTTTCGTAGCGACCGAGCCCGCCGAGTTGATCGTTCTCGACGAGAAGATCAGCTACCTGAAGGTCCAGGGCGCATCGATGCTGCTGTGGGTGAACAACACGGACGCCGATCTGTTCCGCATGGGACTTGATGGTGACTTCTACTTTCTCGTGGCCGGGCGCTGGTTCAAGGCGCCGAGCCTCGACGGTCCGTGGACCTTTGCCACGCCGTCGCTGCCCGAGGACTTCAAGAGAATCCCGGTCGAACACCCGCGTTCACGCGTGTTGGCTTCAGTGCCCGGCTCGGCGCAGGCGACTGAGGCAGTGCTGCTCGCGAGCATCCCAAGGACGGCACGCGTCAGCAGGAAAGAGTTGAAAGCGCCTGAAGTGATTTATCAGGGCGATCCGATGTTCAAGGCGATCGAGGGATCCAAGGGCGTCGAGCAAGCGGTCAACACCGACAAGGACATCGTCAAGTACGGTGACCTTTACTACATGTGCTTCCAGGGCGTCTGGTTCATGTCACGCTCGGCGACCGGTCCCTGGGAGGTCGCGACCAGCGTTCCGCAGCAGATCTACACGATTCCGACGAGCTCTCCCGTTCATCATGTGACCTACGTGACGGTCGAAGAAGATAACGACGATGAGTGGGTGACGTTTGCGTACGTGGCGGCTTATACGGGAGTCATGATTGGCTGGGGCTGCGCGGTGTGGGGTAGCGGCTGGTATTACCCGCCCTATTCGTATTATGGCGGCTTCTATCCCATCTACTATCCGTATCCGCATACCTATGGAATGGGCGCGTGGTACAACCCGCACACCGGCGCCTACGGGCGCGGTGTCGCCGCGTATGGACCGTACGGTGGCGTGGGCATGGGCGCCTCGTACAACCCACGTACCGGAACATACGCGCGCGGAGCAGCCGCTTACGGTCCGTATGGCTCGCGCGCATACGGCGAGGCGTACAACCCGCGCACCGGCGCGTACGGCCAGACGCGTCAGGGCTCGAACGTGTATGGCAACTGGGGTTCAACCGCCGTTAGACGTGGTGACGACTGGGCGCAGACCGCCCACGTCCAGAACTATCGCCAGGGCACGACAACATCCGGCATTCGAAATGACAACGGCGCCGGGGCAGTCACGCGCACGGATCGCAGCGGTTCGCGAACGACTGTAGGTCGAACGGAGGGCGGTGACGTCTACGCCGGGCGTGACGGCAACGTCTATCGCCGCAACGACGGCGGCGGCTGGGAGCAGAGCAACGGCTCCGGCGGGTGGAACCCGGTCGAAGGCAACGGTGAGGCGGCACAGCAGGCACGCGACCGTGCAGCGCAGTCCGGCGGACAAACGCGCGATCGATCAGGGAGTGGAACAACAGCAGGCACGACGAGTTCCGGCTGGAATGGCACGCCTCAAGGCCGTCAACTCGAAGGCGACAGCAGTGCGCGCACGTCTGGCAACGACCGAACGTCCAGCCGTAGCGGCTGGCAGAGTAGCGGATCTACGCGCGCTGGTGCGGGCAGCTACCGGGGCGGCGGCGGAACGCGCGGGGGCGGTGGCCGGCGCCGCTAGCGCGCGTTTCGCGTCTGCGTCGCGCGGGAGGCACCGAGGCTACGTGGTGGAAAGGTTCTAGCGCGCACTTGTGCTGCGCGTTGCCGTGAACTCGACTGGCACCGACGAACTGCCGCCTTCGCTCTGCATCGTGAACGCGATCGTGTCGCCCGTAATCGTGCCGCGGTAGCGGTGCGAAACCGATACAGGGTTATCGAAATCGCCTCGCACCTCCTGCGTTCGCGTCTGAAACACGACTCGCTCGCCCTGCAGGGAGCCGTCAACGATCCCGCGCCGGACTCCGAGAAACGACGCAGTGCCGAGCACGGCGTCGCCATCGACCTTGAAGGAGAAACGCTCCGTGTACTTGTCTCCCCAGTCGTAGGCGACGTTGGCACTCCAGTCGCCGGTAAGAACGACCTGGGGTTGACGAGTCTGCAGAAAAAAGAAAGCGCCGATGGCCGCCGCTGCTACGAGAACTGCGGCTATGAGCGGCCACCGTCGCGGCCCTGGTGATTTTCCTGCCAGCTTTTCCGTCGCGTCGATCAGGCGGCCAACATCGTACGTCCAGCGCTCATCGCTGACATCGTGCGCATCATGCGAGGCAAGCAGCTTGAGCGGTTCGGGCAACGAGGATGCCGGCGGCATCCCCGCTCCGCGCACCAGCACGGGCATGACCGGAATGCCGTGCTCGAGCGCGATGCCGATCTCGGTTCGCACGAAATCGTTTGGCATGTCGAGCCGTCTCGTGCCGCCTGACGCGCAGGTCAGCCACTCTTTGCCGATCACCGCCAGGACGACATCGCTCGAGCGAACCGCGCCTTGAATGACGTCGACAAAGTTCTGCCCCGAGTCGATGTCGCTGAGGTCCATGAACACGTTGTCGGCGCCGAAGTGAGACTGAAGCGAATCGTGGAGACGCCCCGAATGACCGGCGGAATCCTCGCGTCGGTAGCTGATGAAGACCTTCATTGGACGGATTTACGTTCCCGAACGTCGACGCTGCTTGGGCAGTGCGGCGCATCGTTCACGATTCACTGCCTGACACCACCGAACACCAGCCGCGAACCCCAAGCCGTGTTCACGATTCACTGCCTGACACCAAGCCGTGACTGCTTCGACAGCGCCTCGGACGCCGTTATCTTATCTGGATTCGATGCAGCGGCTAGTGCCGCGCGTCGTTCACGATTCACTGCCTGACACCGACACGTAAATCCCCGACACCGACACGTGAATCCCACCGTTCACGATTCATTGCCTGACTACCCATCGTCGAGCGGCTCGAGGCTCCCGCGCTGATTCTGTTCACCGACGCACGCCCACTGGTTCGCCGCGGCGCCGTCATTGAGGCTGGTACCGCGAGTGCTCAGGCACTTATCGCTGTGACGCGCCACGATCTCGTACACGCCGGGGGGTGCCCCAACCGCTACTTGAAAAGCCCGCGGGTATTCGATGGTGCGACTCGTACAGCAAGCGCGACAGCGGAGAAAATGAGAGTGGACCAGACCGCCCGCGTGCGCGCGCCTCGACGCCAAGGCAGGTGGATCATTTGAATCTCCACGATGCGGCGACGGACGATGTCTCCGGTCTGGAGAGCGACAGCAGAGTATGCGGACGCCGAAGGCCATTCAATTGAAATCGAACTCAGCTTTGTCGACTGACGCGCCGGAATCGTCACCGTTGGAGTTGCCAGTCTGGTGTGCGCTAGCATTCGCACGGGGTGTAGCAGGTTGAAATGGCAGTGTCAGGGCCGCCACGGATGAGCGTCGCACCGCGCCGACCAGCGCTCGTGAGCTACTTGTTCGCGCTCCTTGCGCTGGGAGCGGCCGTCGTCCTTCGTTACCAGCTCGATCCCTGGATGGGGGATGCGCTGCCGCTCGTCACGCTGTTCGGCGCCGTCGCCGCCGCCGTCTGGCTCGGCGGCTATGGGCCGGCGGTCGGTGTGACCATCCTCGGATATGGGGCATGTCATTACCTGTTCATCGCACCTCGAGGTCGCTTCGACCTCAGCGATCGCGGCACTCTGATCGGCGTACTGGCGTACCTCTTCACGTGTTCGCTCATCATCCTGTTCGGTGAGATGACACGCCGCGTCCAGATGCGTGCCAGCGAGCGCCGCGAGTTGTTGAGGGTGACACTGGCCAGCATCGGGGACGGTGTGATCACCACCGACGTCGATGGCCGCGTCACGTACATGAATGCCGTGGCCGAATCGTTGACCGGGTGGACACAGGCTGAGGCCACGGGCCAGGCGCTGGACGCCGTGTTTCGCATCGTCAACGAGGACACACGGCTGCCGGTCGAAAGCCCGGCGGCGAGGGCGCTTCGGCAAGGCGTCGTCGTCGGTCTGGCGAATCACACGCTGCTGATACAGAAAGACGGCCGCGAGTGCCCGATTGATGACAGCGCAGCGCCCATTACGGACGAACGCGGCAAGGTGTCCGGATGTGTCTTGATCTTTCGCGATGTGACCGCACAGCGCCGTTTGGAGCAGGACAAAGCCAACCAACTGCTGACGGCGCGGATGCTCGCGTCGATCATCGAAACCTCGGATGACGCCATCATCAGCAAATCGCTCGATGGCATCATTCAAAGCTGGAACGCCGGCGCCGAACACATCTTCGGCTACACGGCGACGCAGGCGGTGGGCCGCCATATTTCTCTCGTCATCCCGCCCGACCGCATCGCCGAGGAGGACCACATCATCGCCAGCCTGAAGGCTGGACAGCGGATCGAACATTTCGAAACCGAACGGATGCGGTCCGACGGCCGCCGCATTCTCGTGTCTCTTACGATCTCGCCGCTCAAAGACGACGCCGGCACCGTTATCGGAGCATCGAAGATCGTCCGCGATGTGACGCGTCAACGGCAGACGGAGCATCGCGAGCGGCTGCTGCTGGGGGAAGCGGCCGCGGCGAACGCCAAGTTCCATGCGTTCTTCGATCAGGGCGGCGTGTTCGCCGGCATCATGGACGTGAACGGAACACTGCTCGACGTGAATCGTCTGTCCTGCGAAGCGTCGGGTTACACGAGGGAACAACTCGTTGGAAAACCGTTTTGGGAAGGTCCATGGTGGGTCCCTTCGCCGCCGCTGCAGGAACAGATCAAAGCAGGCGCAATTCAGGCCGCCGCTGGGCAAACATTCCGTGCGGAAATGTCCTATTTCATTGCGGACGGCAGCGAGCGCGTCGCCGACGTCACCATCCAGCCGATCAGGGACGACTCGGGCCGCGTCATCTTCGTGGCGCCAATCGGCATCGACGTCACCGAGCGGAAGCGGGCCGAGGCCGACCGCGAGATGTTCGTCACGCTCGTCGAGCACAGCACCGACTTCATCGGTATATGCGACCTCCAGGGTGCGCCGTTCTTCGTCAACCGCGCAGGTCTGGAGATGGTCGGCCTCGATAACCTCGATGAAGCCCGCCGTGTGCCGGTCGCGTCGTTTTTCTTCCCGGAGGATCAGCCCAGGATCATCCAGGAGTTCTTGCCGGCGGTCCTGGAAAAAGGGCACGGCGAGATCGAAGTTCGATTCCGGCATTTCAAGACTGGCGAAGCACGCTGGATGGCGTACAAGGTCCTGACGTTGCCGGATGCGAACGGGCGTC
Organism: Vicinamibacterales bacterium; assembly: GCA_035649635.1. GTDB lineage: Bacteria > Acidobacteriota > Vicinamibacteria > Vicinamibacterales > UBA2999 > Gp6-AA40. The sequence continues at coordinate 14,677 of DASRJE010000226.1, read as the reverse complement.
CCGTCGCGTTCGCGACCGTCAGTCAGGATGTCACCGAGCGCAAACGACTGGCGGACAACCTCAGCGGTCTGGCGGCAGATCTATCGGAAGCGGATCGCCGCAAGAACGAGTTCCTCGCCATTTTGGCGCACGAGTTGCGGAATCCTCTCGCCCCAATCAGCAATGCCGCGCGCGCGCTGCGTTTGGGTGGCGGCGACAAGAACGCGCTGCAGTCGGCGTCCGAAATGCTGGAGCGTCAGGTCGGGCAGATGGCCCGTTTAGTCGACGACCTGCTCGACATGAGCCGCATCACACGCGGCAGGATAGAGCTCCGGAAAGAGCGCGTCGAGCTCGGCCCCATCATCGATCACGTGGTCGAAGCGATCCGAGCGATGTACGGAAGCATGAACCATGAATTGAGCGTGACGATGCCGTCGATGCCGGTGTATCTGAATGCCGACCCCACGCGAGTGACTCAGGTCGTCGGGAATCTGCTGAACAACGCGTGCAAGTTTACGGACAAGGGCGGCCATGTCTGGCTGACTGTCGAACAGGACGGGGACCAGGCAATCGTCAGCGTGCGCGACAATGGCATCGGCATCGCCGCCGAACATATTCCCGGACTCTTCGAGATGTTTGCCCAGGTGGACACGTCGCTCGAACGCTCACGCGACGGCCTCGGCATCGGGTTGACGCTGGTGAAAACACTGGTGGAGATGCATGGCGGCACTGTTGACGCGCGTAGTGAAGGCCCTGGCCGCGGGAGCGAATTCACAGTGCGCCTGCCCATTCTTTCCGACGCGACCAGGCCGCTCGCGGCGCCAGCCACCACCAAGCCGGTTCCGGCGGTACGTCGTCGCATCTTGATCGTCGACGACAGCGAAGACGGCGCTGAATCGCTGGCGATGCTGCTTCAGCTCGCCGGCCACGAGACCCACAAAGCACACGATGGCCAGGCGGCGATCGAAGCTGCCGAGCGTCTCCGTCCCGATGCGATCTTGCTCGACATCGGGCTGCCGATCATGAATGGCTTTGAGGTCTGCAGCCATATACGTAGACAGCCGTGGGGCAAGGACCTGGTGCTCGTCGCCTTGACGGGCTGGGGCCAGGACGAGGATCGTCAGAAATCAAGGGAAGCGGGCTTTGACGCGCACATGGTGAAGCCGGTGGACCACGATCTGCTTATGACTTTGCTCGGCTCGTTGCCCTCGCCAATGGATGCACACTCCGAAGCAATCGGAAGTTGAGATCCAGTAGAAGCGGTTCGCATGTGTTATTCGTCTGAGCTCAGTATGCGCAGGCGACTCTCATCGACACGAGCCGTGATCCTGTCGTGCACCGTCACGTTCCTCATTGCTTCTGATGCGAGCGCGCAGTTCGGCGTCCCGTTCGCCAGGTACCGAACCTTCGAAACGCCTCATTTCATTCTGACTTTCGAGATCGGATTGGAGGATTACGCGCGGCGTGCCGCCGTTCGCGCCGAAGCGGCGCATGTGCTTCTGGCACGGTCTTACGGATCGACGCCGCGAGGAAAGATCCGCCTGGTCATCGTGGACCAGGGGGATATGTTCAACGGCGCCGCCACACCGTCTCCCACGAACAGGATCATTGCGTTCGCGCACACGCCCGTCGAAGGCGAGCAGTTCTATACCGACGATCCGATCGAGTTGCTGGTCACGCACGAGCTCGCTCACATATTCCACCTCGATGAAGCACGTCGTGGCTGGAGCCTTTTGCGGCGGGTGTTCGGCCGCAGCGAACTGACGTTTCCCCACCTCTTCGACGGCAGCTATCTGATCGAGGGGCTCGCCACGTTCTACGAATCGCGGCTGACTGATGGAGGACGTGTTCGTGGCGTGCGATTCCCCGAGACGTTGCGGGCCGCCGTGCTCGAGACCAACGGTCCGCAGCTGGACGAGGCGGAATTCGACCCGGGCGCCTGGCCGATCGATCGCAATTACGTGCTGGGAAGCTTGTTCCTCGACCATCTCGCCGACCAGTATGGGTCTCAGACGCCGCCTGCGTGGATGGCACGTCGTGCCGGCAGTTTTCGATCGATTGTTTCGCGTGGGGCAGGCGCCGGTGAGCTCTTTGGCGGAAAAAGCTTGTCGCAGGAATGGAACGACTGGATCGCGTCGGAACGCGACAAGGCGATGCGACTGCGAGACAGCCTTCGGGCAGATCCGCCCGGCCTGGCAGAGACGACGCGACTGTGTGACTTCGCGCACTACACGGCGTTTCCCCGCGTCTCGCCCGACGGATCGGCCATCGCGTTTCTTGCGACGGACGAGGGGCGCAAGCCACTGGGTCTGTTTGTCTCCGATCTTCGGTCATGCGACGCTCGACGAATTGCGCGTGTGAACAGCCCGCATGCATTCGCGTGGTTGCCGGATGGCGGCTCGATCGTGTTTTCGCAGCTCGATCTCGTGGACAACGCTCGTGAGTTCGGCGACCTGTACCGAATCGACGTGGCATCCGGTGCGATCACGCGCCTGACGCGATCGGCGCGGTTGACGTCGCCGGACGTTCACCCGTCTGGCAAGACGATCGTGGCCGTGCAGTACGACGGCGATCGAAGCCGGCTCGTGACGGTCGATGTCGGCTCCGGGAAGACTGCGCCACTCACCGAGTTCTCGACCGCGATTGCCTGGGGTCCAGCTCGCTGGTCGCCGGATGGCGCGCGCCTCGTCGCGGTGCGTTTCACAAACGGGGCTTCGCTCGATCTGGTCTTGCTCTCCGCAGATGGAACCGTGCTGCGACCCTTGACCGAGGATCGGGCGCTCGAAGGAATTCCAGAGTGGGACGCGAGCGCTCCCGCAGGAGTACGGCGACTGTTCTTTACCTCCGATCGAACAGGGGTTCGCGAGCTCTATGGTCTCGAGCTCGAAGGCGACACCAACCCGCGACTGTATTTAATGGCGCGAGTGGCCACAGGACTCCATGAGGTCGCCCTCATCCCACGACGCGCGCCGGGCAACACGATCGCGGGTGGCGGCTCCGCGGATCGCGCGGCGATCGTTGCAATTGCCACCCATGCGGATGGCCGTCACCTCGAACGCCTCGAGATCGATCGCGCGGCGTGGATCGCGGCGCCGGCATCTTCCGCCGAATATGCGCAACGGCCTGGCCAACCGGCGGCTCCGCCGGTCGGCGAAGATCTGACGTCGGAGAAGTCGTACGCACCGATTCGGGACTTGTACCCGACCGGCTGGTCGCCAGTCTTCGAGACGGTAGAGGAATTGGGTGTGTTTGCCGGCGCTGCAACCGGCGGCGTCGACGTTATCGGACGGCACGCATGGCAGGCGAGCGCCGCGTACGGGCCCGATGGTCGCACGATTGGATCCGCGACCTACGCATACCAGCGGTTCTCCCATGCGGTGCTGTTCGGACAGGTTGCTTCGACTTGGCGTCTCGAGCAGCGCATCGATGCCGAAGCCGGTGAGTTGCTGCGACTCGAACGAAAACGATCCGCCGTGCTCGGTGTCGCGCTTCCGTGGCAGACGTTTCGCCGGACGACGCTCTTCAGCGCCAACGTCGAACTCGAAGATCGTCATCGCGAAAATGCCGGCGACTTCGAAGCCGTGTCTATCGCCCCTCCCATCGAGCAGGAACCCACGCTTGCCGGTGGCGGGCTGGGGCTGAGATTCGGCAACGTCCAGGCGGGGCTGCGCTCGATCTCCGTTCAAGATGGGATGCAGATGTCCGCGTCGATCGACTACCTCAAGGCGACGACGGACGAGCGGTGGCGATCGGGTTGGGAGGTAGCCGCATCGGTTTACCGATCGTTTCCGTCATGGACGACCTCTGGCCGGCCAGTACTGGCCGTGACAGCACGCCTTGCCGAACAACGCGGGCCAGCCGCCGGTCGCCTCACGGCCGGCGGGGTGGGAACGACATCGATTCTCGATGCCAGTGATTCCGACTTCGAGGTCCGTGGCTATCCACCAGGATTCGTGGCGGCCAACGCGCTCTGGAGCGCGCGGGCCGAGATGCGCCTGCCAATCGCACGCGTCAGCCGCGGCCTTGGAGCGCTGCCTGTCTATCTGCGAGGGCTGTCTGGATCGTGGTTCACGGATAGCGCGGGCGCGGCAAGCGAGGTCGACCGGCTGGGATCGCCGCAACTTCTTTCCACCGGCGCGGAGCTCTCGAGCGATTTCACGCTCTTCTCATTTGTCCAGATCCGCGTCCGCACGGGAGTTGGAGTGCCGTTGAAAGCGCTCGGCCCAGTAGATTCCGGTGACGCGAGGTTTTATGTGACCGCGGGGACCTCTTTTTAGGGCAAAGGGTCAAAGGTTCGGAGATGCCTCAGGGCTGCGGTGGCGCCGCCGGCCGCTCCCCGAGGACACGACCGTCAGGGAGCGTGACAGAAACGAACAGACCTCCCGGATCGCCATTGCGAAATGGCCGCAGCGTGACGCTGACTTTGTCGCCAGTCTGCAGCGTGGAACGCTTCCAGCCGGCACGCAACAGGAACGCCGGCGACGTCATCTCGACCGACCACGTCTGAGTTTCCCCTTTGTCGTTGGTGACATCGAGGTCGATCCACGAGTGCGGATTGGTCCAACGAAACTCTTTCACGGTGCCAGCCACGACCAGCGTCTTGGTCCGGTCGATGCCCGCGGCTGAATGATGAGCCACCACGGGAACGCTCGTGGCGAGCACCAGCGCGCACGTGCACGCATAGACGAGGGAACGGGTCATCTCGGGCCTCCAGTCAACGAACGTTGTCCTGCGAACGCGTGCTCGGCATGTGATCGTTGAGATCGGGCAGGCATGACACCTCCGCGATGTCCCGGTCATCCTGACGATTCCAGCGCTTGGTCATCTTCCATTCGCCTTCCCAGCTCTTGGGATCGCTCAGCGTGTACTCGATCTCGAGCGTCCGGCCCTCGTTGATCATCTTGACGCGCTCGACGATGTGCAGCTCGGTGCTGGCGGGAATGCCGGAATCAATCCAGTGATGGTGCCCGACGAAGTGTCGGGTGTCGATCACCAGCGTGTCCCCCTCCCACGTCCCAATCGATTCGCCGTTGAAACTGGGCACGACCACGTCCGGGTCCGAATGTGGGCGGCCGTCCAGGTACACGACACGCAAGCTGTTCATGAACTCGCTGACCATGTAGATCGCCGTGGGGTACTGCATCATGGCGATCGGCCACACGCGCGTCATGATGACGGGCAAGCCCGCTGGCCAGCACTGACCGATGTCGTCGCGATAGACCTTGCCTTCTTTCTGCGCCTTCTGCGCAGCGTCGTAATGGATCTGCGCGGCGGGCGTGAGCTTGAATCCGGGAGGCGGTGAAAACCGGAATCCGTTTCCTGGACCACCCGCATGGAGCCACACACCCGTCAGGTCGAAAGGCGGCTTCGGTCGCGGCTTGGCGAGGTTGGCAGGGGCCAGCGCACCAATGGCCGGCGCGCCGGCGGGCGGTGGCGCCTGTTCCGGAGGAGCGGGCCCCTGTGCGTACACGGCAACGGTGAACAGCAGCACCAGCGTGAACGCTGATGTAACGGTCTTCATCATCTTGGTGCCTTTGCGTGTGTCATCACAGCTACCGGCCGAGCCGCATGCGAACCCGGCCCCGTTCGTCCACGTACTCGCGGTTGTTGTCGCACACGAACTCGACCATCTTGTAGTCCGGCATCCGGCGATAGGCCAGGGTGTAGACGATCGGCTTCTCGAGCACGACGGGGTCATCGATGGTGATCTGGTCGTGCAGCACGTCGGGCGTGATCAGCCGCAGTCGTTCCGTAATCCGCATGCGATCGCTGTGCGGAGTGTTCTGATAGCCGGGTACCGACTCTTTGATGCCCACGGTGTCGACCACGAGCGAGTCGCCCTGCCAACGCCCCACGGAATGCCCGTAGTAGCCGGGCGGGACTTCGTCCATCGGCAACTGCGGTTGATCCATGAAGACGCGGCGCACCTCGCTGAATGCTTCCGTGATGATCGTGATCTGCCCGGGGGTTTCGAGGATTTCGACCGGGTAGGATGCTATGGCCATCATGCGCGGCATCCCGTAGGGCACGCACCCCATCGCGGCGCTTGGCGGCGGCTCGCCGCGCTTGGTGGCTTCAGCGTCGGCGGCGCGCTGGGCCAGGTATTCTTTCGCGTACGCAGGTTTCAACGCGACCGGTCCTGCAGGCGGTGGCGCCACCGCCGGATCGGCGCCGCGGCCGGCGCCGAACGGTACCCATACTCCAGCCACGCTCGGACGTGGCGTGGTCTGGCCGACCACGTCAGGCGCGAGCGCGCAGATCATCGCGAACGATACACACGCCACTCGCGCTCGTCTCGAACTCATCGTCAGCACGTCATCACCGTTGTTGCGAAGGCGGTGTCGATGTCGAGGTTCCCGGGCCGATCCCGGCGGGGCCCCCGTTGCCGAGCACTCGGCCATCTGCGAGCGTCACGCGGTTCAGAAGGCTGCCCGGTTCGCCGTTGCGCAATGGACTGACGAGCGCCGTGATCGTGTCCCCCTTCTTGAGCGTGTTGAACTTCCACCCGCCCCGCATCAGGATGCTCGGGCTGCCAAGCTCGATAGCCCAGTGCGTGACTTTCGCTCCCTCAGCCACGTCCAGTTCGATGTACACGTGCGGGTTGGTCCACTCGAAGGCTGTCACGACTCCTGAGATCGTGATCGGCCTGGCCGTATCGAACATCGCGAAGGAGTGATGGGCTCGAGCGGGAGTGCCGCCACTCGAGGCGAGGGCAGCGACGAGAGCAACACGCAGAAGGCCACCGTGGACACGAGGCATCTTGTTCATTCCCGGGGCCATATCCTAGCGAGGCTCCGCCTCCAACCGACGAGCATGTGGCTCCGCCTCGCTAGTGCAGTATCTCTTGCCCGCACTCCGTGCGGGCGAGACTCTCGAAAGGCCGCTTGGAAACTTGACTCAAATGTAAGGAATCGCGGCCTTCAAGAGTCTAGCCGACTCGGCTGAAGACAACGGAAACAGGGGGCCCTTTTCCGAAAATTGGACGGTTCTTTGAGGAGCCTCAAAGGTGTTAAGGTTGACCATCCCCGGCTCGGCCCCATGAGGTTACGGACGATATGAGCAGTACTCAGTCGACGCTCGATCCTCAGCGCCGCACCGACGAACGCCTCCAGGGGACGCTGGCGGCGTTGCCGATTGCCGCGTACACCTGCGATATCGACGGGCGGATCACGTATTTCAACGAGCGCGCCGCACAGTTGTGGGGGCGGCGGCCCGCGCTCAACGATACTGCCGAGCGATATTGCGGAGCTCTCTCGCTTTTCGCCGTCGATGGCACACCTGTCCCGCACGAGAAGAGCGGGACGGCGTTGACCCTTCAGGGTGGCCGCCCTCACGAGGGAATCGAGACCGTCGTCGTGCGGCCTGATGGCACTCGGCGGACCGTGGTCACTTACGTTTCCCCCATGAACGACGAGTCCGGCGCGCTGGCTGGGGCTACGACCCTCCTGGTCGATATCACCGAGCACGTTCAGCGCGGAGCGAGCGAGCCTCTCGATGACAGCGTGGACCTGAGTGAGGAGAAAGCGGCCAAGGCGGCGCTGCTGGCCAGCGAGGCCAACTTCCGGGGCTTTTTCGAAAGCGTTGCGGTTGGCGCGTGCCAGGTGGGAAAAGACGGCCGCTTCATGCGGATCAACGATCGCTACTGCGAGATCACCGGTTACAGCCGCGACGAGCTGCTGAAGATGGGCCCGCTCGATCTCGATCATCCCAATGATCTGGAGCTCGATCGGGAACGGGTCGCCAGATTCGTTTCCGGCGTCGAGCCCGTGTATCGCGCGGAGAAACGCTACCTGCTCAAGGATGGCAGCGTCAGGTGGGTGCGTGTGGCAGCCAATCTGTTGCACGACGCCAATCCCGAGTCATTTCATAGCGCGGCGATCGTGGAGGACATCACCGAACGCAAGTTGGCCGAGCAGGCAGTGCAGGACGCGGATCGCCGCAAGGACGAATTCATTGCGACGCTTGCGCACGAGTTGCGGAATCCACTTGCCCCAATGCAGACGGCCGTCGAGTTGCTGCGCGACTCAAATCCTGAACAGGCCAAGTGGTGTCACGGTGTGATCGCCAGACAGTTGAAACACCTGACACAGCTCGTCAATGATTTGCTGGACATCTCGCGGATCACGAGCAACAAGCTCGAGGTCCATAAAGCGCCGCTCCGATTGGCCGATGTCTTACAGGTCGCGGCCGAAGCAACCAACCCGTTGCTCGAGCGATGCGATCAGCAGCTGATCGTGACGCTTCCGACCGAGCCGCTGTACCTGGACGGCGATCTCGTTCGTCTCGCGCAAGTCTTCGCGAATCTGCTATCGAACGCGGCGAAGTTCACCGAGGGGCGCGGTACGGTTCGCCTGACCGCGCAGACGGCCGGACCGGAAATCCAGGTCATCGTCGCAGACACTGGCATCGGCATGTCCGAGGACGAACGGGCGCGCGCCTTCGACAAGTTTTTTCAAGGATCGCGACGACCGCCGCGATCCTTTGGCGGTCTCGGAATCGGTCTGTCACTGGTGCGCCAGCTTGTCGAACTCCATGGCGGAACGATCGAGGCGCGCAGTGCCGGCCCGGATCGCGGCAGTGAGTTTGTTGTCCGGCTACCTGCCAGAGCGGACGCTGCTGTTCCAGCCAGGACTCTGACGGCTGTCGCCGTGGCCCCCTCCGCCTCCACAGCCACCAAGCGCGTCTTGATTATCGATGACAATCGCGATGGCGCCCGCGCCATCGCCCGGCTCCTTCGAACCATGGGACACGAAGTCGCCACCGCCTTCGAGGGGCGCCTGGCCCTGGAACGAGCAAAGGACTTCGACCCCGATGTCATCCTCCTCGATCTCGGTATGCCCGAGGTCGACGGTTTCCAAGTCTGCCAGCGGCTTCGAGCACACGTCTGGTCGAGGCGGCGTCCTCGTATTGTTGCGCTGACCGGCTGGGGTCGCGAGGGCGACCTGGCTCGCACGAAGCGCGCCGGATTCGATGCGCACCTCGTCAAACCCGTCGATGGCGAGACACTCGAGGAGTTGTTGGAACAGGCGCAGCCGTAGCTCGTCCATGTGTCGTCGACCTCAAATCTGTCTGAGCGGCGCGCTCTTCTGAGTGGCTCGCATTCTGCAGCGTCCCCGGCGTGCGCAAAACGCACCTGGTAATTGCTTTTCTCGCGGCCGCCTTCATCAGCGGGCGCGCCGACGCACCTGCGGTCGAGGCGGAGATGCGCAACGTCGATCTGCATCTGACGAACGACGTTGCACTCCACGTCAGGAGTCTGCGCGGACGATTCGTCGCACAGGGAAGTGGGCAGGCGCCGTATCTCGACGATCCGCGCAGCTATTCGGTGACCGTCGACAGCGGCGAGGTGGCCGTTGATCTCGCCTCGCTGAACGCGCTCATGACGCGTGCGCTCGCCGGCCATTCGAATGTGCGCGGCCTGCAGGTATCGATCGATCCACACGGCGGCCTGCGACAGAAGGGCACGGTGAGCAAGGGCGTTCCAGTGCCATTTGACGTGAAGGCGAGTGTCAGCCCGACTCCCAATGGGCGCATCCGCATTCACGCCGAATCCGTGAAGGGATTCGGCATTCCCGTCAACCCGCTCCTCAAGGCGTTCCGCATGAAGATGGACGATCTCTTCAAGGTCGATCCCGATCGCGGCGTGACGGTCGATGGCAACGACGTGCTGCTCGACCCGTCGAAACTGTTGCCGCCACCTGCGATGCACGGCCAGATCACCCAGGTCAGGGTGGAGAAGGACGCCCTCGTGCAGGTGTTTGGTCCTGGCGCCACACAGGCGCTGTCGCCACCGGCAACGTCAAAGAACTACATCTACTGGCGAGGTGGCCGGCTGTCGTTTGGCAAACTGACGATGACGGAGACCGACCTGGAGCTCGTGGATCGCGATCCGGGCGATCCGTTTGACTTCTCCGTCGACCGCTGGAACGACCAGCTTGTCGCCGGCTACTCCAAGATCACGCCCGGGCGCGGGCTCAAGGCGCATATGCCGGACTACAACGACCTGCCGCACCACCCGGCGCGGTAGTCGGGAGGCGTTTCCAGGGTCCTGGAATCTCCGTACGGCCTCGACCATCACTCTTGGCTACAATCACACAGGCGGGTCCAAAGAATGGAACCGCTTTTACGTACAGTCGTTGATTAGTGCGGATGAGCCATGAGCATTCATACTCGCGTCCGGTTGCTGATTCTTGCCGCCACGATCGCCGCTGCCCTGGGCGTGCTTCACGCCCAGCAGCCGGCAATCCCACCGGCCGTTCGTGCCGCCACGCTCGACCAGATAGTGCCGGTCGACCCACTCATCACAGTGGGCACGCTCCCGAACGGTATCCGCTATTACGTTCGAGAGAACCGGCAGCCCGCGGCCCGCGCGGAACTTCGGCTCGCGGTCAAGGCGGGTTCCGTGCTCGAAGACGATGACCAGCGCGGCCTCGCCCACTTCGTCGAGCACATGGCTTTCAACGGCACGCGGAACTTTCCTGGGAACGCCGTTGGCACCTTCATGCAGTCCATCGGTGTGCGCTTCGGTGCGCACGTCAACGCGCATACCAGCTTCGACGAGACGGTATACGAACTGCAGATCCCGACCGACAACCCACGGATCATCGACCGGTCGCTGCTCATTCTCGAAGATTTCGCGCACAACGTGACATTCGATTCGCGGGAAATCGATCAGGAACGAGGCGTTATCCTCGAGGAATGGCGTCTCGGGCTGGGCGCCGGCGAGCGCATCAACAACGCACAGTTTCCGCTGCTGCTCAAGGGCTCGCGCTACGCGGATCGGTTGCCGATCGGGCAGCCGGAGATCATCCGCAATGTCAATCCCGAACGGCTGAAGCAGTTCTACACGGATTGGTATCGCCCCGACTTGATGGCCATCATCGTCGTCGGCGATTTCAACAAGGCCGACATGGAATTCCAGATCCGATCGCACTTCGGGTCGATTCCAGCTGCGACATCACCGAAGCCGCGCCCGACCTACACCGTCCCGAATCAGACTGGCACCGCGTACTCGGTGGTGACCGATCCGGAGGCGACGACGACTCGCATCAGCGCGACGAGCACGATGGCGGGACGAGAGCAGATGACGGTCGGATCGTACCGTCAGCACATGGTCGAGCAGTTGTTCGGCGCGATGTTGACCGCTCGGCTCGTCGATATCACGCAGGCGCCCAATGCACCGTTCCTGCGCGCGCAAACCGATCGCGATCTCTTTGTCCGCACGATCGAGGTGACCAGTCTTGACGCACTGGTCGCGAAAGGCGGCGTCGAACGCGGGCTGGCCGCGCTCTTCACCGAGGTGGCCCGCGTGGAGCGTTTTGGATTCACTGCGCCCGAACTGAGCCGGATGAAGCTCAATCTCCAGCGCGGACTGGAGCGGGCGGTCGTCGAAAAGGACAAGAGCGAGTCGGGGCCGCTTGCCGACGAGTTCATTCGCAACTTCATCGAGGAAGAGCCGATCCCGGGCATCGTGTACGAATATGGCTTGAACCAGCGCTTCCTGCCGGAAATCACGCTGGCTGAGGTCAACGCCGTGGCCAAGACGTGGATGCCCGATCGCAATCGCGTCGTCGCGATCGCGGCGCCGGAAAGCGATAAAGGGACGCTGCCGACCGACGTGAAGCTGGCCGGGGTGATCAGCAGCGCCGAGGCCGAGAAGCTCACTGCCTACGTCGAAACGGTGAGCAGCCAGCCGCTGCTGGCTCGCGCCCCCACGGCCGGTGCGATTGCCAATACGTCATCCACTGAGGCGGTCGGGATCACTGAATGGACCTTGTCGAACGGTGTTCGCGTGGTGCTCAAGCCGACGACGTTCAAGCAGGATGAGATCGTCTTTCGAGCCGTCAGCCCTGGCGGCACCTCCCTCGCGAGCGATGACGACTTCATTTCCGCCGAAACTGCTGATGCCGTCATCGCACAAGGCGGTCTCGGTAATTTCAGCCGCGGCGATCTGAACAAGGTTCTCGCCGGCACGACCGCCTACGTCAGCGCCGATATCGGCGCCACTGAAGAAGGACTGGCTGGAGGCGCGGCACGCAAGGACCTCGAGACGATGTTTCAGCTGATCTACCTCACCTTTACCGCACCGCGAGCCGATCCGGTCGCCTTCAAGGTGATGACCGATCAGCTGAAGGTGACACTGGCGAATCGGCAATTGCAGCCCGACACTGTGTTCGACCAGGCGCTCGATGCTGCCTTGAGCCAGAACCATCTGCGCGCCCAGCCGCTGACGCCGGCCAGTGTCGATCGGATGAATCTCGACAAGTCGATGACGTTCTACAGGGATCGTTTTGCCGATGCGAGCGACTTCGTCTTCGTCTTCGTCGGTAGCTTCGACGTCGCGACGATGAGACCCCTGGTTGAGAAGTATGTGGGCAGCCTGCCGTCTTTGCGCCGGAGTGAAATGGTGAAGGACGTAGGGATGCGCACACCCGCGGGCGTCGTCGAGCGGGAGGTGAAAAGCGGTATCGCGCCGCGCAGCCAGGTCAGCATTGTTTTTTCGGGGCCGTTCCAGAACGACGAGCAGAACCGCGTGACCGCAACGACGATGTCGGACACGCTTGCCGGAAACCTGCAACGAACGCTGCGCGAGGATCTCGGCGGAACTTACGGCGTCAGTGTCGTGCCGCGTTTTGCGAAGCTTCCGACGGGTGAGTACCGAATCACGATTACGTTCGCCTGCGATCCGGCTCGTACACAAAGCCTCGTGAAGACGGCTTTCCAGGTGATCGACGACTACAAGAGGGTTGGACCGGGGCAGGGGCAGGTCGCCGACGCGCGCTCGGCGCTGGTCAGGGATTTTGAAACGAATGCCGCGACCAACGTCTACCTGCTGAATCGCATCCTGTTCAAGTACGAATTTGGTGAAGACGTGAAAGACGTCTTCAACATGCGTCCGTTCTATGAGCAGGTCACGACCACGGCGCTGCGCGATGCCGCGCGCCAGTACCTGAACACGGACCGCTACGTAGCGGTGACCCTGGTTCCAGAAAAGTAGCGGCCAACCTTTGACCTCTGACCTTTGACTTAGTGAGTCATCGCGTAGAGCAGCACGTTGACGGCGACGCGATATCCATCGATGGAGAACTGGTAGAAGTACTGCGGGTCTTCGCCTTCGCGCTCCCAGGAATCGCTCACGTCGGTGTTGTGGGTCATGAAGACCATCACTCGCCCCTGAGGATCGGCAATCGCGCGGGCGTGCACCTCGGCGCTGTCGGCGCCACGCTCTGAGGTCGTCCGGCCGCCGAGCCAGGTTCCGATGCCCGGAATCTGCGGCACACCTTTGAGATCGAACATCGTGTGGAAGAGTGCGTGGTCGGTCGGTATGTCCACGATCGGATAATCGTTCGCTGGAAACACTTTTCGAATCTCGGTTTCCCAGACCTGCCACGCGTATGAACCCCAGAAATCATCGACCCACAGGAAGCCGCCCTTCAGCAGGTATGTCCTGAGCCGCTCGGCGTCATCGGCGCTGAAAAACAGCCTGCCGACTTCCTGCATGATGATGACGGGGCATTGATACAGCTCGTCGTCGGTCAGCCGCACGATCAGGTGGTTCGGCTGGCCCGGCGCCTCGAAGCTCACGGCAATCTTCGTGAGCTCTGACACGCGAATCGACAGGTCGATGTCGGCAAGCGGATAGTCCGTGAGCCAACTGCCGCCGTCGCCGCGAGGATTCGGCCGGTAGACGGCGCGGCAGTAGTGGTAGCGCCCGTCGTAGGTCTCCGGGCGCGCGAGATGCGCTTCGAGGCTCGTATCGCCAACTCGACGAAACTGTGCCCACGCCAGGCTCGTGATGAGAAGAGCGGGCACGAGGACGGCAATGGTCCGTCGCCTCATGGGCCTACTCTACACCTTGCACAGCTGTAGTGTCCGGCTTCAGCCGGACCTTGCTCTCAGCCTGCTCACGAGCCACGCGCGCGCTGCCCGCCAATCACGCTTCACCGTGATCGCCGACACGCCCAGCACTTCGGCGACTTCGTCTTCATTGAGGCCGCCAAAGAATCTCAACTCGACGACGCGGGCGGCGCGTGGATCGGCTTTCTCGAGTTTCGCCAGTACTTCGTCGAGCGCGAGCAGGTCTTCGCTGTGCGCAATCGGATTCCAGCCATCAACCGCTGACAGGCTGACGCGCTGCTGGACGCCGCCTCGTTTGTCGGCCACTCGCGCCCGCGCATGGTCGATGAGGATCCGCCGCATTGTCTGGGCGGCGACGGCGAAGAAATGGGCGCGGTCGTTGAAGGTGATGGGCTGCGCGCCCAGCAGACGCACGCACAGCTCGTTGACCAGCGCGTTCGGCTCGAGCGTGTGATCGCCGCGTTCGTGGTGAAGGAAGCGTGTGGCGATCTGTTGCAATTGCGGCTGCACGACGGCGAATAACTGGTCGCGGGCGCCATCATCACCCTGTCGCCAGTCACCCAGCCAGCGCGTGATCTGCTGCGACAGCGGCGTGGATTCCACAGTGCGCCCGATGATACCGGGAGCCAGACGCCTCCGCCATTCGGAGAAGAGCGTTTTCGTGGCTGTGACCGCCGTGCTCAGCATCGCTGGACTGTGCCGCGTACGCCGCTGAAATCAGGATTCCCTTTCACCTGGATTAGCGAGAGAGGGACGAGGCGCGTATCACACCGGGCGCCGGCCTTCGTGGCAGGCGTATGATCCCGACCGCTCCAGTAAGACGACGCGGCCTGATACGAAA
>DASRJE010000225.1:0-8578 GCA_035649635.1 Vicinamibacterales bacterium | reverse complement strand
GAAGCCGAGGCCGAGGACAACCCGTTCGACGTCGAGGGCGCCGCCGAGATGTTCGAGGCGATGGGGAAGTACAACGAGGAGCTGGTGAAGGCCGGGATCATGCTCGCCGCTGACGGGCTCAAGCCGAGCAAGTTCGGGAAGCGAGTGCACTTCAACGGCACAAAACGGTCGGTTACCGACGGCCCCTTCGCCGAGACCAAGGAGCTGGTGGCCGGGTTCTGGATCTGGCAGGTGCGGTCGATGGACGAGGCGGTAGAGTGGGCGAAGCGCTGCCCCAACCCGATGCCGGGTCCGTCGGACCTCGAGATCCGTCCGCTCTGGGAGTCGGAGGACTTCGGTCCCGAGATCGCCGCCCAGGAGAACGAGCTCCGCGCCAAGATCGTCAAGGGGGCGAAGTGAGCCGCGGCGCGCTCTGAACGGCGAGGGGGTCACCGCCCTCGGCGTCCTCTTCCTCACCTTCGATGCGGTGATCAAGGTGCCGCGCCTCGAGGTGCCGCGCAGAGCGACGGCCATTCGCACGTGGGGCGAAGAGCGCATCGCAGCTGAACTCCGGCTCGAGCTCGGTCTGACGCTCTCACCTGCACGGTTGGTCGCTACATGCCCCGGCGCCCGCGCACCTCCGGTGGCCGTCATCAGACTCACGCCGTTGGTGTTGGACGGATCCGTATTCCAACCCCAAAAGTGCAGCGAGACGGTCGGATCGACGCCGCGCAGCATGTCCTCCAGCCGGTTGACGATCTCGCGGTGCCACGGCAAAAACGCAATGCCGCACCATGGAGGAAATGCGCGCACGTGCGTCGCTGGTCTGGCGCGATGAGGTCCCCTGGATGACTGTCTACTTCAGCATCGGCGTGTGGACGAGCCTGGCCATGGTGCTCGTCGAACGCGCGGTGTCGCGCCCGTGAACCTCCCCCGTGCGTTTCAGCGACACGTCAAGTTATGTGGCTTTTGATCGTTGCAACGACCTGCGCGGGGCTGTTTGCGGGCGCCGCGATCTACATCAACGCGGTTGAGCATCCCGCACGGCTTTCATGCGGTACCGAATTGGCCATTCGAGAGTTCGCACCCAGCTATCACCGGGCTACCTTGATGCAGGTTCCGCTGGCGGTGACCGGCTGCCTCACGGGCTCGTGGTCGGCGTGGCGGTTCAGCGATGGCTGGCTGGCCGTCGCTGCCATCCTCCTCGTCGCCGTGGTTCCGTTCACGCTGGTGGTGATCCTGCCAACGAACAAACGACTATTGGATCCCGGTCTCGACCCACATGGCAAAAAAGCTGGTGAACTTCTGACTCGCTGGGGGCGGCTTCATGCCACGCGCAGCGTGATGAGCATTGCGGCGTTCGTGCTGTTTCTCGTCCGCCTCAGCAGTCTCTGAAAGGCAACGCCTGCCTGCGTCTACTGATCGCCCGTCACCTTGCTCCAACTGCGTTCCGATTCGGCGTCAGCTGGAAAGAACGTCTCGATTCTGAGTTCCTGTAGCGTCACGTCCTGGGGCGTGCCCAACGTCATGATGGTGCTGAAGAGACGCAGCTCGAGATCATTCTTCCGGATATGAATCGGTAACAGCAGATCCGCGACGCTGAGCGGAGAGGAGCGCTCGCGCGTCGAGAGGCCCGCGTAGCCGCGAACTTCTGAAAGCAACACGGCAGCCTGGTCGTCCTTCGATTGCCCCAGCTCATGCTCTGCCCGTCCGAGCATCGTTCGCGCGACTTCCTCCCAGTTGATGATCCATCGCCGCACTCCGAGCGGATGAAAAAGTATGCGCAGGTAATTCATGTGGTCGCCCAGGAGAGACGCATCGACCAGAGCAGCGACCAATTGCGCAGACGCGCCGTTCCCCATCAGGCAATTCGCATAGCGATCGAGAACGACAGCGGCATACGGGTTGTGCCGGTCGAGAATGAACTGCAGAACGCCGCGAATATGGGCCATTTCGTCCGCGGCCAGCGGTGTCTGCCGGTACATGTGCGCATAGCCGCCGGCTTCGAGGAGCCGATTGCGCTCGCGCAGCGGCACTTCCAGCGTCTCGGCCAATACCAGCAACGCCTGACGGCTTGGCTGCGTTCGACCGGTTTCGATGAAGCTGACATGACGCGCCGAGAAGCCGGCATGCATTGCGAGATCGAGCTGGCTCATTCCGCGGGCCGTCCTCCACTTGCGAAGAAGATGTCCGACATCGCTGCCGTGATGCCGATCGGATGTCGCTGTGGTCGTCTGCATGAACCCACTCTACGTCGGTACGTGTAACGCTGCCCATTACCTCCCACGTAATTGCGGCGCGTCCCTCGCGAAGCGATGCTCGTCATGAACACGCTCGTAAAGGAGTTCACACCATGACGTCACATCGCATCCTTCAACTGAACGCCATCTCGACCGCGGCCTGCGCCGTGGGCATGCTCGCCGCGCGCGGCGTGTTGCCTGCGCTCTTCGGTCTCGACGGGCCAGCGCTTCTTGACCTGCTCGCCGTTGGTCTCCTCGCGTACGCCGGGATGCTGGCGGGCGCGGCGAATCGCCGGCCGGTCACCCGCCAGGCGTTGCTGGCCTTTACCGTCGCCGACGTCCTGTGGGTGGTCGCAAGCGCCATCGTCCTGCTGCTCTTCTGGCCCGAGTTCGCGGCTATTGCACGGTTCCTCGTCATCGTGGTCGCTCTGGTCGTCGAGGTCTTCGCGACGCTGCAGTTCCTGGCGGCGGGCAAGGCTTCCGGTGGTCGGCCGCAAGTGGCGTAGGAGTAATTTGCTTGACTTCAAGTGCACTTGAAGGTCGACGCTGGATGAAAGACCGGAGGAACCCAATGACATCAAGCGTCGACCTCGACGCGTACTTCGAGCGAATTGGCTATACCGGCCCATAGATGGCAACTCTGGAAACGCTGGCGGCTATTCATACTGTTTACGTTTCAGTTACAGTGGGCGGATGCTCCTGACGGCTGAGCGTTCCGCGTCCTTTCTGAAGCGTCTTGATGGGTTCGTCCGCAGCGCCCGACACATGCACGAGGGTACTGTCGAGGCGGTGCACCAGACTCGCGTGGCATCGCGACGATTGCGAGAAGTGATACCGCTTGTTGGCCTGGATCCCGAAACCTCGAGCAAGCTCAGCCAGCGTCTCAGCAAAATCACCAGGCGACTGGGCCAGGTCCGCGAGTTGGACGTGTTGATGCTGACGATCGACGAGCTGATTCGTGACGACCGGTATTCATCGCGGGCACTCATGGACGTGGGTGCCGACGTCGCACGAGCGAGAGCGGCGGCGCGCGAACAGCTGGCGACGAAGCTTTCGCGCCGCAAGATGGATAAGCTCGTGAAGAGGCTTCGGCGGGCGGCAAAGCTCGTGGAATCGAACGACGACAGGAGCCGGCAGCGACGCGTCCACGGGCCGAAGCGCGCGTGGCTCTCGGTTCTTGAAGCGCGCGTGGCTCTTCGCGCGAATGCTGTCCGATCGACCATCGACATCGCCAGCACGTCCTATGTTCCGCAGCGTCTTCATGACGTGCGCATTGCGCTGAAGAAACTCCGGTACGCGGCCGAGCTCCTGGCCGAGGCGCGACATCAGCGGACGACCCCCGACATCGATGCCCTGAGATCGGGGCAGGATTTGCTCGGCCACCTTCACGATCTGGAAATACTCCTCGCGCGCGCAAACTGTCTGCAGGCGTCGGGACCTGCGTTGGATTTCGCCGGCTCCCATCACCTGGCATCGTTGATCAGCGCGCTCGAGGAAGACTGCCGCCGTCTCCACGCGCACTACATGCAGGAACGCGAACGGTTGCTCGCCATCGCGTCCCGGATGGGAACGACCAGACTCACCGACGCTCTCGGGGGCGGTCGCATTGCCAGTTGAGCGAAAACGGCTGAATCCGACCACCCACGGCGATATCGCACTGATCTTGTTGCCACGATGGCACTGAGCTCGGTGTCAGCGCGACAATTCGACGCGCGAGCCTCCTTCGAATGCGCCTTGCAGTTGCGCGATGTCGAATTTCTTCATCTTCATGAACGCCTGTGTGACCCGCGCCAGCTGCTCGGGCGCCCCCTTCTCCAACATCTCGTTCATCGCGGTTGGTACGATCTGCCACGACAGCCCGTACTTGTCTTTCACCCACCCGCATTGCTCCGCGCTAGGGACGGCGGAGAGCTTCTCCCAATAGCGGTCGATCTCCGCCTGCGTCTCGCACGACACCATGAAGGAGATCGACTCGTTGAACTTGAAGAGTGGTCCTGCGCTGATCGCCATGAACGGTTGTCCGTTCAGCTCGAAGGCCACGACATCGCACTCGCCCGAGGGTGTGTCGCGGAGTGTCCTGACGCTGGTGATTTTCGAGTTCGGGAAGACCGAGCAATAGAATTGCGCGGCTTCTTTGGCTTCCTTGTCAAACCAGAGATGCGGTGTGATTGGTTTCATCGTCCTTCTCCCCTCAGTTGTCGTGCTGGTGCAGCTCTCGACACTCCCGGCCGCCGTTAGACTCGATCGCTGAGCAGCGCATCGAGCAGCTGATAACTCTGCTCCATGCCGTCGGTCATACCGGTTGCCACCGCCGCGTCCCGCGCCTCCTTCGACCCGAAGTCGATCAGCGTGGTCACGGTCGTGATGCCGCCGCTCTCCTCCGTGAACGCCACCGACACGAGCGCTTCGCCCTGGGGGTGCGCGTCGCCGACTGTTCCAGGATCGTAGAACTCGGTGTGCACGAGCCTCGACGGTGGCTCGACCTCGCGAAATGTGCCGGCGAAGCCAAACTCGCTGGCGTCCTTGTCACTCCGCCAGCGCCACCGGTAACGACCACCGACGCGCACGTCCATCTCGCACACCGGCATCGACCATCCGGGTGGACCGAGAAGCCAGCGCTGCACCAGCGCCGGTTCCGTGAACGCCCTGTACACCAGTGGCCGGGCAGCTTTGAACGATCGTGTGACCTTGACCTCGCGATCGCTGGGCAGCGTCACCTGCGCCTTTGCCATCGTCATCGGCATGTCGCCCTCCTTCGTGCCTTCCCCACGTCTCCGCGCTACCGTTTCGTCCCTGCCCGCCGTAGCATTTGCGAAGGCGGGCGCCTCCGCCCGCGTGTTGACGCGGACCGAGTCAACTCCTCTAGAACACCATCGAGGCGCTCGAAGCTCGCTTCCCAGCTCGCGCGATATCGCTCGAGCCAGGCATTCGCCTCGGCAAGCGGCTTCCCCTCGAGACGGCGAGGTCGCCGTTGTGCATCCTGACCGACCGTGATCAGCCCGGCGCGCTCCAGGACTTTGAGGTGCTTCGAGATTGCCGGCTGACTGATCGCGAACGGTTCGGCGAGCTCCGTCACCGATGCCTCGCCGCGCGCGAGCCGAGTCAAAATGGCGCGACGCGTGGGATCGGCCAGCGCGAGAAACGTGGCATCAAGGCGATCTGATATTTGACTTTGCATAGCCTATCGGTTCAATAACCGTATAGTTATATAGTCCCGATGCGAATGTCAAGAGCACGGGACGAATGTCGAGGCCTTGGCTAGTTCGTGTAGATCGCGTTGCTGTTACAGCGTGGGGCCGGCCTGGTCACGGAGCACGAGACTGAACCAGTCGCCCTTGCTGGCAACGACATCGAGGGTCACGTTGCCACTGACGTCAGCACGCTGCCGTTCTTGATCCAGTCCAGACGCTGACAGTCCGCGCGGCCAATGCTCGCGGTGAGCCTGAACCGTGAAAGTCAACACGTCACGCGCCTTGGACGGCAGGTGCGAGCGGACGTAAAACACGGGCGTGCTTTGTCATGACGTCTTCTAGTGGTTCCGGCAGTCGCGGATCTGGTGGAACGCGGCGCGTGTGGGGCTCATTGGGGATCGTCGTTGCGCCATCACTCTCGCTCCTGTTGCTTTAACCTGTTGATGCCAAGCACGATGTCCGAGTGCGCCTCTGACACCGACACGCGTATGTTCGTAAGCCGTGCGTTCGTCGAGGCGATGAGGTGGGCGCTCGCGTGTTGGATCGGGCGGTCGTACCATCGCTGTTCCGCCTCGGTCGGCAGTGGATCGCCGCGACGGTACTTAAGCGAGCGACTCTCGTCCTTGAGGTCTTGCTTAAGGCTCGCGTAGGCCGATCGGACAGTCTCTGGATCTTCGTGGAGCCCGCCGCCTTGCTTGAACATCTGTCGGACGCGTTCGACTCGACTCCGCCAGTGCTCGAGGCGTTCCGACACGTTCTTCTCATCATGAGTCAACATTCAGTGAACCTGTCCCTACCAGAAGCCCGTGCATGGGAATTCTTTGAGGGTTTCGCGCCCGTCGAATAGCCTTCGATCGGTGATGCCCATCGTCGTCTCCGTACTCCTGCCGCTACGCTGGCTGGTTCGCTCGCGCGCGGCGCAGCACGTCGACATTCTCGCCCTCCGACACCTGTACTCCGCAAACGAGTTCCGCGGCGCGGCTGCCAACCAACTCGATGATGGCTGGTGTACACGGTATCATCGCCAGACGTGTTCGGTACGGTGCCACAATGCGCCCGCGAACAAATCTCTCGCTTGGCAAGGACACGCCAACCCGCGCCCGGTCATACCGCCGTCAGCCGGTCGGATCGTTGCCATTCCAGAAGTCGGCGGACTACACCACCGCTACAACCACATCGCCGCGTAGCCGTCGGCCCGCGATCCCAGCTACAGGCCGTCGTACCACCTCTCCCTTCAACAGTTCTGTATTGCGCTGAATTACTGCCGCTGTCCGCGGTCTCGAGACCGTTGTCACGGCTACGGCGAGGGCTGACACGCGCGTCCCACGCGAACAAGCTCGTGGCCATGCTGCTCAATCGTGTCGCAGATATGGTCGAGCGGCATGCCGTCGCCAGCATTCTTGTTGTACAAGAGCGACACTCTCATGCACGAAGCATCTCCAAGAATTGCGCCACTCCGCAATCGGCCGCTGGTTTGCGCGTGCTGTTAGTGTTGCGCTGGTGCAGAGTAACTTCGGCTTTCTGGATCACGTCGGGGCGACGATTCCCGTTGAATCTTCGTGACGTTCACTTCGGTCAGGGCTGGCCGCAGCAAAGACCCTTCAAAAACGGTCATCCGCTTTTCTCGAGGTGGCGCTTCGTCTTCCGTTGAGCAGGATGGCACGGGCGAAGGACTACTCCGGGCGTGAAGCTGATCGGCCACGACCGCATCGCGCGTAGCTGTCGCCCCGCGGCGATCCCAGCTATGTCGGTCGTACCCCCCAAGGGATCCTCGCGACGTCAACGTCTTCGAGACTTCGCCTCTCCGTTTGTCCACGCGTGAAGGTCACTTTCGTTGTGCGTTTCTTTTCACGGAGTCGCCAGGGCATCAGGCAGTCATCGGCGAGGCCGGCACGAGCGACTGGCCAGCGAGCGATCGCAACCACGGCACCGTGCGCAACATCGCGAATCGCGCGAGTGGATGCATCGCGCAGGTCCTTGCAAGCATCGCCACCGACGAATCCACTTCCTTGAACGCGTAGGAGATCATTTCCTCCTGATAACTCCTGACGGCCTCGAAGAGATCGCCATTCCCGGCCTGTTGCAGTCGCCGAGCGAGCAGCGCCGCATCGCGCAACGCCGTGTTACCGCCCAATGCGCCGGTGGGCGGCATCGCGCGCGCTGCGTCGCCGAGCAGCGTCACGCGCGACGCAGGCCAACGAGTGGGGCGCGTCGCCGCCGCGAGCGACGTCAGGATTGTGTAATCGAGGTGGGCCTCCTCGACGAGGCGGGCCGCCGAAAGGCTGCACGTCAAGCCGTCGGCCGTCAGCAACTCGCTGGCTAAGCTGCGCGACCTGCTCGGGGATCCGCTGCTGGTCCGTCATAGATCGGGACGTCACGCAACAACTCGTGCGCGCGGAGCTCAAGGACGACCTCGGGCTCGATCACTTCGAAGGCCGCACCTATCCGGGCTGGACGCATCACGTCGTGCTCGCCGCCGTCGCCTTCACCTTCTTACAGATCGAACGCGCACGTCAGCCCGACGCCCCGCGCCCGACGCTGCCGATCGTACGCGCTGGGTGCGCGAAGTCCTCCGCCTGCTCTACATCCTGCACAATCGCCGGCTCCTCGGCACGCTCGACAGCTTCCGCCGTAGCGCGCCGCTGCGAAGGTGACAAAGTAGTGTTAGACGGTGCGGGGTCGCCACGGCTCGTGCGCGTGCGCGAGCCAGACCAGCTCGGGGTCGAGCGCGCGCACTCGCAGCTGGCCTTCGGTGTGCGGCTCGTCGAGCTCGCCGAACCAGACCGCCACGTCGCCGCCGACGACGACCGGACGCCCGCCTGTCTCGACGACGACCACCTGCATGCCGCGTGTGTGGCCCGGCGCCGGGACGAGCCGGATGCCGGGAAGCAGCTCGTGCTCGCCGTCGACCGGCACGTACCGCACGCCGGGCGCCTCGACCCACTCGCGAATGGTGTAGTCGTCCTCGCTGCGCGCGTCGTCGAGCTCCCGACGCTGGACGTAGATCGGCCTGCCGGCGAAGAGGTAGTTGCCGCGCGAAGCCAGAGACGAGTTACGACAACTTCCTGCGCGACTTCGGGGAGCGGTTCGTGCCTGGATACAAAGTCGTGTCGACGGTCGACTTATTGATGAACGCTCCGTTCGATGAATAGCAACGCCTCATGGCCG
>DASRJE010000224.1:0-112790 GCA_035649635.1 Vicinamibacterales bacterium | reverse complement strand
TCTATTTCCACGCCACGCGCAGCGGCTTGCCGAGCATCATCGCCGGGTTGGCGCCTTTGCGCGGCCGGTACTTCTGTGCGCCACCGTTATCGACCTCGGCGACGTAGACGTTGCCCTCCTGATCGACGGCGAAGCCGTGCACGCCCCACATGCCGCCGGGGAAGTCACCCCACGTCCCCCATGAGTACACGAAGTTCCCATCGAGGTCGTACTTGAGCATCTTGCTCGTGCCGCGATCCGCCGCCCACAGGTATCCGTCGCTGAAGATGTGGAACAGGTGAATGTCGGCGGGATCACGTCCGAACGACCACTCAGACAGAAACTTTCCGTTCTCGTCGAAGACCTGCGCCCGTTTATTGCCGCGATCGTTGACGAAGACTCGCCGCGTCTTCGGATCGACCGCGATGCCGTGGACGTTGTTGAAGTAGCCCGGCCTCGTCTCCTTGCCCGCTTCACCCTTCTGACCCCACGCGGTCAGATACTTGCCGTCCTTGTCGAACTTGACGACGCGCGTGCCGTTGTAGCCGTCGGCGACAACGAAGCTGCCGTCGGGGAACCAGTCCATGAACGTCGGCCGGTTGAAGTGCTTGTCGTCGGCGCCAGGCTCACCATAGGTGCCGATCGTCATCACCTTGGTCTTGCCGTCGTTGGTGAACTTGTGCACGACGTGCTTGTGGTCGTCGACGATCCAGACGTGCTTCATCGGATCGTAGGGACTGATCGCCACGAAATGCGGGCGCTGTAACATCGAGTCGTACTGATTCCACGAGTCAACCAGGTTCCCCTGGCCGTCGAAGATCATGATGTTGTGCTCCCATCGAGCATCGACGCCGAACTTCCTGCCGCCGGCACCTTTTTCCCACGCCTCCATGCCGCCCTCGGCGGGCTGCCCGGTGCCGCCGTTTCCCGGCGGGCTCGCGGTCGTCGCGTCACGCCATGGCAGGCGCCCGATCGGAAACGCCAGGTTGACCCCGAGTTGTGGGAGCGCGATCGTCTTCGGCCGTCCCAGGGCGGGCAGTTCGCCGCGTTGCAGGACGAAGATGCGATTGGGACTCTCGGCAAAGACGCTCTGGCCTGCGCCGAACGTCCATTGCTCGTGGCCCTTGATAGTCGTCAGATCCTTCGGCCATTCGGCGACGACGTCGTAGGCACCGAAGATGTCCTGGCCGCCTTTCTCGCTCGGGACGGCGGCGAAGCGTGTCGGGGCATTCGCTGACTGACCAATGACGATCCGGCTATCAGGCAGGTAAACGACCGCGAGAGCAACTATAAACCCCATGACGAACATGGCGAGGCGTCCAGGCATACACTTCCTCCTCCGGCGAATCGACCAGCTCCGGCGACCGAGATGTTACAGCGAATCTCATGTCGCAGGGCGCAGGTTTAGCCTCGCGGCCTGCGACCGTGGGCGAGCGCCCGCAGCGTGATACAGGAAAGTTCACAGTTGACCGCGGCAGGGAATGAAGGTTATGAACGACTTCCGTGGAACGACTTGCGCCCTATCTGCAGAGCGTTGCCCGCATGATCTTCGGCTTCCTCGTGCTGCGTCACGGGATGGAGCAGGTCCTGACCTTCCCGGAGGCCAGTCATGCGCCGCGGGTGTCGTTCGAGGGGGTGCTCGAGCTGATCGTCTTTCCAGCTGGGCTACTGATCATTGTCGGGTTGTACACGAGGCAGGTCAGCCTCGTGCTCGCGGCGCTGTACTTCATCCTCTTCTTTCTCGGGCCGCTCCAGCGCGGACTGTTCACCCATCGCAACGGCGGCGATCCCATCCTGCTGAACGCCTTCTTCTTTCTTTACTTGTCTGCCGCCGGCGGTGGCCCGTGGAGCATCGATCGGTTGCGCGGCGCGTCAGCGGTTGACCAGAGATGGGCGCCGATCGCGCTCGGCATCCTGCGGATCGCTGCTGCCGGCCTGTTCCTGATGCACGGACTGGAAAAGATCTTCGGCGTCGGCGGTGGACGCATCGATCGCGACATCATGAGCCTTCGCGGCCTTGCCGGTTACCTCGAGATCGTCGGAGGATCGCTCTTCGGACTCGGGCTGTCTACGCGGCCAGTGGCGTTTGTGCTCTCCGGTGAAATGGCGGTGGCGTATTTCAGGACGTGGGCTCCGCGTGGTTTCTGGCCCAGTTTCGAGCAAGCGGGCATGGAAGCGTCAATTCTGTTCTGTTTCCTGTTCTTGTTTTTCTGGGCGGCCGGACCTGGCGCCTGGAGTGTCGATGCATGGCGAGGGAAGCGATGACAAACCGTCGTGATTTTCTCAAGAGCGCCGCGGTGACCGGGGCGGCGGCCGCGCTCGTCCCCAGCGGTGCGGCGGCAGATGAACCTCGACAGACGCCAGCTGCAACCCAGGCGTCCGCCCCCATTGCACCGCGCGAAGTCGATCCCTCGGACGGTGGGGAAGTCATTACGACCGACCGACCCGGTGGCGACTTCATGGTCGATGTCATCAAGACACTCGATTTCGAGTACGTGGCATCGAATCCCGGCTCGAGCTTCCGGGGTATTCACGAGTCGATCATCAACTACGGCAACAACAAGTCACCCGAATTCATCACGTGCTGTCACGAAGAGTCCTCGGTGGCGATGGCGCACGGGTACTTCAAGGTCGAGGGCAAGCCGATGGCCGTTCTCTGTCACGGCACGGTCGGCCTGCAGCACGCGGCGATGGCCATCTACAACGCCTATTGCGACCGCGTGCCGGTGTACATCATGGCCGGCAACTCACTCGATGCGACGTTGAGGAGACCCGGCGTGGAATGGTCGCACAGCGTCCAGGACGCGGCAGTGATGATCCGCGACTTCATCAAGTGGGACGATCTGCCGATTTCCCTGCCGCACTTTGCAGAGTCCGCCGTGCGTGCCTACAAGATCGCGATGACGCCGCCGATGATGCCGGTGCTCATGGTGCTCGATGGGGGACTGCAGGAGGATCCGATCTCGCCGGAAGTGGCGTCGCGACTGCGCATCCCGAAGCTCACTCGTGCGACGCCGCCCCAGGGCGATTCGGGCGCCGTGGCCGAAGCCGCGCGCCTGCTGGTCAACGCCCAGAACCCGGTGATCGTCGCTGACCGCGCTGCGCGCACGCCGGCGGGGGGGCAGCGTCTGATTGAGTTAGCCGAAACGCTGCAGGCGCCGGTCGTCGATCAAGGCGGGCGCATGAACTTCCCCTCGCGTCACCCGCTCAATCAGAGCAGCGCTGCGCGGCAGCTCGTCGCCGAGGCGGACGTCGTCCTGGGCCTGGAGCTGACCGACTTCTGGGGGACGGTCAGCGCCGTTCGCGACGGGCTGACACGCACGTCGAGGACGATCGCCAAGCCCGGCACGAAACTGATCAGCATCACGGCCCTCGATCTGGCGACGAAAGGGAACTACCAGGACTTCCAACGGTATCCCGAGGTCGACGTGGCAATGGCCGCCGATGCCGAAGCGACGTTGCCGGCGTTGACGGAAGCGTGCCAGCGTCTGATCACGGCCGACAGACGCACGGCGTTCGAGACGCGCCGGCGCCGGCTTGCCGAAGCGCACGGGCGTGCGCTCGAGCGCGCACGCGCCGAGGCGGCGTATGCGTGGGATGCGAGCCCGATCAGCACCGCTCGCATGACGATGGAGCTGTGGGCTCAGATCAAGAAGGAGGATTGGTCGCTGGTGGCCGAGAGCGGCATCATGAGCGATTGGACGGCGCAGCTGTGGAACTTCGAGAAGCATTACCAATCGCTTGGCGGCTCGGGCGGAGCCGGCGTTGGCTACGGTGCGCCCGCCGCAATTGGCGCGGCACTCGCCAACAAGAAGCACGGGCGGCTGTCGGTCACGATCCAGGGCGATGGTGACTTCCTCTATGCGCCCGGTGTCTGGTGGACGGCGGCGCACCATCGCATTCCGCTCCTGGCCGTGATGCACAACAACCGCGCCTATCACCAGGAGGTCATGCACCTGCAGCGCATGGCCAATCGCCACAATCGCGGTGTCACACGCGCGCACATCGGCACGACGATCGACGATCCGAATGTCGACTTCGCGAAGATCGCGCAGGGCATGGGCGTCCATGCGCAGGGACCGATCACCAACCCGAGCGATCTCGCACCGGCGATCGCACGCGCGCTCGAGGTCGTCAAGCGCGGTGAGCCGTCGCTGATCGATGTGGTGACGCAACCGAGGTAGGAAAGGAGAGCCTGTGAACCAACGAGTCTGTCGGGCGTTGGGAGTTGGAGGTTGGGCGTTGACGCTGATGCTCGCGCCCCTCGCGCCTGTAGCGACTGCGCAGGTCCAGACGCCTTCACCGCAGCTCGCAGCTACGCCCTCGGGAAACGCCGACGAAGGCAAGAAGCTGTTCGCGAGCTACGGGTGTTACCAGTGCCATGGCCGCGAAGCACAGGGATCGAGTGCGACTGGGCCACGCCTCGGGCCGAAGCCGATCGCATTCACCGCGTTCAGCCAGTACGTCCGGCGGCCCACTGGTCAGATGCCGCCGTACACGGCAAAGGTGGTGTCGGACACCGACTTGGCGAACATCTACGCGTTCGTACAGGCGCGGCCGGCGCCATCAACGGGTATCCCGCTTCTGCGCGACCAGTAAGCGGGAACTCCCAATTCCCAATTCCCAATTCCCAACTCCCAAAGGCCCGCTCGAGCGTTTGCTTGGGAGTTGGGCGTTGGGAGTTGGGAGTTGAATTCAATTGCCGAAAACGTAGACGGCACCCGATTCCATGATCGAGTTGTCCGCCTGATTACCACCCACGCCCTTTGACCCACCGTCTTCGGCGTGCGCCGACGCGACCATGGTGCGGCCGTCGCGGCTGAGCGCGACCGAGCCGCCGAACTCGTCGTAGGGCTCGGCGTTCGAGCTCTTCACGTAGTACTGCTGGCTCCACGTGGTCCCCGTGCGAGTGAAAAAGTAGACTGCTCCTGACTCCGGCGCCGCGTCGTCGTCCTGCTTGCCGTTGATCCCCTTGCCGGAACTGTCTTCGAGCGATGCCCCGAGCGCCGCGGTGTTGCCATCACCACTCAACGCGGCGCGCGATCCGAACCAATCGTTGGGACCAGTGTTGGACGACTTCAGGTAGGCCTGCTGTGTCCACGTCGTGCCGCTGCGCACGAAGACGTATGCGGCTCCGGTCGAGATGTCGTCCGCGCGATCGTTGTCGCACCCCGGCGGGTTCACGCCTGTTGCCTTGCAGTCCTCATCCAGTGAACTGGCAAGCAGCGTGTTCCCGTCGTCGCTGAGGACGACATTGACGCCGAGCGAGTCGCCAGCCTCCGCGTTGGAGGCGTGGATGTAAGCCTGTTGACTCCACGTCGCTCCTGCGCGGGTGAACACATAAACGGCCCCGGAGCCGCGTCGCATGTTGTCGGGCGGACCGTTGATGCCGCGCGATGAGCCCCCTTCGTCATAGCTGCCAACACCAAGCGTGTTGCCATCCGCGCTGAGTGAGACGGCGTAGCCGAACAGGTCACCGGGGTCGGGATTGCCGGCCTTGATGTAGGCCTGCTGAGACCAGGTCGTGCCAGCCAGCGTGAACACGTAAACGGCGCCTGACGACATCGCGGAGTTGTCGGCCTGGTTGCCGTTGATGCCGGACGCGTTGCTGTCCTCGGTAATCGCTCCCACCGCCAGCGTTCGGCCGTCATCACTCAGCGCAAGCGACACGCCGAACTGATCGCCGTCGCCAAAGCTGTCAGGCGTGGCGCCCGCTTCGCCGGTGTTCGAGGCCTTGACGTACGCCTGTTGCGTCCACCTCGTTCCGGTGCGGGTGAATACGTAGGCAGCTCCCGCCTGCGGGATGGAGTGATCTTCCTGATTGCCGTTGATGCCGGTCGCTTTGCTCGATTCGCCGAAGGCCGACACCGCCAGCGTGTTGCCGTCGGCGCTGAGAACGACGACGTGGCCGAACTCGGCGCCCATCTGCGGATTGGACGGCTTCACGTAGGCCTGCTGGGCCCAGCCTGAACCGCTCCGCGCGAAGACGTAAACGGCCCCCGCGCCGTACACGGAGTTGTCTTTCTGATCGCCGTTGATTCCCTTGGCGCCGCCGTTCTCGTGCGGCGCACCGACGGCGAGAGTGTTCCCGTCAGCGCTGATCGCGACACCCCACCCGGAGTGGCCATCGAGGACGCCGCCGCACCCGAAATGGTCGTCCGCCTCCGCATTCGATGCCTTCAGGTAGGCAATTTGCTTCAGCTGAGCGGTGCTAACCGGGCCGGAGGGCGGTGGCGCCTGTCTTCCCGCTGACAACACCACCCCGGCGATCAACACGAATCCCACGCCTACACCAGCA
The DNA here is from genome assembly GCA_035649635.1 of Vicinamibacterales bacterium. Taxonomy (GTDB): domain Bacteria; phylum Acidobacteriota; class Vicinamibacteria; order Vicinamibacterales; family UBA2999; genus Gp6-AA40. The sequence goes on along the minus strand of DASRJE010000224.1, from coordinate 106,513 downwards.
CGTAACTTGACGGACATCACGCCTCCAGACCTAGCGAGGTGCGCTCACACCGCGAGCATGCGTAATGTCCGGCTTCAGCCCGACCAACGCTCGCGTATGTGACTCTACCTCGCTAGTCACAGTGTCTCCTGCCCGCGTTCCGCGCGGGCGTAGACGCCTTGCCCGGGGAAGCTTGACTCAAGATCAAGCGTTTGGGCGGTCAAGGCGTCTAGCGACGCGGCACGCCGCGGAACCCGGAGAATTTGTCACTGGCGCGCCAGTCTGTCAAATCCGTAGTGGCAGATCTCTGAAGTGGACCGCTATGCGGCTTGTTGTGCGGATTTTTACTTCAGTGATTCGCAGACGGTCCCGGCGCGCGAAGCGCGCCAAAAAGACACTGCCGACCAGTCAACGGCTTTGCTAGGGACGGTAGGCAAAGCCCTTTGACTGGTTCGCATTGCCGGAGTCGCAGCGGATAGGTATAGTCGGCGGTTATGACACAGAGGTCGAAGAAATCGATAGTTGCCGTTGCCGCCTTGGTCGTGGTGTGGGTCTCGGCCGTCGCGATCACGAGCGGTCAGACCGGGTCTGCCCCCGCCGTGCCGCCCATGGCCGAGACGGTCTTCAAGAACGTGCAGGTGCTCAAGGGCATTCCCGTGAACGAGTTCATGGGCACGATGGGGATCTTTTCCGCCGCGCTTGGGATGTCCTGCGAGGACTGTCACGCGGCAGGTGATGCCGATTGGTCGGTCTACGCGAGCGACAGCCCCCGCAAGCAGATGGCACGCGTGATGATCACGATGATGCAGACCATTAACAAGCAACATTTCCGCGGGCGCCAGGTCGTCACGTGCTACACCTGCCATCGCGGCAGCGCGCGTCCACGGGCAACGGCTGATCTGGCCGATCTCTACGGCAGTGTGCCCATGGATGCGAACGCCATCTTCGAACAAGCGCCGAATGCACCGAAGGCCGACGAGATTCTGGACAAATACATCCAGGCCATTGGCGGGGCGCAGCGGATTGCCGCCCTCAGGAGTTATGTGGCCAAGGGAACGAGCGCGGGCTACGGCCCGGAGAACGAACCACGTCCGCTGGAGATCTACTCTCGCGCCGGGCAGCGCACGACGATTATCCGAACCTCCTCCGGCGACAGCACGACCACCTACGACGGCACCTCCGCCTGGATTGCGGCGCCGCTCAGGCCGGTTGCAGTGCTCCCGTTGAGCCCGCAGGAAGTCGACGGCCTCAAGCTGGAGGCAGATTTGGCACTCCCTGCCGGCATCAAGAAAGCGCTCACGAATTGGCGGGTGGGGCTTGCCACGGTGATCGGCGATCGTGACGTGCAGGTGGTGCAGGGGACGACGGCTCGAGGAGGGACGGCGACGCTGTATTTCGATGCCGAGTCCGGCCTGCTCGTGCGCCACGTCCGCTACAACGACTCGCCGGTCGGTCGTATCTCCAGGCAGACCGACTACTCAGACTATCGCGAGGTGGCCGGGGTCAAGATGCCGTTCAAATGGACGGACACCTGGCTGGACGGGCGTGACATCGTGGAGCTCAGCGACGTCCAGCCGAACGTCAACATCGACGCGGCAAAGTTTGCGAAACCAGCAGCACCGGTCGCGAAAGCCAACTGAGCACAACCGCGGTTCGTGATCCCTAACCAGTCTTCGTCCCAGGCACACCCAGATACTGACTCTTGATCTCTTCGTTCGCCCACAACGTCGCCGGCGCCGACGAATGTACGATCGTGCCCTGATGCATTACGTGCGCGGCGTCTGACACGTCAACGGCGAAGGCGGCGTTCTGCTCGACGAGCAGGACGGTTGTTCCCTCTTCGCGCAACTGACGAATCAGCCGAGCGACCTCGGCGACCAGCGCGGGCGCCAGCCCCTCGGTTGGTTCGTCCATGACCAGCAGGACCGGGTTCGCAACCAGGGCGCGCGCGATCGCCAGCATCTGTTGTTCGCCACCGCTCAAGTCGTTTCCACCGTGATGGCGTCTCTCGGCGAGCCTCGGGAACAGCGCAAACACGCGCTCGATCGTCCACGCATTCCCCGACTTGGCCGGACGTACAGCGATCATCAGATTCTCGTGGACGGTGAGCGAAACGAAGATGCGCCGGCCCTGCGGGACCAGGCTGATGCCGGCGTCGCAAATACGATGCGGTGGCAGTCGCGTCACGTCGAGGCCGCCCAGCACCACGCGACCACGGCGCGCCGGCGTGAGACCCGCAAGCGATCGACATAGCGTCGTCTTGCCGACGCCGTTACGGCCAAGAACAGACGTGACATAGCCCCGTTCGGCTCGCAACGTAGTGCCCTGCAGGACGTGGCTGTCACCGTAATAGGTGTGTAGGTCGACGACTTCAAGCATGTGTCTACGGCCTGCCGCCGACGGTTCCGAGATAGGCCTTCTGCACGAGGTCGTTCGTGCTGACGTCATCGCGCGTTCCGTCGGCGAGGACTTTGCCCTGGTGAAGCACAGTGACGCGCGCGGCGAAGGAGAACGCGACGTCCATGTCGTGCTCGATGAGCATGACTGCGATTGATGGATCGAGCTGCTCGAGGAGGCCGCGGATTGCTACGCGCTCGGGCGTCGAGAGCCCGGCCATCGGTTCATCGAGCAGCAGCAGCCGCGGACGACCGGCCAGTGCGAGCGCGACATCGAGCCGGCGACAGGCGCCATACGAGATGTGGCGCGCTTGTTCGTGTGCGATGCTCGTGAGACCGAACTGTTCCAGCAGGCTCGTGGCTCGTTCGGTGAACTCGGGATACGACGATAGCGGCTTGTACATCGCGAACTTACGCCGGTCGAGCGCCGCACAAGCGAGGAGGACATTGTCGATCACCGTGAGTTCCGGGAACAGCCGCGTGATCTGAAAGGTCCTGGCGATACCGAGACGGGCACGCTGGTGCGCCTTCAGCTTCGTGATGTTGGCGCCGTTGAGGCTGATCGTTCCGCGACTCGCTGGCGACTCCCCGCTGATGACGTTGAACAGCGTCGTCTTTCCTGCGCCATTGGGACCGATGACCGCGTGGCGCGCGCCGGGTTGCACCGAGAGCGTCACGTTGTCCACGGCTCGCAGTCCGCCGAAGTGGCGCGACACACCTTCGAGCTGAAGGCAGGGAGGCATCATCTCGCGTAGAGCGGCTCCCGCAGGTACTCGGCCGGCGGGTATTTCCAGAACTGCGACACGCTCGGGAAAGTGTCGATCACTGTGTTCTGCAGCTGACCGTTTACGCGCTCGACCCTGCGGATGTAGACGTTCTCGATCGGGTTGCCGTAGTCGTCGAGCTCGACGGGTCCGCGAGGGAGCCCCTCTGGTTTCACTTGCCTCAGCGCCTCGACTAGCGCCTGACGATCTTCGACTCGCCCCCCGATGGCGTTGATGGCGGCGACGAGCCATTTGCCGCCGGTGTACATACTTTCCGAGTAGTAGCTCGGGACCTTCTTGTATCGCGTGCGATACGTCTCCGCAAAGGCTTTGTTGGCAGGTGTATCAAGCGCTGCGCTGTAGTGCAGCGCGGTGACGGTTCCCAGCGCTTCGTCACCCATGAAAGGCAGCACGTGCTCGTCGGTGGTCGTGCCGCCTCCGATCAGCTTCACGCGCCCCTTCAGCCCGAACTCCTGATATTGCCGCATGAACTGGAGCGCCGTCCTGCCGAGCAGAAGCGCGTAGACGGCGTCGACGTCGCGTGGGATCTGCGCGAGATACGGCGCGAAGTCGTGGACGGACAGCGGGACCCAGAGCTTTTGCCGGATGCGGCCGCCCTCGGCCACGAACGTTCGTTCGAAGCCGCCGACCGATTCCCAGCCGAACGCGTAGTCGAGCGCGATGGTGACGACCGACCGAATCCCGAGTGTTCGGTATGCGTACTCACCAAACGCGTGATTCGGTTGGCTTCCGCTCCAGCCGGTACGGACGATCCAGTCGCTGCGTCGCCGCTGCGTGAGGTCGTCGGCCGATACCACGGGATACACCATCGGAATCTTCATCGACGTGATGTACGGTGCGAGTGCATATCCTGTCGAAGACAGGAGCGCTCCTGCCATGACGTGAACTTCATCGCGCTCGATCAATTTCCGCGCCTTCGTCAGCCCCACTGCCGGAATCGCTTCATCGTCTTCAACGATGAGGTCAATCGTTCGCCCGCCGGCGCGGTAACCGATCTCGTCGAGGTACATCAGGAAACCGTTCAGGATGTCGCGGCCGTTTTGCGCGTTGCCGCCCGAGAGCGGCACCATGAATCCGATCTTGATTGGGGGCCGTGCATCGGTCTGCGCGACAATGACGGTTGCGGCGCAGGCGAGGACGAGTGCTGCGATGAATGCGCGAATCGTGTTCATGCGCGCCTTCGTTGCCCCAGATTCCACAAGCCTTGTGGCGCCCACAGGATCGTGACGATGTAGACGATGCCGAGGATGAGAAGCCATCGTGCGGTGTAGGCGCTCATCACGTTTTTGAGGATGACGATCGCGCCAGCTCCGATGACGGGTCCGACGAGCGTTGCCGGCCCGCCGAGCGTCACCATCAGAAACAACTCCGACGAGGCCGTCAGGTCGAGATACGTCGGGCTGACGAAGCCGTTGTAGTACGCCCACATGATCCCGGCGACGCTGGCGAAGGCCCCGGCGCACACATAGCTCAAGTAGCCGTGCAGCCAGGTGTTGAAGCCAAGGCTCCGCATGCGCGGCTCGTGCTCTCGAATGCCCTGGAGCGTCAGGCCGAACGGCGACTTCACGAGCAGCGTCATCAGCCCCATGCACAGCGCGAACACGAACAACGCAACGTAGTAGAAAGGGATTGGCCCAGCCGCCGGCAGGCCGACGAGCGTCTCGAGGCGGGGAATGCCGGAGATCCCGTTATCCCCGCCGGTCACCGGGATCCATCGAAAGCTCAGGCCCCACAGCACCATCCCAAGCGCCATGGTGATCATGAGGAAGTAGACATCGCGCACGTGCGAGACGATCAGGCCGAACAGCGCCGCCAGCCCGGTGCCGATCGCAAGTCCACCAGCGACCGATGTCCAGAAGCCCGCGTGATACGTCGTCGACAGGATCCCTACTCCGTACGCGGCGACACCAAAGAAGCCGGCATGACCGAGCGACGGCAGGCCGGTGTAGCCAATCAGCAAATCCAGGCTCATCGCGAGGATGCCCAGAATCACCACCTGCGTCAGAAGTCCCACCCAGTAGGCAGACAGAAATGGCGGGCTGACGAGCAGGAAGGCGGCAAAGAGCACAACCAGGGGCAAACGCCACTGGCGCCCGACGCTACGCTCTGCCATACAACCCTGTTGGCTTGAGCGCGAGCACCAGCACCATCGGTGCGAACAGGGTGAAGTACGAGAGCTCCGGGACGAGGGCCTTGCCGAAGTTGTCGATCATCCCGACAACGATCGCCCCGATGAGCGCGCCCTTGAGACTGCCCATGCCGCCGATGATCACCACCACGAACGCCAACGGCAGGAGTTCGAAATCCATACCGGCATAGCCGCCGAGGATGGGGCCGCCCATGACGCCACCGAAAGCCGCCAGCGCCGCTCCGACGGCGAAGACGCCGCCTGAAAGACGCGCGACGTTGATGCCTGTGGCCGCGGCGATCTCCGGATCGTCGACCGTCGCGCGGACACGCGCGCCAATCAACGTGCGCTCATTGATGATCCACAAGCCCACTCCGACGAGCGCCGCCACGGCAATGACGAAGAGGCGGTACCAGGGAAACACGATCGCGCCGATCTCCATCGAACCGGCCAGCCATCCCGGCGTCGTCAGCGTGAACGGATCGCCTCCCCAGATCATGAGCGCGGCGTCTCGAAAGACCAGCGCGAACCCCATCGTCATCATCATCTGGGCCAGGGGCTGCGACGCGAAGCGGCGAAGGAACAGACGCTGCATCAGGAAGCCGACCGCGCCGACGATGATGACGGCGACGAGTGTCCCGGCAAGCAGGCTCGACGTCCGTGTCGCCACCGTGTAGGCGACGTAGACGCCGAGCATGTAGAAGGACCCGTGCGCGATGTTGACGATCCGCATCACGCCGAACGCCAGCGTGAGGCCGCTCGCGATCAAGAAAAGCAGTGCTGCGGAAAAAAGGCCGTTCAGCGTCTGAGTGACGAAGTAGACCACCGCTCGTCAGTTTCCGCGGCCGCCCTGTCGACCTCCAGCGGCCGGTGGCGCGCCGCCAGCAGGCGCGCCGCGCCCGGCGGGCGTGGGTAACGGCGGCTGCGGACCGAGGACCTTCGTGAGTGCCTGGTATGCGCACTGCTCGTCCATGTTTCCACCGCCGACGCCAATGGCACCGATCAGATTGTTTTCAACGACAATTGGCAGGCCACCGCCGACGAAATAGTAGGCGAGACCGGATTCCTTGCCGAGATCGAGTCGAATCACGCGCCCGTCGACGTCGCTGAAACGCTGTGCGACGGCGCTCGACGGCGTGCGCGCATAGAGAGCGGTCTTCGCCTTCAGCAACCCGGTTTCAACCCCGATCGGAAGAACGCCGTCCATCACGTGGGCATCGACGATGTCCCCGTTCGGCGCGAGGACGAAGATAGCGTAGTTGCCTGGGCCCCCTTGTTGATTGCGTGCGAAGTCAAGGCACGCGTCGACAATCTGCCGGGCAACCGTGGCGCTGATCTGATTTTTCATCAGCGTGCGCTGCGCGATTTCCTTCGAGACCGTCGCCTTATCCAGGGAGACAGCGCCTCCCTGAGCCAGAATCACAGCCGGCGCGAACACGGCCACGAGGAAAGCGATGGTCGCGGCTCTCTTCATAGTCACTCCTTAGATATGCTCCATGATGATCTTCATTCGTGCACCGTTGTCCGATCCGAGCATGCCGATCGCGGCCTTGAGGTCTTCGAGCGGCTTCACGTCACTGACCAGCGGCTGGAGACGAACGTGACCCCGCTCGACGAGATCGATCGATGCCGGGTAGTCCTCGCTCTTGGCGACGCGCGCGTTAATCAGGGCGAGTTCCTTGAAATACAAGTCGTAGAAGGGCAGCGCTCCTTCCTTGGCTGTGATGATCCCAAACAGCAGCAGCCGCCCGCCCGATCGCGCCATTTGAATCGCTGAGGACAGCGATGGCACAACGCCGGTTGTTTCGATGATGACATCCGCGCCGCGTCCGTCGGTCGCCTCTCTCACCCGGGCAACCGCGTCGTCGCCGCCAGGTATTGTGAGATCGGCGCCGAGTGTCTCGGCGAGCGCCCGCTTGTCGGCGCTTCGCGTGACGCCGATGACCGTCGCGCCTCGTGCCTTCGCGAGCTGCACGTGCAGCTGACCCGTCACGCCAAGACCGAGCACCACGACGAACTCGCCAGGGAAGATGTCGATCTGACGCTGCGCGTGCAGACACGTCGTGAGGACCTGGATCAGCGGGGCGACCCGTGTCTCGACCGAGGCTGGCAGAGGGAAGACGTGGCTCGGCGGAACGGTTACGAACTCGGCAAACCCGCCGTCCCGGTCGCGACCAACCAGCACGCCGTTGCGGCAGAGATGGGTTTGACCGATGCGGCAATGAAAACAGCTCCGGCAATACAACTGCGGATCGACGATGACGCGATCTCCACTGCGCAGCGAACTGCCGCCCGGCTCCATGACTGCGCCCGCGATCTCGTGGCCCATGATTCGTGGGTACTTCACCGGGATGGCGCCGTTGAAGATCTTGTAGTCAGTGCCACAGATGCCGGTGTGCGTCACGCGTACCAGCAACTGGCCCTGCTCCGGCCCCGGGCGCGTTACATCGTCGCGGACCAGTTCCCCGGGCGCGGTTAACAGCATGGCTTTCATCGGTGTGCGAGCGCCTCCGGATTAACTGGGTTGCGTGGTGATTTTCCACTGAGCACGGCGACGACTTCCTGAGCGGCTTTCATCTGCAGCTCCACGAGCGATTCCTCGGAATAGAAGCTCGTGTGCGGCGTGATGATCACGTTGTCTCGCTCGAAGAGCGGCGATGGCGGCGGCGGCTCCTGCGACATCACATCGAGCGCGGCGCCGGCGATTTGTCCGGAGTCGAGCGCTTCGGCCAGAGCGGCTTCATCAATGATTGGACCGCGCGCGGTGTTGACGATGTAGGCGCCTCGTTTCATCCGGCCGAACGTGTCGCGATTGAAGAGATGTTTCGTCTCCGCCGTTAACGGCGTGTGCACCGAGATGTAATCGGATGAGGCCAGGAGCGCGGGAAGATCCACGCGCTCGACACCGGCGCGTGAGAACGCGTCGTCCGGGACGAACGGATCGTACGCGACCACCTTCATCCCGAACGCTTTCGCTTTGGGCGCCACCAGCTGCGGAATCCGGCCGAAGCCAGCAAGGCCGAGCACGCTCCCGCGCAACCGGTGAATCGGCACGACCGCTTTCATCTCCCAACGCCCACTGTGAGTTCGAGCGCTCGACGAGGGGACCTTCCGGACGATCGCCAGCAGGAGTGCCATCGCGTGATCGGAGACCTCGTCGATGCAGTAATCGGGCACCTTGGTGACGACGATGCCGGCGCCCGTCGCGGCTTCGATGTCGACGTTGTCGACGCCGATGCCGAACCGCGAAATGATCCGGCATTTCGGCATCTTGCTAATCATGTCGGCCGTGATCTTCGCGTAGGTGACGAGCAAGGCATCGGACGCGGCCGCGGCCGCCACGATGCCCTCGGGCGTCGGACTGTCGGCCATGCGGAGCTCGGCGCCAATCGTCGCGAGCACCTGGCGGGCCGGATCCAGGTTGGGAAAAACAGAATCGGAAACCGTGATGTGAAATGAGGCCATGGCTATGTCGTGTTCCAGACCTTTCGAGCCGTATCAGTGACAAGTTGCAGCTTCTGCCATTGTTCGTCTTCGGTCAACAGGTTGCCTTCGAGCGACGAGGCGAAGCCGCACTGAGGGCTGAGTGCAAGGTTGTCGAGCGGGACGTACCGGCTTGCTTCCTCGATGCGCCGAAGGAGAAGGTCTTCCGGCTCGAGTTGCGGCACTTTCGTGCTGACCAGACCGAGAACGATGCCCTTGTCGGGCGGCACGAAACGGAGCGGCTCGAAGGTTCCAGCCCGCTCCGACTCGTACTCCAGCAGGAAGAGGTGCACGTCGAGCTGGTTGAACAGCTTTTCTGCAATCGGGTCGTAGCCGCCCTCGGCGTACCACTGACTGCGGCTGTTGCCGCGGCAGAGGTGGATGGCCAGCGTGACGCCATCGCGCCGCGCGCCCTCGAGGCAGGCGTTGTCCACGCGGATCGCTTCGTCGAGCGCGTCGTCGGGAGAGACGCCGATTTCTCTCCGGATGTAGTCGCGCCACTTGGGATCGAGGTAGTAGCTATATCGGGGCGCGTCGATCTGGACGTAGGCAATGCCTTCGTTCACGAGCGCCTGAATTTCGGATTTGATGATCGGAACGATATCCCACAGAAAGTCTGAATAGGTCGCGTAGGCGCGTTCGCTAAGCCCCTTCCGATATGCAATCGCCGGAAACTGATTGGCCGTCGGCAGCGTCATCTTCGCGTCGCCGGGGGCGTGACGCGCCAGGAAGTCGGCTTCATGCTTGGTGAGGCGCTTCTTCTGCTTGATCTTGTCGACGACGAGACCGGTGGGCTGCGCCAGGGCGACTCCGCCGCTAGCGCCGTCAGCAGATTGCCCCTTCCAGGCGCGAGCAATCGAGCCGTCGCTGTCCAGACCGTCGACGGACTCGTAGAAATCACCCATGAACTGACTTCGACGCAGCTCGCCGTCTGTGAAGATCTTGAAGCCCAGATCCCTCTGACGCTGGAGTGCGCGCAGGATATGGCGATCCTCGATCTCGCGGAGCTGTTCCAGGCTCAGTGACGGGTTGTTGCGCGCGTCGCGGATCTCTTGCGGACGAAGAAAACTGCCGACCTGGTCGGCGCGATACCTGATTGCCATCTACTTGAACGCGAGCTTCGACTTCCGATCCTCTTCGGCCTTCACGCCCGGGCCGAACAGCTTCTGAAAGAAGCCTTCCTTGACGAGTCGGGCAACGACGCTGTTGTCGATGACGGTACGAAAGTCGAATGCCTTCATCTGAGCCAGCAGCTTCGCGTCGCTCTGCTGATCCATCACCGCCTGCAGCGCGGGCGCCAGCACGAACGGCACCCGCTCCAGCACGTTGGCCTTGGCGTATCCGTCGTAGAGGCGCTCCACGTCGGCGTTGGTCTGCTTGTCGTACGCCTGATACGCTTTTACCGCAAACGCCTTGTCGTCGTAAAAGCGCTTGATGGCTTCCGCGTGCGCCTTGATCAACTGCTCCGGCATACGGGGGTTCGCGGCGATCGTCGTCTTCTTCATCAGGTAGGTCGTCGCCGCGAAGATGTCGTCGTGGTCGGCAAGGTTGCCGAGATTCTTGAAGCCGGCCTCCTCGAGCCTGAAATAGGCGGGCGGCGTCAACAGCGTGGCGTCGGCGCGACCGGCCGATAGCGCGGCCGCGCGCCCGGTTGCATCAGCGCCCGCGGCGATCCACTGGACGTCGCGCGGTGTCATCCCGAATTTGCGAAGAAACGCGCTCGTGTAGTTGTAAGGCGGATCGCCGATCTGGCTCACGGCAAAGGTCTTGCCTTTGAGATCCGTGACGCCGTTGATGTCTTTCCGCGACATCAACGCGAAGTAGGCCTTGTTCAGAGATGCTCCAACCACGGCAAAGGGCGCCTCGCCTCGCGAGCTGGCCTGCATCACGGATTCGAGGTTATAGCTGCTCATCTGCGCCTGGTCGCTCACGACCATCGCAATCCCGGCAGGATGGCCGGCAAATACGAGTGTCACATCGAGCCCCTGTTTTTCGTAGTAGCCGCCTTCTTTGGCGATGAACAGGGGCCACGAGGCGCCACTCCGGGTCGGGTAGTTCAGCGTGACCTTCTGAAGCTGCAAGCCCTGAGTCTGGATCATGCCGAGCACAAGCAGGGCCGTCGTGACGGCAGCCACGATGGATCTCATGCGGGGAGTATATCTGCACTCTGTCAGGATGAACCCGATGTCGTATACGCGGCACACGTTGGGATGGGAAACCTGGCGCGCGACGCGCGTCGACGTCGATCGTGAAGCGTGGATAGCCGCGCGCTGCCATGGCATGCCCGCCAATCAGGGCATGGGGCGCACCGATTGACTGGAGTACACGAACGACAGGCTCAACGTTCATCCGGCTCTGCGCAGGCCGAAGGGCGACGACCCAGCCGCCGTGTCGCCTTGATTCGCGCCACGGCGGTTTGCCGATCGACGTGGTGGGTGTCCATGTAGGATGCGAGCCCTTCTTCGCCGAGGCGCTCGGCCAAGCGAATGCGCTCGTCTGGCGTCATCGCCATGAGCCTGTCTATACGGCGGCGATCGATGGCACTCGCACTTCGGCTGTGCATGACATGAGTATACGAGAGGCTGGCCTTCGACTCTTCGCGGCCCCGCGGCTGCTCGTCGAATGCGATGTAGAACAACTCTTTTCCGTCGCTGCGCCACCGGGGCTGGAACCCCCGCCGGACGCGCGTTTCAGCGCAGACTCGAAGACAGCGCGCACCCGCCGGAAGTCGTCGGGAGAGAGCGCCCACGAACACGCTTGAGGAGCGGAAACGCCTCGATTGGGATGTGTACGGCACCTCAATGTCTTAGGAGGATCGTTCCAGTTATCAATAGAATCCCGCAGAAGCTATATGCAGTGTCATTCGTGCCTTGCGCAAAACCCACCGGACTGATATCGGTCGAAAGCGCGAGTGGCACCGCAGGCAGGCGGATCTTCCGCTAAAGGAGAAGGTGCGTTCGCCTTGAGTCGATTCGCCGATTCCGGAGCAGTGCGCTGCCGATGGTTGGCAGAAAGGGCGATGAAGCCGCCCACTATTGTGTGCTGCACGCGTCGGACCACGTGCCATCGTCTCGCTCTGTCGCAGAACGACGTCCAACGCCGTCGCCGTCAAACGTATTCAAACGCAACATGGCGTATTCGAAACGCGCCTGCGGTTTGCAATACTCCACCGTCCACCGAAGCGACCCATGTGCTCGCACAACGGCATTGAGCGCATCAACCGCCGTCGTCGTCCTCGAGGAGACGGAAAACATCCGGCCGCTTTGCGGTGTCCTGGCTGGCATTAATTCGTCGGCTGGCCCCCTGGCGCCGCCGAGGGCCGAGTGAACCTCGTTCATCGCTGTCCACATGCGCCCCTCCCTGACCCTGAAGAGGGGAATCTTTCGATTCAGGAAGTGGTTGGTATCGAACCACGTCACGCCCGGGCGAACGATGATGACGCCATCGGCCTCGCTCCAGACGTAGCGTTCGTCGAGCTCGACGAGCCGATCGAACGCGCGGCTCACGCTCATCCCGGTCAGGACGATTTCATCTGCGCGATCGGGGTAGGTCTTGCCCTTTTCTCCGCACGGCTCGGGCACCAGTTCGAGACCGAGCGGGACAGAATGCGACTCGGCGATGCGAATAGCGGCCCCCGGTACAGCGCACGGCAACAGCGGAAGCCGGACTCGGATGTCTTCCTCGATGATGCGATCGGTGACCGCAGTCCCTTGTGATGACACACCAGCAACTGCCGTCGTGATCATTGCCAGGACAAAGGCCGTCAGTCTGAGGGACAGCATCTCACTGCCTAAGAGCTTAGACACTGAAGACGTGCAATTTGGCGGAGTCAGGCTATCCACCGCACAATCCCGGCCACCCCGTCCACTGCGACCTGCGCTCCGTCGGGAATGCGGCGCGTCGCATCGGCGACGCCGAGGACCATCGGAATGCCTCGCTCGCGGGCGAGCGAGGCGAAATGCGACGTGCTTCCGCCACGTTCCGTCACCACGCCCGATACGCGAGAGAGGATATGGCCGAGCGCCGGGCCGGCGACTCGCGTTACCAGGACATCCCCGGGGGCAATTCGACCGATCTCGCACTCGCAATTGATCACGACGGCTCGTCCCGTGCCCCAGCCGATGCCCGCCGGGTGACCGTTGAGTCGCGGGTGCTGCAGCCAGATCTCGTCTGGCACGTGCGGCGCTTCCAGGTGCAGTGGGCGCGCCTGCAGCATCGTGAACCCCTCATCGTCGATCGCCCACTCGACCTCGACGGCGAGGCCGAGCACGTCTTCGGCTATCCGCATCATGTGCGCGAGCTGTGAGACTTCCTCGCGAGTGAGGCACGGCTCGACGGCTTGCGCTGCCGATATCGCCTGCGCCGCCGGCGCGCGACGATGGCCGCAGCTGAGGGCGTGGTCCTTGCGTCCGGGCGACACGTGGCGAACGGTTCCATCTCGATCGAGCTCGAACCGATCGGGAGTGACCTCACCCTGCGCGAGCGAGGCGCCCAGTCCCAGCGTGGCGTTCACCAGCATCGTGCCTTCGGCGGTCTGACTCAGTCCGCCGCCCGCAGCACGCGCGTGAACGAGCGGCTGAACCAGCACGGCCATCGCCGTGTCAGCGGGATCGAGATCGTGAGTGGCCATGTAGCGCAGCGCGCGCGTGGACCAGAGCGCCGTCCAACAGGATCGGACGGCAGTGATGAATTCGGATTCCTCTTCGAGCCCCAGGTAGCTTTCGAACTGCCCTGCGAAGCTCGACCCGAATCGATCCTCGACGAGCGCCGACGAGCGAACCACGGTAAGTGCACCCGTACGATCGACAAGCTCGCGCCATGACGCCAGCAGTGGCTCGAGCACTGCCGGAGCGATGGGCCGCTCGAGCAGGCCGAGCTTCACGTTGAGCGCGTGCTGCCGCGCCCGTTGCGGATCCGCCGCGCCGAATACACCGCGCGTGTCGTCGGTGAGGCCGATGAAGGTGACTTGATGCCGATAAGCGTCGGCGTCGAGGCAGAAGCCGCCCGGGATTCTCAATCCAGCGCGCCCGAGGGCGGCGAGGTTGGCCGCCTTCGGACCGAAACGCGACGCATCAGTGGCTTCGCCGCTTGACAGAGGAACGATGAAACTAGAACGGCTCACGGCGCTCACCTGTCAACTCCCAACGCCCAAATCCCACCCCTCGACGCTGCTCGGGGTGGCCCGAGCGACAGTCGAGGGCCAACTCCCATAGAAGGGCAACGAATTGGGAGTTGGAAATTGGGAATTGGGAGTTAGCCATGTTCACTTCACGTGATCCCCATAGCCCGGAATCGGATCGACGACGGTGATCTGCTTCACGGGGAAATTCGAGGTGATCTCGATGCGATCCTCATGAACGATCAGCATCTCCTCGATGCGCACGCCCCAGCGGTACATCTTCCCGTGCTGTGTTTCGAGCGCGAAGACCATTCCCGGCTTGATCTCGATCGGGTGATCGAGCGACCAGATGCGTGAGATGACCGGTGGATCGTATTGCGCGAGGCCGAGCCCGTGTCCCCAGAGGTTGGCCGCCGCCTGATCTTCTTCCGCATAGCCCCACGCTTCTTTTGCCGACGGCCACTTCAACGCGATCTCTCTCGTCGTCGTGCCAGCCTTCACCGCGTTGATCGAGTCGTAGAGCCACTCGAGCGCCGTCGCGTAGATGTCTTTCTGCTCCTGGGTCGGTTCCTTGCCGACGCAGTACGTGCGGTAGTAGCACGACTTGTAGCCGTTCCAGGTGAGCGCGGCGAGATCCATGAACACGATGTCGCCCGGCTGAATGATACGGTCGGAGAAGTTGCGCCAGTTCGGCCAGGTGTTCGGGCCGCTCGAGACGATCACGTCCTCGACGTCCTCCATGCCCGGGATGGAGTAGAGGAACTGCATGATGTGCGCGGTGACCTGGTTCTCGGTCACCCCCGGGCGCAGGAACTTCATCGTCTCCCAGTGCGCCGCGTCGCCGATGGCGCCGACGATGCGCGCGCACTCCTGCTCGTCCACACTTTTGACGGCGCGCGCTTCCATCATGGCCGACATGCCGTCGGTCCACTCGATGTTGGCGTCCTTGAACGCCTGGATCATGTTGATGTCGATGAAGTCGACGCCGAGCTTCTGGCCGCCGACGCCGCTCTTCTTCATCTCGGCGATGATCGCCTGCGTAAACTTCTTCACCTGCTGCTGCGATGCTGGGCCGGCCGCGCCCTTGATCCAGGCGTAGGACCAGCGCACGTTCTCTTTCGGAATCCACGGCGAGTGGCGCTCGATCTGGTAGCCGAGGTCGCCCTGCTCGAAGAGCACTGGCGGATCGTCGCCGCAGATGACCGCGTAGCGGAGGCCGGGCTTCAGCCGGTTCCAGCCGGGAGTCAGCGTGCCGGTGATGTAGCGGACGTTCTCGTCGTACATACAGAGCATCGCACCGAGGCCGGCGGCTTTCATGCGCTCACGTGCGCGCTCCGTCCGGTACTTCCGCAGCCGGTCCCAGTTGACGCGCTGCTGCCAGTCGAGTCCCGCGATTCCGAAATTAGCTCCCATGTGTGCCCTCTGATTGAAAGAATTGTACGAAGGAACTCAAGAGAAGTACATGGAGGTTGCGAGCGAGTCAAGGGCTCGCGTCGCGCCTAGGATGGATTCAGCAGATTCGAGGGGCTGAATTCACCTGCCAGCGCCCGGGACGAGGGTCTGTCCACCCGGAACTTTGCCGAGATCGCGATCGAAGGTACCCAGTGGAAGATGGCCAGCTTTGCGCGCGATCTCGAGCATGAGGCAATCGGAGAATCCCAGGCGCGGCTGCTGCCGGAACCGATCGAGTGCAGCGGCCACGACTTCGTGATCTTGAATGGTCAAATGCTGGTGGTTGAGGAGGATCTCGATCGCTTTGGCGACTTCCGCCGGTCCGCGCTCGTAGACCGCGTCAAGTACCCACGCAGCTTCAGCCAAGGCCAGATGAGATACCCAGGCGCCAAGCCTCACAAACGCTTCGGCGGCGGCAACCTGCCTGGAGTCATCTCGTGTGATGAGCCGCACCAGGACGTTGGTGTCAACGGCGCGCACGCCGTTTTCTCATGCGCAGCCGGATCCCCTCTTTCATTTCGGCGACGGTCCGCCGCCGCGGCGGCCCGTCCGGGAAGACCGCCTTGTGCAAATCCTCAGACGTGTACCGACCGGCCCGGCGAACAACGATGTGTTCGCCGTATTCATCCCACTCCAGGACCGAACCCGGGCCGATGCCGAGCCGCCGCCTGACTTCCAGGGGCACCGAGATCTGACCCTGCGCCGTTACCTTCGAGTTCGCCAGCGCCATATTCCGATATTACCACGGTAATGGCCGTTGGTGCCGTGGCTACGCAACTGCTTTTAGTCGGAGGGTGGTCAGTGCGGCGACGAGAACAAGGGCACAAATGCTGATAATGGCCATGCCCATGAACGCGGCATACGCCGCGCGTCCCATGATGTCGAACAGGCTCAAGCCGATCGTGAGCCCGGCAACGACCGTCATCGCTCGCAACGGGCGAGGCAATCTATCCAGGTAGTTCGCGAGATAGACGACCGCAGGCGTCGCGATCAGCAGCACGTAGTCCCATCCTTGCGGTGACAACAGTGGAATCAGCAGGAGCAGCAGGCTCCCTTCGAGTCCTTCCGGGAATGCAACGGACTGACGCCGCAGGAACACCATCATCACGCCGGCCAGCAGGACCAGTGAAGACGCCGCCGCCAGCACAGTCGAGAGACGACTGATCCCGAACCATTTGCCGTACATCGACGCCAGCGACACGTTATCGGGATTCAGGAGATTCGGAGCCGTCGTCTCGGTGACGGTAGCCCACCAGCTCTGATGAAGGCCGACCGTGCCACTCCAACCATACAGCGGCACCGGCAGCAGCAGGAGCAACAGGCAGCCGACGGCGGTCGCAACGATCGCAGCACGTTGCCGCCGGACGAGCACGACAGGGAGCAGCAGCGCTCCATACGGTTTGATGGCGATCGACAAGACGATCAGCGCCGAGGCGAGCATGTCTCGCTTCGTTTTCATCGCGAGAAGCGCTCCCGTCACGGCCAACGCGAAGGGCAGATTGACCTGGCCCATATCGAGCTCGCGGGCATAGAACTTCGCCAAGACGACAATCGCGTTCACGACCAGTATCGTCGTCGGCTTCCGTTGTTCGGGAAGCAGGCGAATGCTGAGGACGATGAGGGCGATCAGCAGCACGACGGAGCCGACGAACCACGTGCCCTTCGCGACTTGAATCGGCAACATGCCAAGCGGTATCGCCAGCACCGCAAAGGCGGGCAGGTACTTGAACTGATAGTGCTCGTCTTCAGCGCGGTAAAGGGGCTCCGCGACAGAGGCTCGAACCCCTGCTGTCCACGGGACCTCTAAGTCGCGCATGTCCCGTGACACTCGTATGACGAAGGCACTGACGATGGCCGCAAGAATCGTGCAGGCAGCGAAGACTCGAATCCTGTTCGACCGAGTGAATCTGGGTGCCTCCACCATCACGAGAGCGACTGAATCTCCGCTTTGACCTCCGGAACCGAAAAGTACTGAAAGTGTGTACACGCGTCGAATATCTTCTGCGCCTTTCCTGCGCCGGTCGCGGAGGCCGCCCCGACCACAGTATCGTTGGCAGAACCGCCGAAGGCGCCGTAGATCGCATCGCGAATCGCAAATGCGAAAGTGCCAGACGGCAGCCCGTCGACCTCGCATTTCGCGCCCCAGGTGCGCAGCGGATATGGTTCCGTCACTGCGCTCAAGCTCCCAATGAAGTCGCTCTCGGGACGCATCGCGTCGAGGCCCGGCGGAAAACCCTTCGGCAGGATCCCCTTGAGCAGCAACTTGCCCCCGAGGGACGGAGGATCCCAGGAAAACACACTGCCGAGGGCGGCGCCGCCGCTGGCCAGTAGCGCGGTCCGGCCGCCAGCCAGCAACGCACTGAAGATTCGTTTGCCGGCATTGGCGAGCGGCGTGCCTTTGTGAGGTGTGCCGTATGTCATCAACCGCACGTCGTAATGCTTGAGCAACTCACGCGCGGCCAGCCTGGAGGTTTGCCCCGCCTGTTGGAGTAGCAGTCCGGGCACGTCCTGGCTTTCCGTTTTGGCGAGTTGGGCATCGTAGAGGAGGCCGTCCGGGCCCGTCAGATCCGCCGCGCGGTTTCCCCAGGATTCGATTCCGTCTACGCCTGGCAAGGGATCCTGATGCGCCATTTCCCGATCGAAGATCTCCGACGACGTGCCGCCGGTGATATCAACGAACGATTTGTGAATTTCCTCTCTGGATCCAGATTGAAATTCCGTGAACGCCAGGTCGCGTGGCTTGCCTTCCGCGTCTCTGCCCTTGATCTGCCACATCGTCCTAAGTATGGAACCGACGGCGATTCGAGGAGCGAGTACTGTGGGCTCTGGGGCTACTGTGAACGACGTGCTGCCTTGCGACGTTTCTTGGGCAGAAGCGCCGCCGCAGCGGGCGCATCGTCCATCGGCAGGCTGACGCGCCGGACGCCATCGTACGAGTGCAGCGCGCCGGCCACTGCGCCGGCCGTGGCGACGCACCCGATCTCGCCAACGCCTTTTGCGCCGTAGCCGCCGACCTCGTCGGGCACTTCGATCAGGATGACGTCGACGTCGGGCATATTCCGGGCGGAGATGAGGCCGACTTCGCGCAGTCCCAGCGAATCGGGAATTCCACCTGTCGATGTGAAGTTCTCGGACAGCGCGTAGCCCAGGCCCATGTGGACGCCGCCCTCCATCTGCTCGGCGCAGAGGCGCGGGTTGATCGCGCGGCCCACGTCGTTGGCCACCACGACCCGATCGAGTTTGCCCTCATCGTCGAGCAACACGACCTGCGCGGCATAGCTGAACGTGAGGTGAGTGGTCGGGTTCAGCACGGCTTCCGGCGTGCCGGGCCTGGTCGTGAAGTTGCAAACGTATTCACCGCTGTATTCACGACCGGCAAGCGGCTGGAGTTGATGCATCCGCGTTGCGTTGTCGTGCGCGGCCGAGCGCGGCTCGATCGTGATCGGCACCGACTCCATGTCCGCGGCCAGTTTCCTGGCAGCCTGCTGTGCCGCGGCGCAGCTCAATGTTGTGCCGCGTGACGCCCACGTCTCACCGCACTTCTCGCCAAGCTCCTTATCCCACGAGACGGTCATGATGTCTGGAGGCAGGTGCGTTTCCTCGCACACCGCCTGCATCGTCGCCGTGTAGATACCCTGGCCCATCTCGGTGTAGCCGTTGAGGATTTCGAGGCGCCCGCCTTCGAGCACACGGATCTTGATGTGACCGCCTTCGATCGTGCCGTTGCCGAGCCCGGTGCTCTTGATGCCGCACCCGATGCCTTTGTACTTCGCCTTCTTGTAGACGTCCTTGACGGCATCGAGCGTCTCGCGAATGCCGCGCACGCTCTCGCGCATGACCTGGCCCGTCCCCAGCTTGTCGCCGGGATTGAGAATGTTGCGTTCGCGGATGTCCCAACCGTCCACGCCAACCTTCTCGGCCAGCATGTCCATGATGCCTTCCATCGCGAACTGCGCCTGGTTGCTGCCGAACCCGCGCATCGCACCGGCGTTTGGATTGTTGGTGTAGACCGCCCTGGCCTCGACGTCGACATTGGGAACGCGATAGACGCCGCAGGAGTGACACGCGGCGCGAAGCGCACACTTGGCGCTGGTCGTGTGATACCCGCCGGCGTCGGCGACGATTCGCGATCGCAGTGCGAGCAGGTGACCGTCGGCGTCGGCGCCGACCGTGAGTTTCACCGTCATCGCATGGCGCTTGACGTGGTGCTGCGTGGACTGCTGACGCGTGAGCACTGTTTTGACCGGCCGGCCAAGGAGCCTGGCGGCGATGGCGGTCTGTCCCTGAACCGACAACTCTTCCTTCGCGCCAAAGGCGCCGCCGCTTGCGACCAGCGTGACTTCGACGTCCTTCGGATCGAGCTTGAGAATCTTCGCGAGCTGTGCGTGGTCGTACACCGAACCCTGGCTGTCGGTGTAGACGCGAATCCCATTCCCGCTCGGCATCGCCAGGCATGCCTCGGGCTCGAGGAACGCAATCTCGATAGGCTGCGTTTCGAACGTCGCCTCGATGACGTGAGCAGCCGTGGCAAGAGCCGCGTCCACGTCTCCGCGGGAGAACGCCGTCGTCGGCTGCAGAACGTTGGACGGCCGTGGCGCAAAGGTGTCAGAGGGATGTACCAGTGGTGCTCCCGGCTTCATCGCCTCGAATGGGTCGGTCAGTGGTTCGAGGACGTCGTAATCGATGCGAACCTTCGCCGCCGCCTGCCGTGCGTGGAACTGCGTGTCGGCGACGACCATGGCGAGGAAATCGGCGACGCAGCAGGTGAGCTCGCCTTCGGCGACAAAGATCGGCTGGTCGGCATCGTTCAGCCCTTGGCCCCTGAAGCCGGGCACGTCGGCGGCCGTGAACACGCGCACTACGCCGGGCATCGCCGCGGCCTCGTCGACGTGAATCTTCACGACGCGAGCGCGCGGATGCTCGGTCAGGACCATCGCGCCATGCAACATCCCCGGGACGCGCATGTCGTCGATGAACTGCTTGTCGCCGAGCGTTTGTTCAGCTCCACCCAGTCTCGCGATCGAGTGGCCGACACCCTGACCCTTGCCATTCCCGTTGCCGTTGGCCCCTCGACTCGCGCTGGCGGCCCCTTGAGCAACGTCGAAGGGGGCAAAGGCAGGGTTGCGGGTCAACCCGAACTCTTCACCGAAGAACGAATGCCTGCGCGGTATCGTGCGAGTGAGTTGGTCGCCGCACGCGGCCGCTTCACCCGCGGTCTGGATGGCGTCGATGATGCGCCCATAGCCGGTGCAGCGGCACAAGTGCCCGTCAAGTGCTTTTGCGACCACGGCTCGGTCGTCGGTCTTACCCTGCTGCACGAGCGTGGATGCGCGAACGACGATGCCCGGAATGCAGAAGCCACACTGGACGCCGCCTTCAAGCACGAAGGCATCGCCCATGCGCTTCCGGATATCTTCTGGCAGCCCTTCGAGCGTCACCACGTCGCGGCCTTCGGTCTGCTCGGGCTTTCGCAGGCAGGAGAGGGCAGGCGTGCCGTCGATCATCACAAGGCAACAGCCGCACGCGCCTTCGGGGGCGCAGCCGTTCTTGGCGGAGACGATTCCGCATTCCTCGCGCAGGACCTCGAGCAGGTGCATGCCCGGCTCGTAGGAGGCGGTGGTCTCGTTCCCGTTCAGGGTGAAGCGGATTTGCGGCATCGTGGGCTTTGCTTTGTAACAGGTCAGATCGTAACATCACCTGCTGCGCGGAACTCCCAACTCCCAACCACGCCAACTCCCAATCCTGGGTGTTCTAGGCCGTTTGGGGTTGGAAGTTGGCGTTGAGTTTGGGAGTTTACAGAGATGCAAGAGCCCTGGAAGACAGACAAATGGTTCAGCAGCCCGTGGTCGTACCTGCCGGAAGTCCGGCAAAAGCAGGCCTTTGGCGGCAACCTCAAGATTCATGACGTTACTCTGCGGGACGGCGAGCAGCAGACCGCCGTGGTCTTCCGGCGCGAGGAAAAAGTCGCGATCGCGAAGAAGCTCGACTCGCTGGGCATCCATCGCATCGAAGCCGGGATGCCGGCTGTCTCGGCGCAGGACAAGGCTGCGATTTCGGACATCGCCGCGCTGGGACTGAAAGCCGAGATCTTCGGGTTCGCCCGTTGTATCCCGTCGGAGATCGAGGTCATCAAGGCGTGCGGCTGCTCGGGTGTGGTCATCGAGATTCCCTCCAGCGACCACATGATCAAGTACGGCTACGGCTGGCCAGTCGAGCGCGCCATGAAGGCGTCGATCGAGACCACGCTGGCCGCGAAAGCCGCCGGCCTCTACACCGTCTTCTTCACCATCGACGCCACGCGCACCGAGCTCAATCGCTTCCTCGACATCGTCGAGCAGGTGGCGACGCAAGGGCACATGGATGCGCTGACGATCGCGGACACGATGGGCGTGTGCACGCCCGACGCGGTGTCATACGTCGTGAAGAAGGTGATCGATCGACTCAAGAAGCCGGTCGAGATTCACTGTCACCAGGACTTCGGGCTCGGCGTCGCGAATACCGTGGCTGCGCTGGCAGCTGGTGCATCGGTTGCGCAAACGACGATTACCGGGCTCGGCGAGCGCGCCGGCAACGTCCCGGTCGAGGACGTCGTGATGTCGCTGTTGTGTCTCCACGGCGTGGACCTCGGTATCAAGACCGAGAACTTCGTCGACGTCTCGCGCTTCGTGATGGATCTCGCCAAGGTCAAGCAGCCGCCGAACCGTCCCATCGTTGGTGACAGGCTCTACGAAGTCGAGTCGGGCATCATCGCCGGGTGGGTGCGTCTCGCGCGCAAGGAGCATCCGCTCGAGTACGTGCCTTTCGCGCCGGAGCTGGTCGGTCAGAAGCCGGTAAACATCGTGCTCGGCAAGAACAGCGGACCGCCTTCAATGGAAGAATGGTGCGAAAAGCTCGGCGTCAAGGCCACCGACGAAGAGCGGATGGCGATGCTGCAGCAGGTGAAGGCGAAGTCGTTCGAGAAGAAAGATCTGCTGACGCCCGACGAGTTCAAGGAGATCGTCGACCGCGTGATGCAGAAGACGCCTGCGTCGATGTAACTGCCAACTCCCGCACGCTCGATTCGTAGGGGCGGGTCTTGTGCTTTAGCCCCGCCTTGTAAGCCGGGTCCAAAAACCAGGACCCGGCCTACGTACGTCACCTCTGCCATAGGCGATAGAACAATCCGTGTGGTTGCGAAGGAACCGATCGACCTGCAGTTGACGTCGCTCCCTTCCTTGCGTTAGCTTCTCGCAGGTCAGAAACTCCCATATCAGTCCTACCCAGTCTGTGAAGTACTCCCGGGATCGGGAGGAGAAGCTCGTACGCGGGGACTCTCACGGAGGACTCGATGACGCTGCGACTACTCGGGCGACTGCTCGTGGTTCTGCTCTTTCTCGCAACTGTTCCAGCGATTGCGTTCGCACAGGAAGCCGTACTGAGTGGTACGGTGACCGATCTCACCGGGGCTGTACTTCCCGGAGTAACCATCACGGCGGTGCACCAGGCCACTGGCAACAAGTTCATGGCCGTGACCGACGAGCGGGGCGTGTATCGAGTAGCCGCGCGTGCCGGCGTCTACACGTTGACGGCGGAGCTCCAGGGATTCCGCGCCGTCACTCGAGAGGGCCTGGAACTGCGCGTCGGACAAGTGATGACGGTCAACTTGCCGATGTTAGAAGCGACTGCTGTCGAAACCGTCACGGTCACTGCTGAATCGCCGTTGCTCAACGTCGCGACCTCGAGTCTCGGCGGCAACGTCGATCCGCGCCAGATCCAGGAACTCCCGGTGAACGGGCGCAATTGGATAGGGCTCGCCTTGCTTGCGCCTGGGAGCAAGACGCTCGCAGTCAACGCGACGACGCCGCTGCCGGACAGAA
Source organism: Vicinamibacterales bacterium (assembly GCA_035649635.1). Classification (GTDB taxonomy): domain Bacteria; phylum Acidobacteriota; class Vicinamibacteria; order Vicinamibacterales; family UBA2999; genus Gp6-AA40. Next base: position 83,315 of record DASRJE010000224.1, on the reverse strand, counting down.
ACGGCGGCGAGGCCAGAGAGTTCCAGTTGAACATGGACGGTCAACAGGTCTCTGCCGATATCGGGACCGGAGGGCAGCCGCGATTCAGCCAGGACTCCATCGCGGAATTTCAGTTCCTGTCGAACCGGTTCGACGCGACCCAGGGTCGATCATCGGGAGTGCTGGTCAATGCCATCACCAAATCAGGCGGCAACCGCCTTACCGGTAACTTCCGAGGCAACTTCCGCAACAGCAAATTCAACGCCTACAACCCGGTGCTGGGCCGTGTCGAGCCAATCGACAATCAGCAGTACAGCGCGACGCTCGGTGGTCCGCTCGTCCAGGACAAGCTGCACTACTTCGTGAACTACGAGTACGAGCGAGAGCCGCGGACCAGCATCTGGAACACTCCGTACCCGGAATTCAACGTCGATCTCGAGGGCGTGAACAACAAGAAGATTGGCGGAGTTCGCTTGGACTACCAGCTCTCCACCGACACTCGACTGATGGGGAAGGTTTCGGCAGGCCGGCTCGGCGAGCCGTTCGGGCTCGGCAACCAGCAGCATCCGGCCGCGACGAACACGACGTCCGAACACAACAACGAGGTGCTCGGCCAGTTGTCGCAGGTGCTGAACAATCACACGCTGAACGAGGTCAAGGTCGGCTACGCGTTTTTCAACCTCGAGAACCATAACCTGACGACCTGGTCGAATCACTGGCAGAGCGCCAACGGCATCACCACCGGGTCTCCGCGCATTACATTCACCGGCTTTACGATTGCCGGCAACCAGTTCCACCCTCGGCACCAGGACCAGGATGTCTGGAGCGTCCGCGACGACTTCTCGTACTCGTACGACGCGGGCGGCCGTCACGACATGCGCGCCGGTGGCGAGTTCCTGCGTCGTCATCAGATTCAGGCAAACTGCCGGCAGTGCATGGGGACGGTCGCTGCCAACCAGCGGGGACCTCGGCCTGGCCTTCCCGGATCGCTGGTGCCGACTCCGCTTCCGGCGCTCTTTCCCGATGCGTTCAACGCCGACACGTGGAACCTCGCCGCGATTTCGCCGCTCGTGAGCACCTACAGCGTCGGACTGGGCGACTTCGACGTGCACATGGTCTCGCAGAAAGCCGGGCTGTGGGCTCAGGACGACTGGCAGATCTCGAGCAACCTGACGTTGAATCTCGGGCTTCGTTGGGATGGATCGTTCAACGCGTTCGCGAATGACATCGCGTTGCCGCCATTCCAGGAGGCGGGACGGCCGAACGAGATAGACAACATCCAGCCGCGAATCGGGTTCGCGTGGAAGCTGGGCGAACGCACGGTCGTACGCGGCGGCACGGGGTTGTACTACGGGGATGCACTCGGCGCCGATCAGTCGTTTGCTACCGGCAACGCGCAGATCGTTGTAATTCAATACGCCAACGACGGTCGCGCGGATTTCGCGGCAAACCCGACGAATGGGCAACCGCTGCCGACGTACGATCAGGCGCTGCGGCGGTTCTGTTACAACAACGGTAATTTGCCCGGGTGCCTCATTCGCGATCTGCAGGAGTTCGTGGGACCGTTCGACTACGTCAACCTGCCACGCACCTTCCAGGCATCGGTCGGCTTTCAACGCCAGCTTGGCGACACGATGTCGTTCGAAGCCGACTACGTCTACAGCAAGGGCCGCGACGAAAAGGATGTCGTCGAGAACATCAACCTGTCATACAACCCGGCCACAGGCGCGAACAATCCTTCGTCGAACCGAGCCCTGCGTCCCTATCCCGATTGGGGCGTCGTCTCGATGAATACTCACCTCGCGCGCTCGGGCTATCACGCGTTGCAAACCGGGTTCCAGAAACGATTCGCTGATCGTTGGCAGGGGTCCGCCACGTATACGGTCTCAGGTCTGTGGAACGCGGATACACCGCCATTCAGCGGTCTCGAGCCGGTTCCGTTCGCTACGGTTCCCGATCTGGGCGGCGAGTGGGGCTTATCTTCCGACGACCAGCGACACCGAGCGGTCTTCAGCGGTATCTGGGAAGTCGGCCGCGGCTTCCAGGTGAGCGCGCTTCATTTCTTCGCTGCAGGCCTTCGGTTGTCGAGCAGCTGGGGCGCTGATCTCCGGCAGACGGGAGCCGCCAACAGCCAACGGCTGCGACCGGATGGGTCGATCATAGCCAGAAACTCGTTGCTCGCGCCCAAGCAGAATCGAACCGACCTGCGTGTCCAACAGCGGATTCGATTGGGCGGACGCTTCTCGATCGATGGGATCGCGGAGGTCTTCAACATGTTCAACGTGCACAACTATGGGATCGGCACGGTTGAGAGCAACCTGCTGCAGTACCTGCAGCCTGTTTCGGCGCAGACGAGGACGGCGCAGTTCGGTTTCCGGTTGATGTTCTAGATTTGGCGCGGAGGGAGCAGAGGGCGCCGAGTAAAACAAAGCGCAGGGATCGCGGAGGAGCAGAGGTACGCGGAGGGAAGCTGCCACGCGTGACCCGCGCTTCGCGCGGCCATGTGGCCGGCCGTAGGCCGGCAGTCACGCGTGGCAGCTCTCTGCGCCCCTCCGCCACTCAGCGTTCTCTGCGTTGATTTTTTCTCTGCGCTCTCCGCTCACCCCGCGACCTATCTCACGTCGAACGGCACGATACGCTCCGTCGCGTTACCCCCGACGCTCGATTGAATGGAGACGCGCAGGATGTAAGTCCCTGCTGACAGATTCTTCAGTGGAACCTGTGTGCTGAACCCGTGCGTCGTCGGCCGCGTCGATGCATCGACCGCGCGACGGTCCTCGTTCCGAAAAACCGTCTTCCCCGATCGCGCGTCCTGCACCGACGTCATCATCGTCAGCGCACGCGCGGCGCCGGCAGCGACGTACAACTCCGAGTACGTCGTCAGCGTTTCTTCCGGACCGAAACTACGGGTCGCGATCGGCGCAGACGGAAGCGCGTCCTTCAACAACGGATCCGGATTGGATGTGACAAACAAGTCGGCGGTGGACGAGGTGAGAGCGACTCCGCTTAATTCAAACGGCGACTTGGCGTAATCGGGTATCTCGACGTCATACGGCACCGTGCCGATGGTGTTGCCGCTCGCTTCGTGCGCTCCCACATGGATCTGATAGCGCCCCGGCGGGAGCTCGAGTCGTGACAGCAGGCGAATACCAGTGCGGCTGACACGATCGCGTGTCGCTGGCTGCAGCCTCAAGTTGAATTCCTGTCGATCGCCGCCCTGCACGCGCGCGCGCTGGTCCGCCGCGACAATGGAGACCTCGATCTTTTCGTTGAAGCGGCCGTCGTCCTCCACGAACTTGAGCGAGCTGCCGTCGATCTCGACAGCCAGCAATAGAGAGCCATTCGAGCCGGTGCCTTTGAATGGAGCCGCGAACAGCCGCACCGGGAGATCGCCGATGGGTACTGGCTTGCTCAGGGCGGCCTTCAGCGCCGGCGAGGTGCCGGCTTTGACGTCAGCTTCGCGCGCTTTCGCGATGGCGCGGGAATCGGGCGGCATGAACCCGCGTCTCGCGCGGACGCTGAGGCCAGGCCGCTTGATTCGAATGTCAATCTTCAAGAACTTCCGTGACCACCTCGTCGAGTCGCTGTAGTACCCGAGCAGGTAGTAGCGACTGTTGTCGAGCACGACCCGGCCAAGGCCGCCGACGACATCGCCGGCGTTGACGACGGCCAGGCCGCCAGTCTCTTCGGACAAGGACATCAAGCTCTCTTGGGAGAGCCGCAGTTCGTGAAGCGCGCCGCGGAACGTGCCGTACTCGAGCTGTGGGTAGTCCGAGCGCGCGCCGATGTCGACCAGCTCGCCAAACTGACTCAATCCGCGAGGATCGATCCCATACACGTTCACATTCGCTCGTTGGGCGGCCGCCGCCGCTTGTTGCGTCTCGGCGACGATGGCGGAAGCAGACTGGGTCAGGTTGAACGGCTGGTAAATGTCGTAATCGAGACCTTCGCTGAAGAGCAGCAGCGCCTTGCGGCGCCCCTGGACGTCGCGCAGCCAATTCGCGACGTTCTCGACCGCTTGCAACGTACGGCGCGCGTTGAGCCCGCGCTCCGCGTCGTAGGGGTCCTTGATGGCTTCCGCTTTCTCGACGGTTTCCCGGTTGTGGGTCTGCTGCGGCCCATCGGAAAGGGCGGCATCGTTATCGGCCTGACGGAGGTGAAGGGCCAGCTTCTCGGCGCCGGCGGAGGGAAGCTTTTGTCCCTGAAACCTGTCGATCGCGGCTTTGAGCAGCCGAGGACTGCTCGTGAGTTCCTGTCCTGATTCCTGCCGGCCACTCGTGTAGACGACGGCGGCGAGATCGTTGGCGCCCAGATAGCGCTGGATGAACTGTTTGGCCGCATCCCGCACGGCATTCGTGCGTGTGGACGCGGTGTGCAAATCGTCCAGCAGGAAAACATAGATCCGGCCATTGAAGGTGCGCGCCGTCGAGCGGACATCCGATTCGACCGGCTCGGTCGCACCCGGTGGCGTAAACGGTCGCTCGATCGGGAGGTCGATCAGCGAAAACGCCGCCGGCGTCTGCGGCTTGCCGTCCTCGAGGATCTCGAAGTCGTCGCGCGTCAGGTCTCGCACGAACGCGCCCGCCTCGTCGGTGACGATGGCGTGAACCTCGACGAAATTGGTCTCGGCCCGGAACGTGACGGCGGGTTGTTGCGCGGTCCCCGGCTGTTGCGCGGCACCGAGTGGTGCGCACATGAGCAGCGCGAGCGTCAGGATCCAGGTGCGGCGCATAAGCTCTCTTTTGCGTCGGGTGGGCTTGCCGGCGCGATCCTAACATCAAGCGCGAAGCGGAGGGGCTGGCGGGTCTACAGACCAAGTGCCGCCCTACAGTTGCGTTACGTGCGCGGGATCGTCGTGAAAGGGCCGCTGGCGTGAACCATCTTCCCGCCGACGAGCGTCATCACCGACTCGATCTTGCGAATCATCCGATCCGGGACCGTCAGGTAGTCCTGGCTGAGAACGGCAAGGTCGGCGTACTTGCCCTCGACGAAGGAACCGACCTGGTGGTCGTCGAAGGAAAACCACGCGGCGCCCTCCGTGTACAGACGCAGCGCCTCGACGCGTGAAATCTGCTGGCCGTCGTTGGTCAACTGTCCCGTGACGTTTCGGCCCGTGACCATGTAGAAGAGGGACAGCCAGGGATCGAGGGCCGACACATTAGTCGAGTCCGTTCCGACAGCGGCGGGAATTCCCGAGTCGACGATGCGCCGGAACGGAGGTCCGCCGCCGATCGAAAAGTAGGTCCAGGTCTGCGCGCTGGCACCGGCACCAAGATCCTTCAGCGTTTTCAGCCGCCCGTCGTCGATGCTCTGCAAGTGAATGATCGACCATCGCATCTTGCCGATCGGATGCTCACGCGCGATCGATTGAAAGACCTGGAGATGGAAGTCGTTCTCCTTGATCGTGATCGAGTGTTGCTGCAGCAGCCAGCCATACTTCGCGATCATGCGAGCCGTAGGCTCGAACTGCGACGACATCGTATCGGTGCCGCCGATACGCTCCCCGAAGCCGGCGACGCGGAACAGGTCGTCACCAACGGCGCGACCGCCTTGGCTGAAGTTGTTGAGGACGCGTGTCTCGACCTGCTGCGGGGAATCAGCTGGAAACAGCGGTCGCATTCGGATAGTGAGCTTATCTTCGCGCCAGAGTCGCAGGGCGAACTCCTGATCGTCCAGGTTCCCGCCGTTGATCACACCGGTGAGTCCCAGGCTATTCGCGTGCGCGTTGAGTTCTGCGGTGCCGCGCAACTTGTCCTCGGGGGTCTGTACGCCCTGGAGGGCTGCGAGTGCGGCCGGGGCTGACGTGACGGCGCCGGTACGACTATCGACGGCGACGCCCTTCGACTCGAAGAACGCCACGCCGACAGAGTTGGTGATGGCGCCTGTTCCGCCGCCCGTGCCCGAGATGTAGACCCCGTGTTTGGATGCCGCCGCATCGAGCTCGGCTTTCGTCGGCCGTCGCTGCTCGGTGAACTGGTTGTAGTTCCAGCCGCCAATGCAGGTGATGAACGCGCCGGGAGGTACTGATTTCGCTCGCTCGGCGATCGCTTCCTGCAGTTCCGCGATCGAGAACGCTCTCTCGATGCGACGCGCCTCATAGCCGGGATTCACGGCGGCGCGTGTGTAGTGCACGTGCCCATCGAAAAGACCGGGTATGACCGTGCGGCCACCGAGATCGATGGTACGAGCGTCGGGAGCAAGAGGAGCCGTCTTGCCGACGCCGGCAATGCGGCTGTTTCTGATTGTGAGAGTGGTGGCGACTTCTCCACGGCCGTCCACGAACTTTCCGTTCACGAGAACGAGGTCACCAGATGGGGCACTCTGTGCGGCGAGCGGATTCTCTGATTGAAATGCAATCGAGCCAATGCTCGCGCCCGCCATGACAGCGAATCCGGTTGCAGCCCGCGTCAGCAGGTCCCGTCGTGACAGCCCGGTCGGTGGGTGATCGTCTATGGACATGAACGTGTCCTTTCCAGCGGCTGGGGGAATAATCCTCGCGGTAGAATTCGCGACACTGCACGACTCTCTCGGTGGGCCACAGGCTCGGTCCGTACGAAGTCACCTCCCAGATTGGCGTCGGGGGAATGGGCCAGGTTTATCGCGCCCATGATACGCGCCTCTATCGAGAAGTCGCGGTCAAAGTGTCAACCGAGCAGTTCACCGACCGCTTCGAGCGCGAAGCGCGCGCTTGCTAGCGTTGACTCGCAGTCCTACGGCGGCAACCTCATCAGGTCGATACAACGGAAATGCAAATGCGAAGGCGAATCGTCGCATCGCTTGTGATGCTGCTTGCAGGCTCAGGGCCTGCCGTTGCACAGGACGTCACGCTTATTCCGAAGCTTCGCAGGGGCGACGCGTTTCAGCTCGAGGTCGTCCGTACACGCGACAACTCCTCGCGCCCGCAGCAGAGCAGCAAGGGTAGAAGCCTGGTCGACGTCCGTGTGATCTCCGCGAGCCCGGACGGTTTCGTGATCGAGTGGGTGCCCGGTGACACCGTCCTCGATAACCCGCAGGCCGCCCAGGATCCCCTCATTGGAGCCGCCTCGCAAGCGCTTCGTGACATCAAGTTCCGGTTGAATCTGAACGCCGACGGGGAGCTCACCGGAATGGCGAATAAGGCAGAGGTCGCGCCGAAGCTGAAGGCGATGGTCGCCGCGATCGTCAGCGAACTTGCTCTTCGCGTTCCGGACGCGCAGCGGAAGCAGTTTCTGGACTTCATGGGTCAGGTTCTGACAGCCGAAGTGCTCATCGCGTCTGCAGCGCGGGACGCGGAAACATACTTCGGACTGAACGGCGTGTCGCTGCCCTCGGGCGAGGCCGTGGAAGTCGATATCGATCAACCGAACCCGTTCGGCGGCGGTTCGCTCCCGGCGAGATTCACGGTCCACATGGAGTCGGCTACAGCCAGCTCGGCATCGTTGAAGACGACAACCACTTACGATCCTGCGTCGCTTGTGCGCCTGACGGAGTCGCTGGCCAAACAGGCGGGCGCGCCCATCTCCGCCGAGCAACTCGCCAAGCTCCCGCCGATTGAAATGGCTGATGACGGCACTTATCTCTTCGACAGGGATCTTGGGCTGATGCGGGAGGTCATTGTGACTCGGCGCATCACCGCCGGTTCGAATCGACGGCTTGACCGTTGGCAGATTCGGTTGCTGAAAAGTCCTCGCTGAGCGGCGCCGGAGAAGTCGCAGGATCGTGGCCTTCGTGCATCAAAAATCGAATTGGCCGCCGAATTTCACCAGGCGCCCTTGGATAATGGTAGTCGGACGGAGCCACGACGGTCCGTAGTTGTTGTTTTGCGCCAGCACCGAGCTCGCGTTGAGCGCGTTGAAGAGATCCAGATTGGCCTGGACGCGGCGGTTGCCAGGCAGTCTGAAGATTTTCGAAACCCTGAAGTCGAGTTGATTCATACGGTCGCTGAACATCGTGCCGGGGGCGATCAGGGGGACGGTCACGGTACCGTTCACGCCCGACGAGAGATCGCGACCGAGCGAGCCTCGGACCTCGGCGTTGGTGTACACGCGGCTGGCCGTGATCTGAGGTCCGGGCAGGCTCTGGTACGTGGCCGATGTCTGGATCCCGGCCCACGGCAGCGGGTAGACGCCAAGCACCTTCACCTGCGTCTGGAACGGCGGCGCGACCCTGCAGTTCAGCAGCGCCTGCGGTGAGTCGACGACGAAGCAGCTGTCAGTGAGCGTACGGCCCGTGCTCGTGCCGCCCTGAACCACGATGCCTTGTCCCAGCCGCGCGTTGAGGTACACGTCGACGCCGTCATAGATTTCCTTGTCTTCGCCGTAGTGCTTCGAGAGCCTCATCACGTTCGAGACCTGTCCGAACTTCGCGCGCGAGACGTTGTAAAGGCCGCAAACCTGGTAGCCGCCGCCATCCGGAAGCCGGCTGTCGATCGGTGCCGTTGCACAGAAGGGGTCGTGATCTTCCGGTCCGATAAGCTCGTTATCTGTGGTTCGCGTGTTGCCGTACCACCGTCTGAAGTACCCGACGTTCATCGCCACGCGCGTCATCAGCTCGTGCTGGACGCTGGTCGACACCTCCCAGTTGTATCCCCTGACCGTAGGAACCTCATCGTCGTACCGCGTGGTGATGACGCTCTGGCCGAAGGTGGAACTGCTCAGCGCCCCCAGTTCGTTCTCCTGCGGCAGGAAGTCGCCGTTGAGGTCGCCCCACGTCCGCGTCGCGTTGGTGGTGATGGCGCTGGCCGGATTGGCGACGCGCGTGAAGCTGATGAGGAGCGGCGCCTCCAGGTAGCGGCCCGCGGTGAACTTGACGGCGGTCTTGCCGTTCCCGAATAGATCGTAGGACGCGCCCAGGCGCGGAGATGTGTTCTTCCAATTTGGCACGTCGTAGACGGGCGCGAACGTGACGTTGCGCGTAGGCACGTTTGGCCCTGGTCCCAACACGTGCTCCGGCACGTACGAGTTGAAGTAGTCGTACCGAAGTCCAAGGTTGAGCGTGAGGTTCCGGACGGTCCACTGATCCTGCGCGAAGATGCCGACGTTTGCCTTGTTGATTTCACGCAGGTAGAGGGGCGTGGCCCACACGGTGACCTGGCGTGGCTGGCCGTTCAGCAGTGTCAGGAGCACGCCGTTGTTGCTGATCTCCTGTGTCGTGTACGACTCCTGGTGCTGGAACGTAAATCCGACCTTCGCGTTGTGCGAGCCGGTCACGTACGAGGCGGAGGCCCGGGTGTTCATCTGCCAGTTGGCGTTCTGCCCGTAGGTCGATCGGCTGTTCCCCCAGAAGTTGCCCGTGGACGATTCCTGATACGACGGATTGTTTCCGGCCATCGGCTGGAGGAACGTGAAGAAATTCTTGTTGGCGACGGCGGCGCCGGCCTCGAGGAGCACGCGGTTCGTCATCGGGGCATTCCAGCCGACCTGCCCGAGATACGAGGGGATCGACTTCGAGGCATACGCCGCTTCCGGCGACGCCAGCGTCTGACCGAGCGAGTAGCCGTAGAAGGGTCTGTCCTGCTGGCCGTATTGATACTGCCCGGTGATCTTGTGCTTCGAAGCCGCCTGCCACGTCAGCCGCAGGCTCTCGTTACCGTTGGTCTCGATGTTGAGCGCCGGCCGTGTGGTGTCGGCTTCGTACCTCCAGGGAATCGTGCTTTGGTTGTAGAACATCCCCGCGACGTACTGCTGCGCCGACCATGCCCGAACCGACACATAGAACCACAGCTTGTCCTTCACGACCGGTCCGCCGAGACCGGGATTGATGTCGTAGATCTTGTGGACCGTGTTGACCGTCAGCAGACCCTGGTCTTTGAACTCCTGGGTAAGGTTGTCGCTCTGAAGCGCATCGTTGGTGAAAGCTCCAGAGACAGTGCCCTTCCACGTGTTACCGCCTTCTTTCGGCACCACGTTCGTGCGGATTCCGCTCATCTCGCTTTCGGCGCCGAGTCCGCCGGTCTCGAGGCTGATTTCCTGAACGGTCCCGTCGTTAGTCGCGATGGCGGTGTACTGACCGCCGCGACCCTGTCCGTTGTTGTACATCATGCCGTCGTAAAGGAGCTGCTGTTCACCAGCGCGTCCGCCGTGGATGGCGATCTGCGACGACGTGAAGGCGCTCCCGCCCACGTCCTGGTTGTTGACGACGACACCCGGGATGAGGACACCGAGGTGAGCGACTGATTTGCTCCCGGTCGGGATGGCGTCGAGCACGTCGCGCGTGACAACTTTTTGCGTCACGACGCTCTGGACGTCGACCGTCGAGGCCTCGCCCGTGACGGTGATCGTCTCCTCGAGATTGCCGACGCGCATGTCGACGCTCACGTTCGCCGTGAACGCCGCGGTGAGAAGGATGCCTTCACGCCTGACGGTGCTGAAGCCAGGCAAGGTGAACGTGACGCTGTAAGTGCCGGGCACCAGGTTGATGACCTTGTACTGCCCCTCGGAGTCAGTGACGACGGTCCGGACCTTCTCGATCAATGAAGGACTTGCGGCTTCAACTGTGACACCGGGCAGTACCGCGCCGGACGTATCCTTGACGACGCCGGCGATGTTGCTGTTGCTTTGAGCGAATGCTGGTGTGGCTATGAGTATTAGGACGAGCAAGATCACGAGGTTCGACATCAGCGAGTTGCGCACTGTGACCCTCCTGAGAGCGTTCCGTTCGGGGCGAGCCGATTCTAGCTAAAGAAAGGGGCCTGACAATCGCTCAATTTGGTGACGTGCGATTCATCGCGGCACGCAGCAGCGCCACGACGCTCTCGCGAACCGGGGCAGCCGCCCCGCGCCCGCGTCCGCCTGCGCCCGATGCCACGTCGATCGGCGTTCGGCCCTGCTTGTCCTTGATGTCGACCTTGGCGCCGCGTTCAATCAGGAACGCGATGAAGGCCTCGTCCCGGACGGTCACGGCCAGGTGCAAGGCCGTCTGACCGTTCTCGCTGGACGCGTTGATGTCAGCGCCGCGTTCGAGGCACAGTGTCGCAGCGTCGATGAAATCGGCCTCGGTCGCCTGCTTATCCTCGTACGCAGTGAAGCGTCCCGCTCCGCCGAGCCCGGCGGCAAACATCAACGCCTCGGTTCCCGCCTTCGTCCTCAACCTGGGATCGGCGCTGCGAGCCAGCAATAGCCGCATCATCTCGACGTCGCCCTTCTTCGCGGCGCGCATGAGGGGTGTCGCGCCCGCGCCGAGTGTGCCGTCGCCGCGATCGTGCACCCTCACGAGGATCGGTGCGCTCAGGACCGCGTTCGGGTTCGCGCCATGCTCGAGCAGTGCCTTCACGACGCCCACGGCGTCCAGCTTGCCTGAGGGTTTCGGCGTGGGCCGCCCCGGCGTGTCCGCGAAGGTGTTCAAGTCGACGGCGGCGTACAGCGGTGTCATCCCCGTGATGTCGCCGATGTTCGGATCGGCACCGAGGTCGAGCAGCAGCGCCGCGGCATCGTAGTGGGCGTTGATGATCGCTACGTTCAGGGCGGTCATGTTGTCCGGATCGGTGGCATTGAGATTGGCGCCGGACTCGGCGAGTGCCTTTAGAGCGCCACTCGCGTTCTGCCGGGCCGCGTACATCAGCGGCACCCAGTTCCCCTTGGGCAGGACCGTCAATCGGGCCGATTTGCCATCGCCGTATTCTTCCCGCGGAAACGTCAACGGATTCGATCGCCCATTCACGTCGGCACCGCGTGCCACTAGCGCTTTGATTACATCGGGGTGGTTCTCCGCCGCGGCCCAGATCAGTGCGGTTTCGCCGAGCACCTGCTCACGCGCGTTCACGTCCGCGCCTCGCGACAGCAGCACGTTGACGGCATCGACGTGGCCTGCGCGCGCGGCCATCATCAGCGCCGTCTGCCTTTGTGGCAATACCGCGTTGACGTCTGCGCCAGCCTCGACCAGTGCTTCGATGACGTTGCGGGTACCGTTGAGCGCAGCGAGTGAAAGAGGTGTGATGCCGTTGCGATTGGCGACGTTGGCCTTGGCGCCCGCCCTGAGCAGCGCGCGAACGCTCTCCGCGTCGTCAGCGCGCACGGCCCAGTGGAGTGCCGTCGTCCCGTCCGCCTCGGCGACATTCACGTCGGTCCCATCCTTCAACAGAGCACGGATGGCTTCACGATTCCCCGCCTTTACGGCATCGATCAGCGGGGCACCGGTGCCGGCCGCTGTCACCAGTGCGACTGCACCGATCACGACGAGGCAGACTCCTGGCCATCGTCGATCAGCGCGAGTTATCAGGCGCATCGTCAGGCCCCTCAGAAGAAATCGATCGTGCCGTTGCTTTCGCCGATCCGCGCGATCGGGCTGTCGTACTTCTGAGCGACGGTCAGCCACAGGTTGCCAACCGGCGTGCGCGGCGCGAGTTGGACATGCCGGTGTCCCTTTCCGACGCCGCCGCCGACTGCCACCATCGGTAACGGATCGCTCGCGTGCTGATTCGGATTGCCCATCCCGCCGCCATAGAAGATGAGCGAGTGATCGAGGAGCGACCCATCGCCGTCGGGCGTCGCCTGCAGCTTTGCCAGGAACTTGCCGAACAGCGTGCTGTGGTACGTGTTGATCTTGGCCACCTGGGCGATGTTCTTCGGGTCGTTGCCGTGGTGCGACACCGTATGGTGCTGCTCGTTGACGCCGAGCTGCGGGTACGTACGGGCGCTCAGCTCGCGGTCGGTCATGAACGTGGCGACCCGTGTCAGGTCGGCCTGGTATGCGACCGCGAGCAGGTCGTACATCAGCGTGACATGTTCCTCGAACGACTCGGGAATGCCGACTGGCAGTTCCACGGATGTCACATTCGTGCTGTTGTCGGCCGCGGCGCGCTGGATTCGTCGTTCGATTTCGCGAACGTTCTGGAGATACTCGTCGAGCCGTGCGCGATCGCGAGCGCCGAGCTGGCGCTGCATGTCGCCGGCCTGCCTGGCGATCTCGTCGAGGACGCTCAGGTTGCGCTGCCGGCGGGCGCTGCGCTGTTCCGGCGTGCCGGGCCGGCCGAACATGCGCTCGAACACCGTGCGTGGATTGAACTCCATCGGCTGCGGCGTGGTCGGTGAGCTCCACGAGATGGTGTTGATGTATCCACAGCTGAATCCGCTGGTGCATGCGCCGATGTAACCGGTGAAGTCCGCCGTCGCCAGTTCGAGCGACGGGAAGGGCGTCTCCTGACCGATCTGCCTCGCCACGAGCTGATCGACTGATACGCCTGCGCTGACGTCTTCCGCTTCCGTCCTCTTCGGGTAGACCCCTGTAAGGAATCCCGCCGCGCTAATCGCGTGATCGCCTTCGACCACTCCGGGATTCGCTCGCGTGAGATTGCTCACGACCACCAGCCGGTCCTTGAATGCTTCCAGCGGTTTCAAGATCGGCGAGAACTCGAAGCCGATCCCAGGCGTCGAGGGGATCCATTGCTCCATGATGGCGCCGTTCGGTACGAACACGGCGCCGAACCGCAACAGCGGCCTGGCCGCTGTCTTCGATTGGGCGGTGACGGCCGGGACCATCGCGTCGAGCAGCGGCAGGGCCACAGTTGCACCCACGCCCCTCAGGAATGTGCGTCGAGGCAGTGATTTCCTGGTGATGAACATAGAGCGTTACTGAGCCTCCATCTTTACGCGCATCTGGAACGGCACGCTGTCGACGATGCCGAGGATGAGGGACGAGAAGCGGTAGTCCTTCGCAGCGGCCTCCCGAAGAATAGCGCGAACGACCGGCATGTCGTGATGATCGAGGCCGCGACCGAGCGCATAGACGAGAAGCTTCTCGGTCATCGTCCCTGCAAACAGGTCAGGGCGTGCGAGGATGGCGTTTCGCAGCGCCACGACGCCGTTGATATGCGTCCCGTCGGTGAGTTCACCGGATGCGTCGATCGGTGTACCGGCGTCCTCGGTGCGCCACGCTCCGACGGCGTCGAAGTTCTCCAGCGCAAAACCGATCGGGTCCATGATCTTGTGACAACTGGCACAAGTCGGATTGGCCCGATGCTCGGCCATCTGTTCCCGCATCGTCTTTGGCTTCTGTCCCTTCTCGTTTTCTTTGAGAGTGGGCACGTCAGGCGGCGGCGAAGGCGGCGGCGTACCGAGAATATTTTCCAGGATCCATTTGCCGCGAACGACAGGGGAGGTCCGAGTCGCGTGCGATGTCAAGGTCAGGATGCTGCCGTGTCCAAGTAGTCCTTTGCGTTCCTCGTCGGGCACCGGGACGCGCCGGAATTGGCTGCCATAGACGTTCGGGATCCCGTAGTGTCTGGCCAGCCGTTCGTTGACGAACGTGTAGTCGGCCCGCAGCAGATCGACCACGCTGCGGTCGTCGCGCATGACGCTCTCGAAGAGCAACTCCGTCTCGCGCCGGAAGGCTTGGCGCAGGTTGTCGTCGAAATCCGGAAAATCGTCGGCATGGGGCTGCACGTTGCGCAGGTTCCTGAGGTGCAGCCATTGACTGGCGAAGTTGCTGACCAGCGCCTGCGCCTTGGGATCGGCCAGCATCCGCCTGGTTTGTCGCTCCAGCACCGCTGGATTCTTCAGCCTGCCCGCACTTGCCTCAGCCAGCAGTTCCTCGTCTGGGATGCTGCTCCAGAGAAAAAACGACAGCCGCGATGCCAGATCGAAGTCGCTGACCTTATACACGGCGCCCGGCTTGAGATTTGCCGGATCCCGCTCCAGGCGGAAAACGAACTTCGGGCTCGCCAGTATCAGTTGCAGCGCGCGCTCGATGCCGACGTCGAAGCCGCCCTCCTGTTTGCCGGTCTTGTAAAAGGCGAGAAGGGGCTGCAAGTCCGTTTCGTTGACCGGTTCGCGGAACGCGCGACGGGCCAATGTCGTGACGATCTGCCTCGCACACTCGTCCTCGTTTCGTTGGCTCGCGGGGCGACAGGTGAAGATTCGCTGTCGCGCCGGCGTGTCTCCCGATCCTGTCGCGTTGAACGGTCCCGTGATCGTCAGCATCCGGACATGAGGCCGGCCCGTCCAGTCGAGCGTGTCGAACGCGCTCTTGAGAAATGGGCGGAGCTTCGTGGCGTCCGCCGTGGGAGCGCTGCCGATGAACGCGGCCACGACGTCGTGCGGCCCCGCACTGACGCGGATGCGAACGCCGAGTCGTTCATCGATCGCGTCGGCCGTTTCCTTCGGTCGTTCGAACGCTGCGGCCAAATCCGCCGGCCCGCCGATCGCTGCATGATGGACGCGTGCGCCGTCGATGGTGAGCTCGAACTCGTGCGGGTACTCGATGCCCCGCATGTTGTCGAAATTGGTCCGGAACAGCCTGGTCTGGAAGACGTACTCGCCGTCACGCGGGAAGAAGTGATTGATGCGCGTGCCGCCAATCGTCCCAAGGGGCATGCCGTCGAGATGCTGATTCTGCGAGACGTCGCCGCGCACGTGATACGTCTCACTGAGCATGCCCATCTCGGCATCGCCGAACGCCAGCTCGCCGATCTTTTCGGCCGCCGCAAGATAGCGTTCCTGCAGCGCAGGCGACACGTTCAGAGCATCGGCGATGTTGTCGAAGCCGTAGGCGGAATCGTCCGGGGGCAGAAGGGCCGCGACATCGACGTCCATCGCCAGAAGATCGCGGACGGCGTTGCCGTATTCCGCGCGATTCAGCCGGCGAAGCAGTGGCCGCCCTGGATTGGGACGGGCCGCCCACGCGCGATCGAGTTCGGTTTCGATCGACGTGACGAACGCGTCTCTGGTGCGTGCATCGGGCCGTCGCGCGCCAGCCGGCGGCATCAGGCCTCCGCGTACTTTCCGAACGACCTTCTCCCAGATCTCGGCCGAGCCAGCGACGTCATCGATGCTGATGCGATCGAGGGCTAACCCGGCGGTCTTGAGGCGCTCGTTATGGCAGGACGTGCAGTATGTGGCTACGACGTCCCGATGCGCCGACGGCGCACTTGCGCGCGCGGGAGTCGCGCCCGGGATGGCGGCGCCAGAGCCTGCCGACTGCGGAAACACCCATGTCACTGCGCCGAGCCAGAGAGCGGCGATGATGAATAGCCTGTTCTTCACGGCGAAAGATCATCGGCTATCGCTGGCAGGCTTCGCCGCCTGCTGAGCCTTTTCTTCCGCGCGCGCCGCGCTGAGAATGTTCCGCAGGCCGTAGTTGCCTTCGTGACAGGCATATTCGAACGGCCGCTGCGTCGCATCCTTCTTGGTCAGGTTCATGGCAAAGGTCCACGGCTTCGTCCATGTGGTCGGATCGTCGACCGTGACCGACCATTCAACGCTGTTCGGACCAGTGGCCGTGAAGCGCTCGATCAGCCGCAGGCTTTCGCCATTCGAGTTTCGGTACGCAATCTGGTCCTTGAAGTTGGTTGTTTCGACGACCAACGTATCGCCTTCCCAACGTCCGCGCGCGTCGCCCATGTACGTCCTGACGCTCTGTCCCACGTGCGGTTGGCCATCGAGGGAAATCACACGGGTCTCATGAACCATCTCGTAGACAATCGCCACGAAGTTCGGCCCTTGCACGATCTCGTACGAGCTTCCGTAAATCGCCGGCATCATCGAGCCGGGTAGTCCGCGCGAGATGCACCGGTCGTACAGACTGCGGTCCTCTGGGGCATCGGCGGGTCCGCGGCCGCTTTTTTTCCGCGCCTCTGCGCGGGCCGCCGCCCGGCTTCGCGCCTCGGGCGTCGTTGGCGGGATCTTTCCGTCCGCGGGATCCACGACGAGCCACGCGCGACTGTTCACCGCATTGAGGTTCTCCCAGAAGACTTCGCGGTCCACCGGACGATCCTCGGCCACGGAGTTCGCGGCGGTGTTACCTCGTCGCGCCACCCGGAGATCCTCCAGTTCCTTCGGTGTGATGTCCTCGAGACGACGTCCCTCGAATTGAGCGGGACGCTCGAATGGGATGCCGCTCTCGTCGCTATTCGAATAAATGCCCGCCAGATCCGGGTCGCCCCACGCGGTGCGTGCCGGCTTCCAGCTTTTCGTGTCAGTCGTTCGAGCCGCCGCAGCGCTTCCTTGCGACTGTCCAGCGACCGCCGTCGTCGACTGTCCAGCGACGGCCGTCGCCGGAAGTAGGAAGGCCGCGCCAACGATGGCGGCGGCGAGGAAGGTAAGAAGGCGATGACGCATGGCAAGGTCTCCTGCACGAGTCCGAACGCCGTACATTGAGAACGTTATGAAGCCTGGCGGATGGTACCACGCAGCCCGATGACTCGACGCTACAATTCGCGCGTGGTCCGATCGGCCGCCTGGCCCGTTTTCGTCGCAGTCGTGGGCCTGGGCCCGCTTGTTGTCGGCGCCGGCGGCCAGAGTGCGTCAGCCGTTCAGGAAGAGCGCACCACGGCGCGGGCGCTGATTCCGTACCCGGAAGCGAAGCCGATCCTCGAGCGACTCGCCGCAAGCTTGCCGGCCGAGCTCGCAGGCAGACCCTCAGCAGAGCTCGAATCGGGGTGGGTCGACTGGGTGTCCCGCCGCAACCTCGAGATTCGCGCGCGATTGGAGCGCGGCGACGAAGACTCGGTCGTCAACCTTCTTCTTTTCGGAACAACCTTCACCAAGCTGCCCCGCACGCCGAACGACAGCGCCAGGATAGGAGGCGCTGGGCGGGCGGCCGAGATCGTGCGTGGACGCACCGCCGATCTGGTCGCCGGCATCGCGGCGCCCGGCGGCAACGAGCGGCTCATGTTCGTTCGTGAACTGGTCCAGCAGCGACGCGGCATCGATCCGTCGACGCCATCCGGTCGAGAGCAGGCGCGGATCTATTTCACCGACCTCCTGACGCGTGTCGCTGCTGAGATCGACGGTTACGTCCGCGCAATCGAGTCAGTGCGATCGAGACCAGACGGTCCGGAGTTCGCTGTGCGATCGAGTCTGTACCGCGCTCGCGGGCTCTCCTCTGATACCTCGATCCGGCCAGACTTCGCCATCGATCAGGCGCTCGAGGCGCTTGCGTCAATGGGGATGCTGGGGAAGGGAGCGGTGCGCCGGGTTGGCGTCATCGGGCCAGGTCTGGACTTTACGGACAAGGCCGAAGGCTACGATTTCTATCCACAGCAGACGACCCAGCCGTTTTCCGTGATCAACTCGCTGCGACGGCTTGGGCTCGCCAAGGCGGATGATCTGCGTCTCACGACGCTCGATCTGAGTCCGCGAGTGAACCTCCATCTTCAGGCGGCGCGCCGACGCGCGAGTACGGGTGATCCCTACGTCGTGGTCCTGCCACGCGAGCGGGATAATCGATGGCGAACGAGTCTGCTCGAGTTCTGGAAGACGTTCGGCAGCCGCATCGGTGAAGAAACGTCAGGAGTGCCACTACCTCCCGAGGGCGTCGACATGCGCGCAATACGCATTCGTCCCGAAGTGATCCCGTCGATCGCTGTACGCGATGTGAACATCGTGCTGGAGCGGCTCGCGCCGTTGGCCGACGATGAACGGTTCGACCTCATCATCGCAACCAACGTCCTCGTCTACTACAACGTCTTCGAACAGTCGCTTGCGCTCGCCAACATCGCGTCGATGTTACGGCCAAGTGGGTTCCTGCTCTCGAACAACGTGCTCGTCGAGTTGCCGACGACCCCGATGCATGCAATCGGAGACAACCGGGTGATCTATTCCGATCGTCCAGACGACAGCGACGACATCGTCTGGTACCAGCGGCAGTAGCGACACCGTCAACTCCCATCTCCAAAATTCCAACGCCCAAACGCCGCCGCCACATCCTTGCAAAGTGGGAATTGGGAAAGCCAGCTACGACCTGAACACTCGTGAGAGCGGGATCTCGAGACCGGGCAGGAGCGGTGTCGTGAGCACGTCGTTGCCGTCGGCTGAAAGCTCGACGACTCGAGCAAACCGGTCGGTCTCACGGTGATAGACACGAATTGTGTCGATTTCGGGATCGACTATCCAGTACTCCAAAACGCCCGTTCGCTCGTAGAGTCGTCGCTTGACCGTTTCATCTCGCTTGCGTGTGCCCGGAGATCCGATCTCGATCACGAGTTCTGGCACGCCGTGAACGTGTAGCGGCGTCAACGCGTCGGAGGCTCGCGCATTGGAGAGGTATAGAAGATCCGGTTCTACAACGTCGTACTTCGAGAACACAACGTCGAATGGCGCGTGGAATAGTTTGCCAATCGGATTGCGTTCGAGCCAACCTCCGATGAGCACAGTGAGATGGATGGATATTCGCTGGTGCTTTGTATTTGGCGAGGGCGTCACATAGTGCTCCCCGTCGATCAACTCGTGCCGCAGCCCGTCATCGGGGAACTGCACGAAGTCGTCGTAGGTGAGCTTCACGCCCGGGGAGGACGGCATCGGATCGCTCCCGGCCACCCCTCGACGTTGCTCGGGGTGCCCTGAGCGAGAGTCGAAGGGCATGCGCTCATTCTAAATCCGGGTGCCCGAATCGTGCCGCCAGAGCGACAATCGGTTGCGGCCGGTTTTCGCGCCGTAGTCGCCGCGCGCTGAGTAAGTACGCGATTTGCGCGGTGCAGGACGAAGAAGAAGTACGTATCATCTGCCTCGGGCCCGGCACGCGCGGAGGCTGCCTTCGACTTTGCTCAGGCCAGGAAAGCCTCCGCTCTACCTTGCCTCCGGTGCGACTTAGTAACAGGAGCTCGATATGAGCGGCATCATGCAGCGGTTGTTGGTCGCGGTGGTGATGTGTCTCGCTACCTTGCCTGTTGGTGTCGGAGTGCAGACGGGCGACGATGCGCGGCAGCCGGCCAGCAAGCAGTGGCCAGCGGTCAGCGGCGACTGGGGAAATACGCGGCACTCGACGCTCAACCAGATCACCACGCAGAACATATCGAAGCTTGGCGGCGCCTGGACTTCGGAAAAGTTCGACACACCGGCGGGCGCCCGCACGATGCCCGTCGTCCACGACGGCCTGATGTTCGTCACGGCACCGCCGTCGGTGTACGCGCTCGACGCCAAGACGGGCGCGAGAATCTGGCGATTTCAGGCCGGCCTTCAGACCGGCATGGGAGCGCCTGCGCGTGAAGGCGTGGCGGTCGGCGACGGGCTCGTGTTCGTCGGGCTCTCCGATGCGCGCGTGGTCGCGCTTCGCGAAAGGACGGGAGAACTGGTCTGGAACAAGTACGTCGGTGACAAAGCGAGAGATAAGGGACAGGTCATCTCGGGCGCGCCTCTTTACGCCGGCGGCCTCGTGTCGGTTGGTCTCAGCGCCGACAACGGCTGGCGTGGACAGGTCGTGGCGCTCAACGGAAAGACAGGTGACGAGGCGTGGCGCTTCTTCGTTGTACCCGCACCGGGCGAGCCCGGATCGGAAACGTGGCCGAAGGGGAGTCCGATCTGGCAGCGCGGCGGGGGCGCAGTGTGGCTCGTTGGCGCTGCCGATCCCGATCTCGGCGTCGTCTACTACGTCACCGGTAACGGTGTGCCGCAGCTCGCCGGCGAGGGACGGCCGGGATCCAATCTCTATCTCTGCGCAGTGGTGGCGCTCGACATGAAGACGGGGAAGCTGCGCTGGCATTACCAGGTGATCCGCCACGACATCTGGGAGGCTGACATCGCGATCTCGCCTGTTTTATACGACGCGCAGGTCGATGGGCGTTCTCGAAAAGCGATCGCGGCCATGCGCGCCGACGGTTACCTCTTCATGCTCGATCGCGAAACGGGGAAGCCGCTGACGAGAATCGAGGAGCGGCCGGTCACCCAGGACAAGCTCCAGAGGACGGCGTCCACGCAGCCGTTCCCAGCTGACGCGGAAAGCGCACTACCACCATGCGACGCCTGGAAGAAGGAGTCATTGCCGCGCGGCTTCGACCTGCGGTGCGACTACTACACGCCGGCATCAGTCGAAAAGGCGAACCTGCTCACACCGACGTTCGGGATGCGTGTCGCGCCGATGGCGTACAGCCCGGAGACGGGATACTTTTACGCCACTGGCAACGCCTCGCTCGGCTGGTTGCGGCGCGACGAGAATCCCTGGTTCTTCAGCAACACGTTTAATCAGCGTGTTCCGGGACTCAACAGTCTCGCCCATGGCGTGCTGGCGGCCATCGACAGCCGGACGAACAAGGTGGTGTGGAAGAAAGAATTCAGGCCCGGGCGGCCGAGTGGCGCGATGACGACCGCGGGTGGATTGATGTTCCAGTCGGCGCCCGACGGCAACGTCCAGGCCTACGACGCCAGGACCGGCAACATGCTCTGGCAGTTCCAGATTGGCGCAGCCGGTGGACCGCCGTTGTCATACGAGATTGACGGCGAGCAGTACATCGCCGCGATCGCTCCGGCCGGCGTGTGGGCATTCAAGCTGGGCGGGACCGTTGCGCAGGCGTCCGCTCCCGTCCGCCCACCGCAGGAGCCTTTCCCGGGGCAGATTACGGACACGACACAGGTTGAAACGGCTTCGCTCGTTCGCGATACCGGGTTTACCGGTTTCCACTACATGACTGACGAATACGCCTTCAGCCCCTTCCGCGCTCGTGTGAAGCGTGGAACGCAGGTGACTTGGCGCAACAACGGACTGATGGTCCACACCATCGTCGCGCAAGACGGATCGTGGACGACGGGGCCGCTCAACCCCGCCGATGTCGGCGGCGTCACGTTCGTCAAGCCGGGCAACTACGCATACATGTGCAAGGAGCATCCGTGGGTTGTCGGGCAGATCGTTGTTACTGAGTAGGTCAAGGGTCAAAAGGCGAAGACTAGGTCAAAAGTCAAAGGCAAAGGTCAAAAGTCAGGTCAAGGTTCTGGCTACAAGGTACGAAGTGCAAAGTCGAGGGTACAGGTGAGGTGCAAGGTGAATGTCATGAGATACGTTTTCTTGGTCACAGTTCTTGTTGCGTTGGTGTCGATTGATATTCGCGCCCAGAACCGGCAGGCGGAGTTCAATAAACCGTTCCCGCCTCACAAAGTAATCGGCAACGTCTACTACGTCGGCTCCGAGCAGCTCGCGTCTTATCTGATCACCACGCCAGAAGGTCACATTTTGATCAACAGCAGTTTCGAGACGACGGTGCCGGTCATTCGCGCCGCGGTCGAGAAACTGGGGTTCAAATTTACCGACGTCAAGATTCTCCTGGGCAGCCACGCGCATGGCGACCACATGGAGGGCGATGCGCTGGTCAAAGAACTGACCAAGGCGCAGGTCATGGCGATGGAGCAGGACGTGCCCGCTCTTCGCACCATGAGGCCAGGTGGTAAGGAGCATCCGATTGACCGCGTGCTGCACGACGGCGACGACGTGAAGCTCGGCGGGACAACGCTCGTGGCTCACCGGACCGCAGGCCACACCAAGGGTTGCACGACGTGGACGCTGCGCGCGCAGGAGGCTGACAAGGCGTATAACGTCCTGATCTCGTGCAGCATCGGCGTGAACCCGGGGTACGTGCTCGTCAACAACAAGGACTACCCCGAGATCGCTGACGACTACGTTCGCAGTTTCAAGGTGATGCGCTCCCTTCCGGTTGACGTGTTCCTTGGTGCGCACGGGAACTTCTACAACCTCACAGAGAAGTACGCGCGGCTCGAAAAGGGCGGGGGCCCGAATCCCTTCATCGATCCCGAGGGTTTCAAACAGTACGTGGACCGAAGCGAGAAGACGTTCCAGACGCGGCTCGCGGAACAGAAAAAGGGCGCCGAATGATGACTCGCCGGGCGTTCGGGAAGGCGATCGGTGCGGTTGCCACTGTTGGCTCTGCGCGCGCGAACCTGTATGCGAGCGCGCCGCCGCCACCTGGTGCCAGCGACGAGTTGTGCGACCTCAGTGCGGTCGAACTGGCTGCCCGCACTAAAAAGCGCGACGTATCGGCGCGTGATGTGATGACGGCACATCTCGCGCGTATCGAGCGAGTGAACCCGAAGGTCAACGCGATCGTGACGCTCGTCGCCGAGCGCGCGCTCGCCGATGCAGCCCGAGCCGATGAGATGCAGGCCCGCGGCGCGACGCTCGGGCCGCTGCACGGGCTTCCCGTTGCTCACAAGGATCTCGTCGACACGGCCGGGATCCGGACTACCCGCGGCTCACCCTTCTATCGTGAACACGTGCCGACCCGCGACGCGCTGATCGTGTCACGTATCCGCGCGGCCGGCGCGATCACGCTTGGTAAAACGAACACGCCGGAGTTCGGCGCCGGATCGCAGACCTTCAACACCGTTTTTGGCGCAACCCGCAATCCTTACGATCCGAGCAAGACGTGCGGAGGAAGCAGCGGGGGTGCCGCGGTGTCGCTCGCGTGCGGCATGGTGCCGATCGCGGACGGAAGCGATACGGGCGGTTCGCTTCGCAATCCCGCCGCGTTCTGCAACATCGTCGGCCTCCGGCCCTCGCCCGGGCGCGTTCCGAGCAACAACGGATCGTGGTCACCGCTCTCGGTGTCGGGGCCGATGGCGCGCTCGGTCGCCGACGTCGCCCTCTTCCTGAGTGCGATTGCCGGTCCCGATCGTCAAAGCCCGCTCTCGATCAACGAGGACGGAGCGCGGTTTCGCGCACCGCTCGACCGCTCTTTCAAAGGCGTTCGGGTTGCGTGGTGGCGAGGGCTTGGTGGGATCCCGTTCGAGCCCGAAATTCGACGCCTCGTCGACGGGACCCGCCGGGTGTTCGAGGACCTCGGTTGCGTCGTCGAGGAAGCGGAGCCCGACTTTACCGGGATCGACGAGGCATTCAAGGTGTTGCGATATGCCGGCAACTACGCGCAGTACGCGCCTCTCGTCCGCGAGCGTTCCGAGTGGGTGAAGGACACCATCAAGTTCGAAGTGGCCCAGGCCGAACGGCTCACGGCGGCCGATGTCGGACGAGCGCAGGCCAGGCAGGCGTTGGCGTACGGGCAGAGCCGTCAGTTCTTCGAGCAGTACCAGTACTTCGTGCTGC
Organism: Vicinamibacterales bacterium; assembly: GCA_035649635.1. Lineage (GTDB taxonomy): Bacteria > Acidobacteriota > Vicinamibacteria > Vicinamibacterales > UBA2999 > Gp6-AA40. Next base: position 59,603 of record DASRJE010000224.1, on the reverse strand, counting down.
CCGTCACGCAGGTGTCGCCCTTCGACGTTACGACCCCATATCCAAAGGAGATTGCCGGCACGTCGATGGGCGACTATCTCGATTGGATGCGATCGTGCTGGTACGTCAGCTTCATGAGTAATCCTGCGATGTCGCTACCGGCAGGATTCACAGCCGGTGGTCTTCCGGTGGGCATTCAGATCGTCGGCCGTCATCGCGACGAGTGGAGCGTGCTGCAGATCGCGCACGCGTTCGAAAAGGCCACGAAGCACGGCTTGCGGCGTCCGCCCACGTAGTGTCCGGCTTTAGCCGGGCCGACATGCACATGCGATCCGACGCGAGCCTTGCTCGCTCTGTCTCGTTTCCTCGTGTCATCAACATCGAGGATCTCAGGCGCCTCGCTCGCCGCCGCCTGCCCGATGTGGTTTTTGCTTACATCGACGGCGGCGCCGAAGACGAGGTCACGCTTGCTGAAAACGTTCGCGCGTTTCGCGACGTGACATTTCGCCCTCGGCAGTGTGTGGCAGTCCCCGGATGCGATTTGCGAACGACCGTTCTCGGAACCGAGCTGGCATTACCGTTCATGCTTGCCCCCGTCGGCTTCTGCCGCATGTTCTACCCGCGCGGCGAAGTGCACGCGGCGCGCGAGGCGAATGCCGCCGGCACTGGATACATCCTGTCGACGTTTTCAGGGACTCGACTCGAAGAGGTTCGCGCAGGCGCCAGTGGTCCGCTCTGGTATCAGTTGTATGTCCCCGGTGGTCGCGCGGTTGCCGAAGCAACCATCGCACGCGCCAAAGCAGCCGGCTACACCGCACTCGTCGTGACCATCGATACGCCGGTTGCTGGCATGCGCGAGCGCGACTTTCGACACGGCGTGCGGTATCTATTGCAAGGGCGCTTTTGGGCGAGTGTGCCCCATGCGCGCCAATTCATCACGCGTCCGCGATGGGTGATGGACTTCCTTGCCGATGGTGCCCCGCGCGTGTTTCCCAACGTCGAATTGCCGGACGTCGGCGCGATGCCGTGCGGTGATGTCGGTGCGCTGCTCGAGCAGACGCTCGTGACATGGGAAGACCTGCGCTGGATGCACGACGCCTGGAAAGGCCCGATCGTCGTCAAAGGGGTGCACACGGGAGACGATGCACGACGGGCGATCGATGCGGGAGCGCGTGCCGTTGTCGTGTCCAACCACGGTGGCCGTCAGCTCGACGGCGTAGCGGCATCGCTGCGCTCGCTGCCTGAAGTCGTTGCCGCAGTGAACAGTCAGGTCGAGGTCCTGATGGACGGCGGCATTCGCCGCGGTGGAGACATCGTCAAGGCGCTGTGCCTCGGAGCACGGGCCGTACTGGTTGGACGAGCCTATGCCTGGGGGCTTGGCGCGGCCGGTGGCCCCGGTGTCGCGCGTGCAATCGAGATCCTGGGGACGGACCTCGTGCGCACGATGCGACTGCTCGGATGTGATGCGATGGCGAAGCTCGATCGTTCCTACGTCGACGTGCCGCGCGATTGGGAACCGTAGGCCGGGTCCTGTTCTTTGGACCCGGCGGGTCTAAAAAACAAGACCCGCCCTACGCTGTCGCGTCGCCGCCGTCGACCATCACGTTCTCGACGACTCCGCCGCCGGCACGTCGGAAGGCGGCAGCGGCCTGATATTCAGGGGACTCGAAGCACGCCACGCCCTGCTCGAGCGTGGGGAACTCGATGACGACGAAACGGTGGAAGTCGTGCGGGCCTTCATTGATCTTGTAGCGGCCACCGCGCGCGAGGATCTTGCCGCCGTGCTTCGCGATGATCGCGGGCACGAGATCCGTGTATTTCTTGTACTGAACGGGGTCAGTGATCTTCGCGCGTGCGACCCAATACGCGGGCATTCAGTCTCCTCGCGCCGGCCTGCCGGGTCCAAAAGGCAGGCCCCGGCCTATGGTGCAGACTACGGTTTCGTTTCGTAAACAATCCGTCCGCCGACCATCGTCATAACCGGTTGAATGTCTTTGATCTGATCGGCCGGGATCGTCAAGTAATCCCGGTCCAGGACGACGAGATCGGCGAGCCGCCCCGCCTGGATCGATCCGAGATTGTTCTCCTGGAACACCAGGAACGCGTTTCGGCGCGTGTGCGCAATCAGCGCGTCTTCGCGGCTGATCGGCTGACGGAGCGCTTTCGTCCCGCCCACCATCTTGCCGGTGACCGCCCAGTAGAGCGTGGTGAATGGCAGGATCTGATTCGCGCGACTGCCATCGCTGCCGAAGCCCCACTGGACGCCGCTCTTCTGAATCGTGTCGAGCGGCGCCATGTCGTACGCCGCATCGCCGAAGACGCGCTGGTTGATGCCGCCGTTGATCACGCCCCATGGGTGAACCGCGGCGTACATCCCCAGCTCCCGCATGCGGGCGAGTTGGGACGCATTGAGCTGATTCACGTGTGCCAGCACCCAGCGCAGGTTCTTGATCGGGTATTGCTTGTTGATCGCCTCGATCTGATCGAGGAAGCCGTCGATGGTGTCCGTCAGGTTGGCGTGGACGTGCAACGGCAGATGATCCTTGGCGATCTCGGTCGCGATCTTTTTCCACAGCGCGAGCTGCTCCGGCTTGGGATCCGACTTCTTGATGAACATCGGATCGTGCAGCGGCCCATAGACGCTCTCGCCATAGAAGATGTCGTCGACGTAGTTGTCACCCTGGAACAGCTTCATCTCGGCGATGCGGGGCAGCGCTTTGTCGATCTGCTCGGCCGTGTTGCCGACGCCGACGCCGTTGATGCAGTAGGTCCGGACGTTGAGTTTGTCTTCCGCCGCCCACTTCTTGTACAGGCCGATCAGATCGGCATCGCATCCGGCGACACCGAACGACGTCAGCCCGGCGCGATTGAGATCCCTGATCATTCCGAGCGTGCTGGCTTCGACCGCCGCTGGCGGCGCTTGCGGCAGCTTGCCCACCATGCCGCGGAAACCTGCTTCGGTGATCCTGCCGGTCGGATGGCCCGCACTGTCACGAACGACCCAGTCATTGGTCGGCATCTTGTCGTCGATGCCCATCGCCCGCAGCCCGCTACTATTGAGATACGCCTCGTAGTAAGAGGCCTGCAGGAAGACAGGGTTGTTCGGGACGACCTTGTCGAGCTCCTCGCGCGTGAACGGACGGGGATCGTCGGCGAACTGCTCGATCGCCCACCCACCGAGGTTGTAGATCCATTCACCGGCCGCCACGGTCTTGGCGCGCGCGCGCAGCTTCTCGAGCGCAGCGGCACGAGACCCGACTCCATCCCATCGCACTTCCCACTGCCAGGTCGTGCCGGCGCGCGTCAGGTGCATATGGTTGTCGATCAGGCCGGGGATGACGGCACGGCCGCGGAGATCGATGCGGCGGGTGGCGGGGGATGCCAATTTCGCGACCTCGGCGTCACTTCCCACGGCGACGATGCGGTCGCCGCGAATGGCGACGGCCTGCGCAACCGAGAAACGCTCGTCGACGGTGATGATTTTTCCGTTCGACAGGATGACATCAGGTGCCAGCTGCTGAGCGGGAACGACCGACACCGCACCCAGCGCGAGCGCCAGGACGGCAACGTAGCAGCGAGTGCGTCTCATGTGTGTCCTCCGGCCGTAGCGGCTGTCGAGAATCTATGATGATTGACCTTGCTTGACAACCCCTCTGCCCAAGGGATAATCGGTGCCTGTCGAGCACGGCGCGCAATTCTATACACTGCAGCTCGCTTGCGTTGGTAGTAGCCGCGAGGATCCGGCCGACGATACGGCCGGTCTCACGGAGGATGAGCGTCGCTAATATCACCGACACAAGCGAGTTTTTAGAGTAATAGGCTGGGAGAACCACATGAAAGCCCTCCGGTTTCTTTTTGTCGCGGTTGTCGTGATGAACACGTCGATCGCTGCGCAGTGGTTGAAGCATCCGACCGCGGGCATCCCGCGGACTCCGGATGGCAAGCCCGACCTGTCAGCGCCCACGCCTCGGCAGGCCAACGGGCGGCCCGTGCTGGCGGGACTCTGGCGTCCCGCGCCGGGCCTTGTTGGCGACATGACGCGCGGGATGAAGGCGGGGGAGACCGTCCCGTTCCAGCCCTGGGCGGAGACGCTCTTCAAGGAGCGCCGCGCGAACAATAGCCGCGACGATCCGACGGCCCGCTGCGTGGTCGGCGGCGTGCCGCGCTCGGATTTCGTCGGCTACCCGTTCAAGATTCTCGAGCGGCCGGAGATGATGGTCATCCTGTACGAGGCGGTGCACTCGTATCGACAAATCTTTACCGACGGGCGCACCTTGCCGAAGGATCCGAACCCTAACTGGTTCGGCTACTCGGTGGGTCGCTGGGAGGGCGATGTATTGGTCGTCGAATCGAGCGGGTTCAACGACAACGTCTGGCTGGACAACGCCGGCCGCCCAGCGACCGAGATGCTGAAGGTCACCGAGCGCTTCGTGCGCAAGAACTTCGGCCAGATGGACATCGAGATCACGATCGATGATCCGAAGGCGTATACGAAGCCGTGGTCGGTCACGCAGCAGCTCGCGTTTCAGGCGGACACCGAGCTGCTGGAATACATCTGCAACGAGAACAACAAGTACTTCGACATCATCCCGAAGCTGCCTGTCAGTGAGGGTGGTTCGCAGCGGCAGTAACCGTAGAGCGCGGACTTCAGACCGCGCGTTGCAGGCGGTGAGGAATGAAAAGATCAATGACCCGTATGGGGGTTGCGCTCGTAATCGGATGTCTCGCGAGTGCGGCACCGGTGATGGCGCAATGGCTCAAGCAGCCGACGGCGGGAGTCCCGCGCACCCCGGATGGCAAGCCGAACCTGTCGGCACCCGCGCCGCGGATGCCGGATGGCAAACCTGATCTCTCTGGATTGTGGCAACCGGCCGCGATCCTGATCGGCGACCTTGCCGCAAATCTTCCCAAGGGTTCAGTTCCATTCCAACCCTGGGCGGAGAAGCTCTATAACGAGCGCCGTGCAAACGACAGTCGAGACGACCCGACGGCGAACTGCATCGTCGGCGGCGTGCCGCGATCGGATGCCGTGCCGTATCCGTTCAAGGTGCTCCACGAGAAGGATCTCGTCGTGATTCTCTACGAGGCGGTGCACTCCTACCGCCAGATATTCGCCGACGGCCGCAAGCTGCCGGAGGACATGAACCCATCATGGTTCGGATATTCCGTCGGCAGGTGGGAGAAGGACACGTTCATCGTTGAAACTGCCGGGTTCAACGACCGGGGCTGGCTCGATAACTTCGGCAAGCCGGCGACAGACAAGTTGCGAGTCACCGAGAAGTTCGTGCGCAAGGACTTCGGACACATGGACATCCTGATCACGATCGACGATACGGGCGCCTACACGAAGCCGTGGGATGTCACGTTGCCGCTGATCCTGCGCCCCGACACCGAACTCCTGGAATACATCTGCAACGAGAACAACAAATACTTCGATATCATCCCCAAGGCCGTCGACAAATGACACGGCCGGATCATTTGTGATTTCACGATCAAAGATCCCAAAATCACCAATTGAACAGGCGTCGCGTCAACCTGGAAAGGAGCATTCCAATGCGTACCGCGATCGTCTTCGTTACAGGGCTCGCGATCGGGACCGTGATGTCGCCGCTGCTGGCGCAAGGTGACCGGCTTCCAGGCGTCAACAACATGAACCACGTCGCCATCGCCTACGAGAACTTCGATGAGGCGTTCGAGTTCTACACGAAGAAGATGGGCTTCAAAGAAGGGTTCACGGTCAGGAACGCTCAGGGCCAGCCGACCCTCTCCTACATCCAGGCCAGCCGCGATACGTTCATCGAGATTCAGCCAGCCAATGCGAATCGGCGTCCCGGCCTCAACCACTACGGGCTGCATGTGGCGGATTTGAAGTCATATGTCGCCGCGTTGAAGCAGCGCGGTGTGATGGTCGAGGATGTCCGAGAGAGACCCGACGATTCGTCGGTTGCGAATGCCACCGATCCCGCTGGCGTGCGGATCGAAATGTTCCAGTTCGGGCCAGGTTCGTCGCAAGGCAAGGCGATCGCAAGCTGGAAGTAGTCGTGAGCGCCGGTCTCCCGTCTTCCGGTGCCCGGTTCGCCTTTATCGCAGGCGTGACGCTGGTGAGCATGTCCCTGCTCACCGGTGCCCAGGCGCCGGACGTCCTCACGACGGCGTCGAACGCGATGGGCGCGACACAACTGCAATCAATCCAGTACTCAGGATCCGGATCGAGCTTCACTGTTGGACAGGCGCCGGGACCCGGTGCGCCATGGCCGCGGTTCGAGCTGGCGAAATACGTGGCTTCCGTCAATTACACGCCGCCGGTGATGCGCGAAGAGACGGTTCGCCGGGACGTCGACTTCCCGCCGCGCGGTGGCGGCGCTGGCCCGTTCAATCCATCGACCGGGCAAGGCGGCATGCGGCCAATTCCAGGTGATGTCATTCAGAACGTTCTCCGGAACGGACGGAATGACGCCGCCCTCGTGCAGATCTGGAGCACGCCTCACGGCTTCCTCAAAGGTGCCGTTGGCAACAAGGCGAAGGTGACGGGGCGCACTATCTCCTTCGCGGTTGGTAAGCACACCATCACCGGCACGCTCAACGATCAGAATCTGGTGGAAAGTGTCGAGACCTCGCTCGCCACTAACGTGCTTGGAGATGTGCCGGTCAGGACGGTCTTCTCAGGCTACAAGGACTATAGCGGAATCAAGTTTCCGTCCCGCATCGTGCAGACGCAAGCGGGCCATCCGACGCTGGACCTGACGGTCAGCGACGTTCAGCCAAACAGTGCCGCGGCGAACGAGTTATTGATGTCGGAACGGCCGGCGGCGGCCGCAGCCACCCCGTCACCCGTAAAAAGCGAGCCGCAGAAAATTGCGGATGGCGTCTGGTTCCTCGACGGCGGCGCTCCGATGAGCGTCCTCGTCGAGTTCAACGATCACGTCGTCATCATCGAGGCCCCGCAGAACGACGATCGCACCGAGGCCACGATTGCAGCGGTAAAACAGCTCCTGCCGTCAAAGCCGATTCGATATGTCGTCAACACCCATCAGCATTTCGATCACTCTGGGGGTGTTCGGGGCTACGTCGCGGCGGGCATTCCGATCCTGACCCACGAGAAGAACAAGCCCTATTGGGAGCGCATCCTCAAGAACCCGTTCACGCTCGAGCCCGATCGCCTGGCCCGCTCGCCTCGAAACCCCGTGATCGAAACCGTTGGCGAGAAGCGAATCCTCACCGATGCCACGATGACGATGGAGCTGCATCACCTGAAGGGAAATCTGCACGACGAGACGCTGCTCGTGGCGTATTTACCGAAGCAGAAGATGCTCGTGCAGGCCGATGCGTTTCACCCGCGGCCAGGCGCCAAGCCGCTGCCAGCCCCGCCGCCTTTCACGGTGAACCTCGTCGAGAACATCCGGCGCCTGAAACTGGACGTCGAGCGCGTGGTGCATCTCCACGGAGGCATTGACCCAATCGCAACGGTTGTCAAAGCTGCGGGCAGCTAACGTTGCGTCTTACCTTTTCGTGCGGCGCTGGCGGATCGTGACCGCGGCGTCTGGCGGGTGATTGGTTGCGCGACGACCTCCGATGGCGTCGCGTTGGCGGAAGGTGCCGGCGACTCCGCGCGCGCGATCAGTTGCACGATCAACGGCCGCTCGCCGGCCCCTTCGATCGAGAGTGTCGCCACGTAGTCGGTGCCCATGGCGAACTGGGCAGGATCAAGCGGCAGGCGGATATCGACGTCGCGGTGTTCGCCGGGTGCAAGCCTGAATCGCGAGGGGGCGATCTCGAGCGCCGGCCGGAACCGCTGGCCTCCCGAACGAGGTGCGAACTCCGACGCGGTGCACACCACGTCGGCCGACTGCAGGCGTGTGTTTTCGACGACCACGCCGACCGACTGGAGCGAACCAGAGGGCCCGCGCAAATCGACGCAGATCGGCGGCTCCGGCCGTGTGGCTCGGTCCATGTCGGGACCGAGCACCCGATCGTACAGCCCGTCGGACAGCGCGGACGACGATTGCTGCAGTTGTGACACGAACGTCAGCCCGAGGGTCATGACATCGCCGAGGAATTCGGGTGCGTGCTCCTCGAGAAACCGCCGGCCTTGTTCCTGCACAAGGGCGGGCGATATCTCTCCCGCCGCGACGCGATCGACGAGCTGCTGGTGACGCGCCATGCTGCGCGAGCTTTGCTCGGCGGCGTAGGTAGCGAGAGTCTGGAACCAGTTCGTGAGGTCGATGCTCGATGGCGACGGGGGAGGCGGTGGCGGTCCCTGCGCTGGCAACAGGCCGTCGAGGAGGCCATCCCGATAGCGTGCTTCCACATGGAGCAGACCCGCCAGCAAGCCGACGCTCAGCTCGACGAGCTCGCGCGTGGAGACCGTGGCTCGTTCCTCCAGGTACTCGCGAAACTGCCGCTGCACATCGTCTGGCTGCAGTTCGCCACGGGCCACCCGAGCCAGCACCTCGTTGTAGCGGCGGAGGGTGCGGGCATACAACTGCCCTGCCTCCGCCGCCAGCTCTTGAAAGCGAAGACCCCAGTCCGATGGTTGGCTCACGTGTTGGCTCGCCGAGGCCGCATCAGTGGCAGCAACCGCAGCTGCAGGGGCGTCGATAGGCGTCGCAGTCGTCGGGAAGGACCGCCACCGCTATCACGGCCGGCCGGATCAGGCATCCGTCTGCGCGCAGTTTCGCGTATGCCACCTCACAGCGATCCACGCTGCCGGTGCGTGTGTTGGCTGCGGCTCCCGTCTGTGTATTTGACTTGGTGTCGGTAGTGCCGGGAGTATCGGCGGGCTCGCAACGGACCTGCACTGACACGATTACTGTGTGATCATCGCAGGCGCGCAGCGTGAACTCCGATTCGGACAACTGCGCGGGCCAGCCCAGATCGCGCCCTCCCGACGTCATGAACTTGTCGAGTTCCAGCTTGACCTGCCGCTCACGGCGCGTGTCGTTCTCGAAGGTGACCGGAATCCGGCGCAGCTCGCCGCAGCGCGCGTGCACCAGCACGTCGGCGTCGCACACGCAGCACTCGCAGTGGCAGTCGTCGTGCCGGCAGTCGCGGCAGCCGCAGCCATCGTCGTGGCGGGTGCGCGTACGCACGTCACCCTGGCCGCGCCCATAGTAGCCGCGGGCAACGTCCTGATACATCGTCTGCGTGTCCGACATCCAGCGCGACATGCCCTGCTGCACGTTGGACAGGTACTCGGGTAAGTCCATCATCCGGTAGCGACCCGTTCGGCCGCAGTACCCGTAATAAATGGCCGGACCGCGATCGGAACGCGACCGTGAGTAATCGTCATACGCGGCGTACATGCGGCCTCCTCATCGAAACGAACAGGAATCAGAGATCAATCCGGCACGATGGTAAACGTCAGCGTGCCGGTCGAGATCGCGGCGTATCCCGTGTAGCGCGACCGCGACTCCATTTTCTCGGGAAGGGTGATGGTCAAATCGACCGGTCGCGTCTCGCCAGGAGCGACGGTGAGCTTTTCATTCTGCACCTTCAAGACGAGCGTGGCGTAGATCGCTTTGTACCGCTTGCCCAGTGCGACGAGGAAGTCATCGAGGTTCTTCATCGAGTCTCCAACATCGTCGAGAGCACTTCGCAGAGCACGGCAGTGCGCGAGCTCTTCGTCCAGGACGACCGTGCCGATCGTCCGCACGGAGAGGGGGACGTTTCCGACGTTCGAGAACACGACCTGCCTTTTGATCTTCTCGCCAGGCCGATTCGGGAGGACGAGTTCGGCCGGCTCGATCGAAAACGAAACGTCCTCGGTGACGTGCAGCACCACGGCGCGCTGTTCGCCGTCGACATCGAGCTGGGCCTCGTAGGTGCCCGGCGGCGTCGTGGGATCGAGTGTCAGCGCGATCGGCACGGGGCGCGACTGCCCGGCGCGAACGACGATGCGTCGGAGGGCGAGCACATCGCCGGGAAGCACCGCGGCTTTCGGGGCTTTAGTGCCCTTCGTGCCGCCAGTCGCTGCGGTGCGCTTCAGCAGCGGCTGGCGGACGATGATCTTGCGCTCGGTCGAATTCTGGACGCGGAATTCGCCGCGCACCCCGCGTGGGGGACCGATCAGGATGAGCGGCCCCTCGGTGTCGGACAGCAGCGATCCCTTGCGTTCCGGTGGCGGCGCCATCACGGCCTCCTACTTGACGCGCACTCGCAGTCCCCGGTCACCTGGGGCGTGGAACGACTGATCACGTGCGGGTGCTGTGGCATGCGGCGGCTGATGGGAGGTGTTCTGCTGCGCGGGCCAGTCGACAGCCGGTTTCTTCGGCAGATCCTGCATGATGGTTCGCGACTCGCCGCCGAAGGTCACCCCGAAATATTCCATCCCGAACATTGTGAACCCGACGTGGTACGAGAACGGCTGACAGATCTGTCCCTGCGGCAGCTTCGAGCTGGTGTTCAGGCAGACGTCGAGCGCGACCGGCTTGAGATCGACAACCATCGCGCTCTTGCTGTCGCTGGTGACGTCGGACTTCGTGTCGAGCTTGCTTTCCGTCTTGAACGGCTGCGGAAGCACGAGCTCCTGCTTCGACTCCGTCTTCAACGGGGTCGGCTGCAAGGTGAGCTTGATGTCGTCGAGTCCCTTGATCTCGACGGTGCTGTCGGCGTCGACCGTGACAGGACCGTTGTTGACAGTGACCGTGCTCGAGCCACCACCTTTACCACCTGGCATGAAGACCTCCCGACGATCGCGACACGATCGTGATTACCGGTCTTGCGTTTCGGTGATCGACGACGCGCGCGACATGCAGTACAGAAGAGCTAGTTTCTCGTGAAAGTTCATCGAGATTATACGAGTCGCACAGGCGCGCTTGGTGTACGAAATGTAAATCATAAAAGCTCAACAAGAGGTTCGCGTCTGCACGCGAACGGTTTCTGTATATCCTGATCTGCGCTTCCAAACGGAGAACGGGATGATCGACTCGAGCGGATCAGCGGAGTGGTCTGCTTCTTACGCGCAGTACTACCTGCGAGCCGCTCAGCAGTCTGCAAGAACGCAGGGTCTCTACTATCTCGTCCTGCAACGTGTGTCTCGCGGAGAGCTCTCGCCGACGACGATGCGTGATGCCTTGTCTGCTTTTTCCGAGCAGCGCGGCCGCAGCTATGGCGATCGACTCAACGAATTGAGCGCACGATTCCTCGCCGGGCTCGTGCAGATTGCGACAGGCGCGACCCAGCCCCCGCCGGCGTACGACGCGCTCGATCCGTACAGCTGGTTTCGACGACTGACCGAGTACGCAGCGGAGCAGCACCGACACAGCTTGCAGTGGTATCAGCGCGGGCTCGATTCGCTCACCGCGGGCACCGAGCAGTCGCCGACCACGATCGTCGACGAATACAACCGTCGCACCAGCGAACAGGTGCGCGCGCTCGGGCGGCTCTATTTCGACGTTCTTGGCGGTCTCACCGATATCAGCACCACAGCGGAGGAGGAGTATCTGCGCAGCGTGTTGGCCGGAGTCGCGGCAGACGAACCTCCATCGTCGGTCGTACAACTCGCGGCACCGCCCGGTGCCTCCGCGACCGCTGAGATCGCGCTCGAGAACACAAGGGCGGATCCGGCGGCCATCCGCTGCATGGTGAGCGACGTCAGGCGCGCTGACGGAGTGGGGCCGGCGTTCGCTCCGAAGATCGTTGTCGATCCGGACGCGCTGATGCTCGATCCCAATCAAGAGCGAAGCGTGCGTCTGTCGCTGATGCTCGACCCCACAGTCTACGAGCCGGGCGCCGACTACGTCGGTGCGGTGTACGTCCTCCGCCATGGCGAGCCGCAATTGGATTTGCCGATGCGAATTCGCGCACTCGCGTCCGCTCCTGGCGCCGCAGTCGATCGCGGAACGACGTCATGAGCTCGAACGGGAACGGACACCGGCACGGTTACTGGCCGCCATTCGAACCAATCGCCATCATCGGCATGCGCGGGCGCTTCCCGGGTGCGCCGGATCTCGATTCGTATTGGCACAACCTCGCCGACGGCCGCGAGTCGATTGCGATACTCAGTCAGGACGACATGCGTGCCGCCGGCGTCCCGGACACCATCTCGCGTCTGCCCGGATATGTGAACGCGTCGCCGGTGCTCGACAACATCGATGAATTCGACGCGGAGTTTTTCGGCTTCTCTGCCCGAGACGCGTCGCTCACCGATCCGCAGCATCGCCTGTTTCTCGAGAGCTGCTGGGAGGCGCTCGAGGATGCGGGCTACGATCCAGCCGGCTTTCCCGGCGCGATCGGTCTGTTTGGTGGCTGCGAGCTGAGCACGTATCTGTATCAGCTCCATCTGAATCCTGCGGCCCTTCAGTACATCGACGGCATGCAGTTGATGGTGACCAACGATAAGGACCATCTCTGCACGCAGGCATCGTATCGGTTGAACCTGCGCGGCCCGAGCATCGTGGTCCAGACCACTTGCTCGACGTCGCTGGTCGCGGTGTCGCTGGCCTGCGAGAGCCTGCACGTCGGGCGCTGCGATATGGCGCTCGCCGGCGGCGTCACCGTGCGCGTACCCCAGCGCGGCGGGTACTTCTACACAGCCGGCTCGATTCTCTCGCCCGATGGCCACTGCCGCCCGTTCGACGCCAACGCGCAGGGCACGATCGTCGGGAGCGGTGTGGGGCTCGTCGTGTTGAAGCGTCTGAACGACGCGCTCGCCGATGGTGACAACGTGCGTGCCGTGATTCTCGGCACCGGGCTCAACAACGACGGCAACGACAAGGTCGGCTACACCGCGCCGAGTTTCCGGGGCCAGGCGGCCGCCATCCGCGCGGCGCACGCGATGGCGAACGTACCAGTCGAGTCGATCACCTACGTCGAGGCGCATGGCACGGGCACCATTCTCGGCGACCCGATCGAAGTGGCCGCACTGAACGACGTCTTCAAAGCGGGCACCACCCGGCGAGGCTTCTGCGCGATCGGATCGGTGAAGTCGAACTTCGGACATCTCTCATGTGCCGCGGGTGTTGCGGGCTTGATCAAGACCGCGCTCATGCTGGAGAAGGGCGCAATCCCGCCAACAGTGCATTACACGAGCCCGAACCCGGCGATCGATTTTGCTTCCGGACCGTTCTACGTGACCACGCGATTGCAGCCGTGGGAGCGAAACGGCACCCCGCGCCGCGCTGGTGTCAGCTCGTTCGGGGTCGGTGGCACCAACGCGCACGTCGTGATGGAAGAAGCCCCGGCGCGTGCCGTGCCGGACGCGAAGCGGTCGCATCAGCTGTTCGTGCTCTCGGCGCGCAGCGAGGCAGCGCTCGAACTTGCGACGACGCGACTGGGACTGCATCTGCAGTCGCACCCCGAACTCGATCTGGCCGATGTGGCGTTCACGATGCAGGTCGGTCGCCGCGCGTTTGCGCATCGTCGCGTGATGGTGGCGTGCAGCGAGGATCGCGCGAGCGTGATCGACGCGCTGATCGAACCGGGACGCCTGCCTGCGATCGCGGCGGCAGCCGAGCGTCCGGTCGTGTTCATGTTTCCCGGCCAGGGATCGCAGTACCCAGGCATGGCCGCCGGCCTCTACCGGACCGAGCCCGTCGTCCGCCGCGCCATCGACACCTGCGCCCGCGCGCTCAAGAAGCCATTGGGTGCCGATCTGCGGACGCTGCTCTTCCCGTCCGCCCGTCGGCGTGCGCGCGCGGCGGAGGAGTTGAAGGACACGCGGTGGGCACAGCCAGCGCTCTTCACTGTGGGGTACGCGTTGGCCGAATTGTGGCGGTCGTGGGGCATTCAGCCGGCCGCGATGATCGGCCACAGCGTCGGGGAGTATGTCGCCGCCACGCTGGCGGGTGTGATGTCGCTCGACGACGCGTTGACGCTGATTGCCCGGAGAGGCGGGCTGATCTCGGCGCTGCCGCGTGGATCGATGCTGGCGGTGATGGCGCCGTCGGCGCACCTCGAACGCTTCGTGGGCGGCGGAGTGTCGCTCGCCGCGATCAATGCGCCGGGGTATTCCGTCCTCTCAGGCCCCGATATCGAGATCGATCGCGTCGAGGCGGCACTGACGAAGGAGTCGGTGGCGGCCCGCCGGCTGCACACGTCTCACGCGTTCCACTCGTCGATGATGGACCCCATCTTGCGCGAGTTCGAGGATCTGGTTGCACGTGTGCGGTTGTCGTCGCCGTCGATTCCGTTTGCGGCGACGCTGACCGGCGACTGGGCTGGAAGCGCGGTGACGAGCCCCGAGTATTGGAGCGCGCAGCTTCGATCGACCGTGCGCTTTGCGGATGCCGTGCGTACGGTGGCGGCTGGCAAGGGACCGATCGGCAAACATCCGGCGTTTCTCGAGGTTGGCCCTGGCAACACGCTCGTGACCTTCGCCGGAGAGGTCGCACGCAATGGCGGTCCGCCCGGGGCGTGTGTGACCTCGTTGCCGGGACCGAACGATCGTCGCCCCGACACCGAAGTCATGCTCTCGTCGCTGGGTCAGCTCTGGGCGCACGGCGCCGCCGTCGACTGGCATGGTTTTCATCGATGGGAGAAACGCGCCCGTGTGAGTCTCCCGACGTACCCCTTCGAACGCCGTAGCTATTGGATCGGAGCGAAGCCCGGGCAGCCGGCCGCAGGTGCGACGCACGAACCGCGAGACACCTCCGCCTGGTTCCACGTCCCGAAGTGGCGCGAGATCGCGCCGGTAACCGCCGACACGCGCGCGTTGTCAGGACGCCGCGTGCTGGTGTTCGACGAGGAGACGGGAGTTGGCGCCATGGTTGTCGATCGGCTTCGGGCGGTCGGCGCCCACGCGATCGTGGTGCGGCGCGCCTCGTCCTTCGATCGCGTGGACGATTCCCACTACCATCTCGATTCGGCGCAGCCGCAGGGGTTCAAGCAGCTTGCGCAGAAGGTTTGCGCACACGAGAACCGCCTGGCCGGGGTGATCGACTGCTGGAGCGCCGAGCCGCCCGGCACAACCGATCTCGATGCGGCGGGCGTCGTCACGTTGCTGGGGCCCATGCGCCTTGCGCACGCGCTCAGCGCTCAGCCGACGGTGCGTCCGCTGCCGATGATGCTGGTCGCGCGAGGCACGGGTCGCGTCGATCCAGGCGACGCGATCGATCCGCCGCGTGCGCTCGGCGCCGGATCGGCGAAGGTCCTGCCACAGGAGCACCCGGGCCTCCGCGTCGCGCATGTCGACGTCGACGACGATCCGCGGACAGCCGACCTTCTGCTCGCGGAGCTGGTGGCCGGAACCCCCGAGCCCGTGGTCGCGTTGCGTCGTGGACGCCGATGGGTCGAGACCTACGATCCGATGCTCATTCGCGACGTGTCGACACCCGAGGGACTGCCCGAGCGCCCAGTGGTGATGGTGACCGGCGGGCTGGGTCACATGGGACTCCATCTCTCAGAAGGCCTGTTTGCACGCGTCGGCGCGCGACTTGCGCTCGTCGGCCGGACGGCGGTGCCCGTGCCTGACGAGTGGCAGGCGAGAAGCGAGGACCCGACCGTCAAGCCAGAACTGCGTTCGGTGCTAGAACGTCTCGCGAAGCTGCGGGCCGAACGAGACGACGTGCTGGTGTTGAACGCTGATCTCAACGATGCGCGTCAGGTCGACACCGCGGTGGATGCCGCCATGGCCCGTTTTGGTCGAATTGATCTCGTGATCCATGGAGCGGCGCGGATCGACGCGGCCGCCTTTGCATCGGCAGCCGAAACCGGGGCAGACGTGATGGAGGCGCAGTTCTCTCCCAAGCTGCGCGGCCTGATGTACCTCATGAACGCATTTCGCGGCCGCGAGCCGCGGCGGTGGGTGCTGCACTCGTCCATCTCCACCGTGCTTGGAGGGCTTGGGCTGGCGGCGTATTCGGGGGCGAACGCTGTGCTCGATGCGATCGCGGTGGCTGGCGGCGAACGCTGGCTCAGCATCGATTGGGATCTGTGGGACAACGCGGCCGAGGCGCAGGCTGCGGGCATGCCGGTCGCCATCCATCCGCCCGAAGGGATCGACGCACTTTTGCGTCTGCTCAGCGTCAATGTCGGGGCGCGCGCGCTCGTCGTCGTCAACGATCTGGCGGCTCGCCTCAAAGCGTGGGTGCGTTACGCAGACAAGGGATCGGGCAAGGGCCCCGGCGTGGAACGGCATCCACGGCCCAACCTGACGACGGCGTATGTCGACCCGCGCACCCCGACCGAACGGGAGCTGGCCGACATCTGGGGGGCACAGCTGGCGATAGCGTCGATCGGCATTCACGATCGCTTCTTCGATCTCGGCGGCCACTCGCTGCTGGCAGTGCAAGTCGCGTCGGAGATCCGCGATCGCTTTCAGATCGAGATGCCGGTCCTCAAGTTGTTTCAAGCGCCGACCATCGCCGAGCTCGCCGTGCTCGTCGACAAGGCGCAGACCTCGGCGGCTGTGGACGAACCGCCGGCAGGATTGCCGTTCGCACCAGCGGAATCACCGGCCCCGGTTCCGACACTGCTCGAAGGGGACGCCCCGGCGACGGCCGCCAAGGCGGGGTATCGCGATTTCTACGACGATGTGACGCGACGCCTCGAACGGGCTGGCGTCGGCGAGGCTTCCTTCTTCCTGAACTACGGGTATGTACCGCTGAACGGCGATCCTGGCGAGGCGCCGTTCGAAGTGCCGGCAGGCGTGTTCAATCCGAGCTCGGTGCGACTGGCGTTCGAGTTGATCGGCCCGACGGATCTCAACGACCGGCGTGTCCTCGACGTGGGCTGTGGCCGCGGAGGGACAGTCGCGCTGATTGCCGACCACTACGAGGCACATGTCACCGGCGTCGACCTGTCGCCGGAGGCGATCGCGTTCTGCCGCCGAACGCATCGACACCCGCTCGTCCGTTTCGAGGTGGGCGATGCCGAGCACCTGCCAATCGACGATCGCTCCATGGACATCGTCACGAACATCGAGTCGTCGCATACGTATCCGAACCTCCGCGCGTTCTACGCCCAGGTGGCGCGAGTACTGAAAAGCGGCGGGGTGTTTCTGTACACGGACTTGCTGCCGGTGCCGCGATGGGCGGAGGTTCGCGCGTTGCTCGGCCCGCTCGGGCTCGAGATCCTGGTGGAGCGTCAGATCACGCCGAACGTTCTATCGTCGTGCGACGAAGTGGCGGCAACGAGAGCGCAGGCGTTTGGCGGTGGCAGCCCGATGATCGATAACTTCCTCGCCGTGCCCGGGTCGATGGTCTACGAACAGATGCGCTCGGGCGCATGGGACTATCGCATTCTCAGGGCGCGCCGCGTCTGAACGCCGTTCCGGGCGACGCTGGGCGCTCGTCTCGGTACGTATCGTGCTGGACGCGCGACGCTTTCAGTGGAAACTGGGCAATCAGCGATCACCAATCAACAACGAATCAACAATCAAAGATCCCAAATCACAAATACTGCTACTTGGCAGGAGCGGCCGCCTTCGCAAAATCCCCCGCCTTGACGAAGCTGATCTTGGCCAACGAGATGTGCTTGACGAGGGCGGCCTTGATCTCCGCCGGTGTCAAGCCCGAGACAATCGACTCCAGTTCCGCGTCCCACGCGAGCGTGCGATTGATGTAGGACAGGGTGTTCAGCCGTCCGGCCAGCGAAGGGTCCTGGGCGCGTGTCACCTGGTTCGATTGCAGCCAGCCGGCTTTGGCGGCTTTCACTTCATCATCGGTGAAACCGTCGGCCAGTGCGCGCGTCAGTTCCTCTTTGATCGCGGTCTCCAGGCGCGCGGCGTTTTGCGGCGCGTAAATCGCCGACACCATGAAGACCCCGGTCCGATCGAGCGAGCTGGCCTGGAACTGCGACGAGATCCCGTAGCTGAGGCCCTCCTTCTGTCGCACGCGGGTGGCGAGCCGGGAGTTGAGGAACCCGCCACCGAGCATGTAGTTTCCAAGCACGAGCGCCGCGTAGTCGGGATCCGTGTCCTGCACGTTCAGGTTGATGCCGGCCATGAAGATGGCGTTGGCTTTGTCGGGCGTCTCGACCGACTTGTTGATTGGCGCAACGTCGCGGTAACTGTCCCCGACTCGCGTAAAGGTCCGTGGGGACTTCCACGATCCGAAGAGCTCAGTCGCCAGCTTCGAGATTTCTGCCGAGTCGAAGTCTCCGACGACAGACAACTCGCCGTTGGAAGCACCGTAGAAATCCGCGTAGAACTTCTTTGCCTCGTCCAGGGTCACCGCCTTCACGTCCGCGATCGATTCCTCAATCGACGATACGTAGCGGACGTCGCCCTTGGGATAGGGCCGCAGGTGTTTCTGCAGTTCAAGCTGGCCGATTGCCTGCGGTTCGCTCTTGGCTTGCTCCAGGCCGGCGAGTCGCTGCTGTCGGAGTTGCTCGAACTCGTCGGCAGGGAACGACGGCGTCCGCAGAATTTCGGCGACGAGACGGAGCACCTCGGGCAGGTTCTCCCGCGTGGTTTCGACCTGTGCACCCGCATTGGTAACGCCGCCGCCGACGTTGACACGAGCCTTCAGCCGATCGATCTCGTCCTGGATCTGCTGCCGCGTTCGCTTCGTCGTTCCTCGCATCAGCATGGCGCCGGCGAACTGACCCGACATGTTTCGATTCATGAGGCTCTTCTCATCGCCGAAACGCAGCGTCAGGTTGGCAACGACCGTGTCACCTCGCGTCTGCTTGGGAAGAAGCGACACTTTCAATCCGCCGATTGGCGATCGCGCCGTTCGTGATTCGATGTTCTTCGGCGACGGATCGAACGCTTCGCCAGCCGCGACGACGGCTCCCCCCTTGTAGTCCTTCAACATCGACACGAGATCCGGCTTCTCCGGTATCTCTACACGATCGGGCTGCGGCGTGGGGATGAAGACGCCCACCGTGCGATTGCTTGGCTTGAAGTATTTCGTGGCCACTCGGCGAGCGTCTTCCACCGTGGCTGAACGCAGCCGATCGCGATGGAGGAACAGCAGGCGCCAATCGCCCATTCCGATCCACTCGCTCAACTGGAGGCCGACGCGATCCGACGAGTTGAGCTCGAGCTCCATTTGGCTGAGGAGGTTCCGGCGTGCCCGCTCGAGCTCCTCGGCCGTCGGGGGCGTCGCGGCGATCGCTTCGACAATCTTCAGGAGACCGTCACGAGCCGTATCGAGCGACTGATCCTGCCGCACCTGCGCGGCGAAATACGCGGTACCTGGATCGTGCAGCTGGAAGTCCCCACCAAAGATCTGGCTCGCCTGTTTCGTTTCGACCAACCCTTTGTGAAGACGACCGGCGGGTGTGTCCCCTAGTGTCACCACGACGAGATCGAGTGGCGCGAAATCCGGATCCGCACCCGACGGCACATGGTAGGCAGCCATCACCCACTGGACGTCTCCCACGCGTCGAACCGTCACGGAGCGTTCGCCATCCTGCGTTGGCTCTGCGGTGTAGAAGGTCGGGAGCGTGCGCGTCGGCTTTGGAATGGCGCCGAAGTACTGCGCGACGAGCTCGAGCGTCTTGGGTTCGTCGAACTTGCCGGCGACGAGCAGGACCGCGTTGTCGGGCTGATAGTAGTTGCGGTAGAAGGCCTGAAGTCGATCGATCGGCACGTTCTCGAGATCGGACCTGGAGCCGATCGTCGACTTGCCGTAGTTGTGCCAGAGATACGCGGTCGAGAGCACCCGCTGCAACAGCACATTGGTTGGACTGTTTTCGCCCGACTCGAGCTCGTTCCGCACAACCGTCATCTCGCTATCGAGGTCGGCTTTGGCGATGAAAGAGTTCACCATGCGGTCCGACTCGAGATCGAGTGCCCAGCGAAGGTTCTCTTCGGTTGCCGCGAAGGTCTCGAAATAATTCGTGCGGTCGAACCAGGTGGAGCCGTTCGGGCGCGAACCGTGCTCGGTCAATTCCTGCGGGATGTTGCGATGCCGCGGCGATCCCTTGAAGACGAGATGCTCGAGCAGATGGGCCATGCCGGTCTCGCCGTATCCCTCATGCCGCGAGCCGACTTTGTAAGTCACGTTGACCGTGATCGTCTGCTTCGACTGATCGGGGAAGAGCAGCACCTGGAGACCGTTGGCCAGCCGGTACTCTGTTATGCCTTCGACGGAGGTGATGCGCTCAACGCCGCTGGGCAGGCTTTGCGCTGCCGCCGGCGCCGGCGCGACGGCAGCCTGTCCGGCGTGGACAAACTCTGGTGTGGAGACGGTGAGGATCCACGCAAGAAGTACAGCAAGTGTCGTGGAGGAGGGTTTCATCGATACTCTCCCTGTGAGAAGGGAAGTCTAACTGCAAACTGCCAAGTCCCAAACTCCAACTCGCAAGGCTCCCGGAACCAAGAGCACGTTACCGGTTGGAATTTGGGGGTTGTAAGTTGGGAGTTGGAAGTTGGGAGTTGTATAAGACACTGATCACTCAGATGCGAGCATTCGTCCCCGCAGGACTCATCATCGTCACAGCGCTGGCCGGGTGCGGCCGTAACGCGGAGCCGGCGGTCGAGCCGCAACAGGATTGGTTCGTCGAGCGCGCCAGGGAGTCCGGTATCGACTTCGTTCATGTCAACGGGATGTCGGGCAAGCTCTACGTCCCTGAAGTCCTGGCGCCCGGCGTTGCGCTCTTCGACGTCGACAACGACGGGGATCTGGATGTGTATCTCGTGCAGGGGGAGATGCTCGGGACTCGGGACTCCCTGGGCGCCGAAGCGTCTCGCGCGAAGGCGGCGGGATCCGGGACTCGGGACTCGGGACTCGGGGCTCGAGATTCGGGATCCGGTTCCGGCAGTCGGCTATTTCGCAACGATTTGCGCATCAACAGCGACGGCACGCGCATGCTGCGTTTCACTGACGTCACGCGAGAGAGCGGAATCGTGGCGATCGGGTACGGAATGGGCGTTGCGGCGGGAGACTTCAACAACGACGGTTGGGTCGACCTGTATCTCACGAAGTTCGATGCTCCGAATCAACTCCTTCGTAACAACGGCGACGGCACGTTCAGTGACGTGTCGAAGTCGAGCGGCACCGATCATCGGTCCTGGAGCGTCTCGGCGTCGTTTGTCGACGTCAATCGCGACGGATGGCTCGATCTGTATGTCGGGAACTACATCCGCTACTCGCTGGAGAACAATACGCAGTGCTTCGGCGCCTCGGGCGCGCTCGACTACTGCATGCCGGAGGCCCATCAACCGCTGCAGGATCGCCTGTACATCAACAAGGGCGACGGGACGTTTGTCGACAGCACCGTAACCTCGGGAATCGCCCGCGAGTACGGCCCTGCCCTTGGTGTGTCGACGGCTGATTTCAATCGTGACGGATGGATGGACATCTACGTCGCCAACGACGGCAAGGAAAACCAGCTCTGGATCAACAAGAAAGACGGCACATTCGAGAACACGGCATTGCTCTCCGGCGTCGCGTTGCCGATCACTGGGAAGGCCGAGGCCAGTATGGGCGTCGACGCCGGCGACTTCGATGACGATGGCGATGAGGATCTGTTCGTAACGGAGCTGACGAGCGAAGGCAGCAATCTGTATGTCAACGACGGCTCGGGCGTCTTCGACGATCGCAGCGCTCCGTCGGGCCTGGGCTCGGCAAGCGTTCCCTTTACCGGCTTCGGAACGGCATGGTTCGACTTCGACAACGACGGTCGCCTCGATCTGCTGTCGGTGAACGGCACCGTGCAGATCATCGAGACGCTACGGCAGGCGAAAGATCCGTTGCCGTTGCACCAGCGGAAACTGCTGTTTCGCAATCTGGGCGGAGGACGTTTCGAAGAGGTCAGCGCCCAGGCGGGCGCTGCGTTCGCGCTGTCGGAGGTCGGCCGCGGTGCGGCCTTTGGCGACATCGACAATGACGGTGATGTCGACGTCCTCATCGGCAATAACAACGGACCGATACGATTGCTCATCAACCAGGCCGCAACCGGGCATCACTGGATCGGACTGCGGCTGGTCGGGGTTGGTGGACGTGACATGCTTGGAGCCCGCGTCGAGATCGTCCAGGCTGGAGCTCCGACGCGCTGGCGTCGTGCACGCTCGGACGGCAGTTACGCCTCGGCAAACGATCCCCGCATCGTCGTCGGGTTAGGGGAGTCCGCGAATCCGCCAGACGTACGGGTGGCATGGCCGGATGGCAAGGTCGATACCTGGACGCATGTCGAGGTCGATCGATACTCGACATTGAATCAGAAATGAACCTGCTACGACGGTCCTGTCTTCTCCTGTTCGTCGTGCTGCTCTGCGCCTGCGATCGATCGCAGAAGGCACCGCCGCTGGAGGTGGTCGCGCTGCCGGACATTTCGAGCGCGGCCGAGCCGGTGCAGGCGCAGATTCGCGAGCGCTACCAGTCGCTGCAGGCCGCGATCGACCGTAAGGATCAGTCTCGCGATTTGGCGACTGCGTACGGCGAGATGGGAAAGATGTTCATGGCGGCCGAGTACTACGACGTCGCGGAGACATGCCTGCGAAACGCGCAGCAGCTTGCGCCCGATGACATGCGCTGGCCGTACTTCCTCGGTCACGTGTTCCGCTATCGCAGCGATCCGGCGAAGGCTGCGCCGTTGTTTGAGCAGGCGCTCGCGCATGCGCCTGACGACGTTCCGAGCCTGGTGTGGCTGGCCGAGATGAATCTCTCACAGGACCGTCCCGATGCCGCCGAGGCGCCCCTGAAAAAGGCGCAATCGATCGACTCGTCGAGCGGGGCGGTGCTGTACGGGCTGGGCCGGGTCGCGCTGGCGAAGCAGAATTACGCCGAGGCGGTGAAATACCTCGAAGCGGCCCTCTCGAACAGCCCACAGGCGACGCGTCTGCATTACCCGCTCGCGCTCGCGTACCGCGGACTTGGCAACCGCGACAAGGCTGAGGAGCATCTCCGATTGCGCGGCACCGTGGAGTTGCCGCCGGTCGATCCGCTTCTCGGTGAGATCGCCGGCCTGCTGCAGAATGCCGCGGCGTTCGAGGCGCGTGCCTCGCAGGCCCTGGGAGCACGGCAATGGTCAGAGGCTGAAACAAATCTGAAGAAGGCTGTCGAACTCGCGCCAGGCAACGCCTTCAGCCGTTTGAACCTGGGCACGGCGCTCTACATGCAAGGAAAAGCCGACGCAGCGCTCGAACAATATCGCGAGGCCGTTCGCCTTTCGCCGACGCTGGCACGCGCCCACTTTGCCATCGGCGTGTTGATGGACGAGCGCGGGCAGGATGGCGAGGCCATCAAGGCTTTCGATGCCGCCATCGTGAGCGATCCCACATATGCGGAAGCTCGCTTCAGCCTGGCCAACGCGCTTCGCCGCAACGGCCGCGTTCAGGAGTCGCTTTCGCAATACGCCGAAGTGCTGCGGCTCGATCCGGCGGTTTCGCAGGCGAGCTTTGGCTATGCGATGGGGCTGGTCCGCCTTGGCCGCTATCCGGAAGCACGCTCACGGCTGGAAGCTGCCGTAACGATGTTTCCCGATCAGCCCGGGTTCGCGCACGCATTGGCGCGACTGCTGGCAGCCGCGCCCGACGATCGTGTGAGAGATGGGGCTCGAGCCACATCGATGATGAACGAGCTGATGAAGACTCAGAAGACACTCGCGATGGCGGAGACCATGGCGATGGCCCTGGCGGAAACCGGCCGATTCGATGAAGCGGTCAATTGGCAACGTGACGCGATCGCGGCAGCAAGCGAAGGCAAGCGGAACGATCTCGTGCAGAAGTTGATGACGAATCTGCGCTTGTACGAGAAGCGGCAGCCATGCCGCGCACCGTGGACCGACGATGATCCCGTCCATCATCCGACGAGTGCCGGCTAGCAAGCCTCGCCTGGCCGTGTGGGCGGCGAGCCTAATCGCGCTGGGCGCGTACGCGGCCTGGCCACGCACCGCCGTGAGCGGGCAGTCGGCCGCGCCCTTCGTCGATGTCACGGCACAGTCGGGCCCTGACTT
This sequence comes from Vicinamibacterales bacterium, assembly GCA_035649635.1. Classification (GTDB taxonomy): domain Bacteria; phylum Acidobacteriota; class Vicinamibacteria; order Vicinamibacterales; family UBA2999; genus Gp6-AA40. The sequence continues at coordinate 35,840 of DASRJE010000224.1, read as the reverse complement.
CATTCACGTCAATGGAGCTGCAGGTCAATTGCTCTTGCCCGAAGTCATCGGACCTGGTGGCGCGCTCTTCGACTACGACAACGACGGCGACCTGGACCTGTTTGCTGTGCAAGGACGCGGTTCGGGCGGGCGGCAGTTTCGCAACGATCTGCGCGTCAATAGTGATGGGACGCGCACGCCGCACTTCACCGATGTGACCGACAGCAGCGGTATCGTCGCTGCTGGGTACGGCATGGGTGCGGCGACCGGAGACTTCGACAACGACGGCTGGATCGATCTGTATGTGGCCAACCTCGGGTCGAACCAGTTGTTTCGCAACAACGGCAACGGCACCTTCAGCGACGTCACCGCCAAGACCGGAACCGACGATCTGCGCTGGAGCACTGCCGCCACGTTTTTCGACTACGACCGCGACGGCTGGCTCGATCTATTCGTCGTCAACTACGTCAACTTCCGGCCGGAGATGAAGCGCGGATGCTTTTCGGCAGGGTCGGCACGTGATTACTGCAACCCTGCTGTCTACGATCCGGTGGCCGATCGCCTCCTGCACAACAACGGGAATGGGACGTTCACGGATGTCTCTGCACGCGCGGGGATCACGAATGCACCCGCGCGCGGACTTGGGGTCCTCGCGTCGGACATCAACGGCGATGGGTGGACCGATCTCTACGTGGCCAACGATGGCGACGCGAACCAGTTATGGATCAATCAACGTGGTTCTGGCGCGTTCAAAGACGAGGCGCTCCTGGCAGGCGTGGCAGTGAACCGGATGGGCCAGCCGCAGGGGAGCATGGGTGTCGATGCGGGAGACATCGATCGCGACGGCGACGAGGATTTGTTCGTCACGAACCTGGATAACGAAGGCAACACGCTTTACGTGAACCTGGGCGATGGCCTGTTCGAGGACCGCACCGCGGAGTTCGGGCTGTTCAAGCTTGGCTTCACCGGCTTTGGCACGAGGTTCGTGGATTACGACAACGACGGCTGGCTCGATCTCGTCGTCGTCAATGGCGCCGTCAGACACTTGAGCAGCCAGCGGCAAAACGGCGATCCCTACCCGCTCAAGCAGCGCAGTCAGTTGTTCCACAACGGGCGAGGACGGCGGTTCGAGGATGTGTCCGACGCCGCCGGTCCGCCGTTTTCGCAGTTACAGGTCGCGCGAGGCGCTGCGACGGGCGATCTCGACAACGATGGCGATACCGACGTCGTGGTGTTCAACAACAGCGGTCCCGTACGGGTACTCCTCAACGAGAGCGGTCATCGTCGGCATTGGATCGGTATTCGAGCAATCGATGAGCGCAACAAGCGCGATGCGCTGCAAACGCGCGTCGAGTTGGTCGGTCAGCGTGGCGCGAGCAGGCGCATTCAGGCCGACGGCAGCTACGGGGTGGCCAGCGATCCGCGCGTGTTGTTCGGGCTGGGAAGCGAGAGCGCAGCACAGACAGTGCGCGTGCACTGGGCGGGTCGTCAGCCCGAAGAGTTCCGCGGCTTGACGGCCGATCGGTATTGGATCCTGGAATCCGGCAAACCGCCGCGGGCAGCCCAATGAACGCGCAGCCACACATACCGATCCGTAGCGGCGTGTCTTCAGAAGTGCCGTCGTCGTCGAATCGCGCGATCAAGGCGGGTCTGCCTTCGACGAGGCTCAGGCCAGGAAAGTCCCGCCTCTACCGTCACGTATTAATCTGCGCCGTGGTCCTTCTCTCTGCACCGGCAATTCAAAGCGTGGCCCAGCTAGAATCGACCGCGCTCGCACCGGCAAGAAATGGGCTTCGGCCCGTTCCCATTCCTCGCCTCGATGATCTCGAGCCGGCCGTGTCAGGCCAGATTCGCGATGCGCGAAAGTCGTTCGAGACCATGGTAGAGGGTCGAGGTGTCTCCAGCGGCAAACTTGCCGATGCGTACGGTTCTCTTGGCCGGGTGTTTCACGCCTACGAGTTCTTCGATTCCGCCGAAGCCTCGTACCTCAATGCCACGCGGATGGCGCCCGCGGATGTGACGTGGCTTCATCTGCTTGGGTACCTCTATCAGCAAACCGGACGGCTGGACGATGCCGTGGCGCGCTTCGAGGAGGCACTCCGGGCGCAACCGGACGATCGCGCGGCGACGGTCCGTCTTGGCCAGGTGTATCTGGGACTGAATCGCTTACGAGAAGCGCGCGAACAGTTCGACGGTGTCGTCAATGTGTTTCCCGCTCTGGCGCGCCAGGGCCTCGGGGAGGTCGCGCTGCGCGAGCGTCGATTCAATGAAGCCATCGGGCACTTTCGTGCCGCGCTCGAACGAGTCCCTCAGGCATCGTCGATTCACTATTCGCTCGCGATGGCATATCGCGGGCTTGGTCGCCTCGACGAGGCTCGTTCGCACCTCGAGCAGCGGGGCACTGGTGGAATCAGCGTGGGCGATCCCATTGTCGACACTCTTCAGACGCTCGTCCGCGGCGAGCGCGGACTCGTCGCGCAGGGCAGGCGGGCGTACGATGCCGGACTGTACGAACAAGCTGCCGGGGCATTTGCCGCGGCCATGGAAGCAGCGCCTGGCAGTGCGGCTGCCCGCGTGAACCTGGCGCTGGCGCAGTTGCAGATGGGTAAGACGTCCGAGGCAGTTGTCACTTTCCGGGCCGCCTTCGAAGTGGCACCTGACGATGCGGACGTCGTCCGGGAGTTCCTGCGTGTGCTGCTGCGACTTCGTTATGTCGATGAGGCCATTCAGGTGTTGACGAAGTCCAGATCCGTCAACCCGGATGACGAGGATTCGCTGGTCGGATTGTCGATCCTGCTCGCCGAACGAAAGCGCTATAGCGATGCGGTTGCACTACTCGCCGAGTCGAATTCGCGATTCCCGGAGCGCACCGCGACGGCCACCACCCTCGCGAGACTCCTGGCATCGTCTCCGGATCGCTCGGTTCGTGAAGGCAAGCGCGCACTCGATCTCGCCACACGCGTCTACGAGGCGGACCCCACGCCGGTGCACGGCGAAACAATCGCGCTCGCGCTCGCTGAACTAGGGAGGTGTGATGAAGCGTTGACGTGGATGAAACGCGCCGTCGCTGATGCAGAGCAGAGCGACGACGCGCCGGAAGCGTCGCGCCTTAAGGGAGAGTTGGCGAAGTACGGCAGCGTATCGTGCCGTCCTTAGCCACGACGATCACGAAGCAATCGCCACGAAGCTCACGAAGATCACAGCGCGGCGAAGCCGCAACCAAAGCCGCGCTGTGATCAAGATCCTGTGCCTTCTAGTGACACTCTCGCGCCAGCAGTATTTGCCAGAAAAACAAACTTCAGCGCGATAGTGTCACGAGAATCTCACCCTCGTGTTCTTCGTGGCGTTATTTCAAGTCTTCGTGCCCTTCGTGCTCAGAAATCGAACTGCGCGCCGATCTTGAACAGTCGCGGTATCAGGATCGACGTCGGTTGCCGCCATGTCGGGCCGTAGGTGAAGTTCTCGCCGAGGACCGAGTTGGAATTGGTCACGTTGAAGAAGTCGAAGTTCAGGTTGGTCCGAGTCGTCCCGAAGCGGAGGATCTTCGAAACACGGAAGTCGATCTGGTTGAGCCGTTCGACGAACAACGCACCAGCCTCGACGATCTGGAACGTCTTGAACGGGATGAACGGGCCTGGACCGGCGACGCCCGGGATGACGCCGTAGTTGGCGTTGGCCTGGACACCGGTCAGGCTCGAGCCGATCTGGGCCACCGCTCCAGGCAGATTCTGGATCGTGCCGCTGATCTGCACATCGACCTTCGGAATCGTGTACGCGGCCAGGCCTTGGACTGACGTGCGCCACCCGTTATTCTGCTCGCAGAACTCACGCGGCCTAGCGGCGAAGAAGAACGCTCGCGTCGGGTCTCCGAAGAACGTATGAAGCATTTCGGGCAGGTCGTCCACGACCTCGCAATCGTTGAGGACCTGTCGCCCCGTGCCCAGGCCGCCCTGCAGGAGTAGCCCGTTCTGCAACCGGGCATTGACCGAGATGTTCACGCCGTCGAAGTGCTCGGTCTGCTTGCCGTAGTTGTTCGACAGAGTCACGAAGTAGCTCGGCGGGCCGGCGGTCGGGCTCAGGCCCATCCCGGTCAGCGTGTATCCACCGCCGTTCGGCAATCGCGAGTCGGCCGGCGCCGCGATCGTGACCGGCGAGTAGCTCGCCGGCGTCGCCGAGAGATCATCCATAACACGAATGTTGCCGTACCAGCGCCGGGCATACTGCACCTCGACCGACATGCGAGGAATGATTTCCTGCTGGACGCTGGTCGTGAACTCCCAGTTGAAGGCTCGCTTGCCCCATCCTCGCATCAGGTCGGGGTCGTAAGTGGTGCCAGGGATGTCGGTGCCGAAGTTCTGATTGTCGACGACACCACACTCGCCATTGAGCGCGAAGTTGTTGAGATCGCAATCCGGAATGAAGTTGCGATTGCCGTCAGCCCATGTGCGCTGCGTGGTCTGGTTCGCCACTCGCAGGATGGGATTGGGCGCATCCGACACCTGCGCGGGGCCGAATCCCGTCGTACCCAGGCCTTCGAGATACTTGTTGAGAGTCGCCTTCAACGCCGTCTTCCCGTTTCCAAATACGTCGTAGGTCGCACCCAATCTCGGCGTGATGTCGTTCCAGCTCAAATTCTCGATCTCTGGGTACGAGACGTTCAGGTTCCGTCCGAAGAACGTGCCTGAGATCGCCTGAGGAGGGAAGCTGTTCTTGAAGGAATCGAGGCGGAGGGCCCCGGCCAGTGTCCAGCGTCCTGTCGTCCATTTGTCCTGCACGAAGAACCCCATGTCGCGATCGACGTTGACTTCCACCGTTCGCGGCACGATGCGGTAGGTGATCGACGTCGGCTCCATCGAGGTGAAGCCGTAGCTGTAGGGCGTCGCCGGCGCGCTGTAGGTCGTGTTTTCGTGATGCAGGAAGGCGTTGTTGAAGCCGACCTTGAACGTGTGGGCCCCGGTGATGTAGGACACCGCCGCCCGGTAGTGGACGTTCCAGTTCCAGGAGTTGTTGTAAGTCACCGCGGCGCGATAGGTCAGCGGCGTGCCGGTGACTGGATTGAGGCTGTCGGCGACCGAGATCATGCCGGGCTCGAGGTGGTCGATGTTGCCCAGCTTGCCGACTTGCGGCTCCATGCCGCCCCATCGTTCGACGCGGTGAATGCCGCTGGCTTCGATCAGCAGCTTGTTACTGACCGGAGTGCTCCAGTCCACGGTGACGAAGCGCTGCAGGGGGAAACGTCGGTCATTGCCCGCCTCGGGCGAGGTCACGACACCGCCAGGTCCCGGGCCGATACCGGTCGTGCAGGCGCAGAAGTTCTCCTGGTCGAACGTCATGCCGAACTTGTGTTTCGGTGTCGCCTGCCATGTGAGCCGGGCCTGGTAGATCGTCTGTTCCTGATGGAGGATTGCCTGGTCCGTCGACGGCACGTAATCGAAGCGGTCCAACCTGTTCGCGTTCAAGTTGAAGAAGGTGCTCGCGACGTAGTTGTCCGCAAATAACGATCTGCCCGACAGGAAGAACCAGAGTTTGTCGCGCTTGATCGGACCTCCAACGCCAGGGTTGAAGTCCCCGTTCGCCTTGACGGTGCCAGGCACGGCCAGCCCGCGCTGTTGCACCTCGGTGCCGGTGAAGTTGTCGCTCGCCCAGTCCCCGGTCGCGTAGTTTGCCGCGATCGTGCCGCTGAAGCGATTGCCGCCATCGCGCGGAATGAAATTGATTCGCACGCCGCCAGTCGCGGCCTGTGCGTCCACGCCCGAGACGTCGATGGCGAACTCCGCCGTCCCCGTCGCATTCGGGACTGCGCCCCCGCCCCATCCGCCGGCGATTCCCGAACTGAGGGCCACGCCGTTGACCATCATGCGCTGGTCGGATGTTCGTCCGCCGTTGGCTTCGAGCGATGCGACCTCCTGGACGACCGAGCCACCAACGTCCTGGCCCGTGAATGCGCCCTTGCGCACCCCGGGAATGAGGACGCCGACGGTGAAGGGAGTTCGCGAACTCGGGATAGCCGAGACGATCTCCTGATCCATCACGGCTTGTCGCGTCGTCGACTCCAGGTTGACGACCGGCGTTTCTCCGGTGACCGTGATCGTCTCCTGCACCGCGCCAACCGACAGCTCGGCATTGATGTTCACGACTGCCGTTCCGCTCAACTCGACGCCTTCGCGCGCGACGGTTCGGAACCCGGTCAAGCTGAAAGTCACGGTATACGTGCCAGGGCGAAGATCCGGGATGGTGTAGCGCCCGGTGTCGTCCGTCACCGCGGTGCGAACTTTCTCAATCAGTACTGGACTGGTTGCTTCAACTGTGACGCCCGGCAGAACACCGCCGGAACTGTCCCTGGCGAGTCCCGCCAGTGTGGCTTGTGCGTACACGACGCCTGGCGCGAGCACGATGAGCATGAACGCCGCCAGAGCTCTCACGATTCCACGCATCAAAACCTCCCCTATAGTCGGCCCAAACCGCGCGTGCGCGCGGACACAGTGATCAATGCAGTCGTGCGTGTATGGAAGGAGCCCATGTGTACGTAACGGGGGCGAGCAATCCCCAAGTAAGGGCAGTGACGGGCTAAAAGTGAGCAGATCGTGCCCGCACGAGTGGGGCTTGTCAAGGCACCGTGACCGTCGTGGCAATACTGGCGTCCCTCTGCGTGAATCGGTGTCGCGCGATACGCTCGCCTACGGCAGCACATGCTGTCCAATACATCTTTCGCTGCGCTGGTATACCGAATTGATATACAATCCGCGGCCGATGGATCTCAGGCGAGTCAAGGCGTTCATCGCCGTTGCTGAAACCCTGAGTATCACGAAGGCGGCCGAGCGGCTCCACATCTCCCAGCCGCCGCTGAGCCGTCACATCCACCAACTGGAAGAGGAGCTCGGCGTGACGCTCTTCGTCCGCCATCGTCACGGGGTGACGCTCACGGACGCAGGACGACGGTTGTTGGAGAAGGCAAGGTCGCTGGACGCTGCCGCTTCGGAATTCGCGTTGACCGCGCGTCAGGTCGCCCGTGGAAACGACGAGATTCGCGTCGGCATCGGGTGGGGACTCTGGGATGTGGTCAATCGCATTCGCGTCGAGTTCGTCCGACGGAACCCCGAAATCAGTATCGCGGCGACCGACGCGTTCTGCTGGTACGACTCTGACGAGCAGCTGCGGAACGGGACATTGGATGTGGCATTCGCCCGCCCGCCGTTCGGCCCGGACTTCGAGGCGTCCGCGCCCATCCTGATCGAACGCATCCAGGCGATCGTCTCGGATACCAGCCCATTGGCGGCGCGTGACTCGGTGTCGATCCGGGAGCTCGCGAACGAGCCCTTGTTGTTGTGGGACAGGCACATCGCGCCTGTCTTGTACGATCAGATTCTCGATCTCTACGCCAGGGCGGGCATCGATCCGAAGGCGATCCCCACACCGGGTGCAGGTCCCTTCAACCATGCCGGGATGATGCTCGTCGCATCCGGCAAGGGTGTCTACCTGGGTTACGGTGTTCCATTGACAGAGCCGCAACCGCCGAGCGGCGTCGCGGTCAGGCCGGTCAGCGATCGGGACGCCACGACAGAGATTCGAGTCGTCCACCGCAAGGCCGAAGACTCGCCCGTCGTCCGCCGATTCCTGGAGTGCGTCTGGTCCCTGTACCCACAGGAACAGTTTCTGCCTGTCGCGGTGGGCGCGAGGAGTTAACGACCCAGGCGCGCCAGCGCCTCTGCGAATTCGCGACGCTCCGGATAGCTTGCCATCCCCTCGGAAAGGCGCCGGCGAGCCTCGTCGTATTTCTTGAGTTGGACGAGCGCCATTGCGTATCCAAACTGCGCTTCCGCGGCACGTGGATCGATGGTCATGACCTGCTCGTACTGCGTCAGAGCCGCGTCCGGACGCCCAGTCTGCCGCAGGAGCTCTGCGAGTCGAAGCCTAGCTCCAACGTAGTTCGGCTCGTACTTCACCGCCGTCGCGAAGCGCTCGATTGCGTCCTGTTGGCGGCCATTTGTCGCCAGCAGCACTCCGAGGCTGTAGTAGGACTGCGCGAAACCAGGCGATCGCCGTACGGTTTCCTGGAATTGCTCCAGCGCACCTTGCGTGTCGCCCAGCAGCGACAACGCCGTAGCGAGCTTGTGGCGAAGCGCCGGGTTGTCGGGGGCGAGCTCCACACCTTTGCGAAAGTGCTCGGCGGCGGTCTTGAAGTCGCCGCCATCGAGCGCGCGAACACCGCGACTCTCTTCGGCGACCGCGCCTTCCAGCATTCCGCGCAGCTCCACCATCAGCGGATCGGGGGGGCCGATTTCGACCATGCCTTGCTGACGCAGGTGCGCTTCGGCGCGTGCCGTGTCGCCCAGGCCACGATATGCGAGTGCGAGTGGGTAGTGTGCAATCGACGCGCGCGGATCCGACGAAAGCACCTGCTCGAAGTAATCGACCGCGCGCGAGTAATCGCGTTTGGCGAGCGCCGCGCGGCCGCGACCAAAGAGTGCGGCGACGACACGGGGTTGAGCGGTCAGCGCGCGCGTAAACTGCGCCTCGGCCAACTCCGGCTCGCCTTGATCGAGGTAGACATTTCCCATCCACACCAGCGTCGCCACATCGTCAGGCCGCAGGCGCAGCGCGTGCTCGAACGACGCGATCGATTTGGTGAGCTCGGCCCTGTTCATGTAGACGTGTCCGAGGTAGTAGGGCCAGCGCATTTCCCCCGGTTCGAGCGCCTGCGCGCGGAGGTAGTAGGGTTCGGCGGCCTCGAGATCGTTGGCAGCCATCAAGAGGTTGCCCACGTTCCCATACGCACGCGCGAGCTCAGGAGCCGCGGCGCGGTTCTCGATGAGGGACTGCAGGGCTCGGTATTGATCGCCGATCTGCTGCTGAACCGCTCTGTCCATCTGGGAGAGATCCGGCAGCGTGACCGCAGGCAGCGTACTGGGATCGACCGCGGTTGGCTGGGACATTGAAGTCTTCGGCTCTGACGAGCACCCGCTGATCAGGAGAACGGTTGCGCTAAGCACCGCGAGTGCCTCGCCAGGACTTGGGCGCCGAAGCCAAGGGCGAAGGCGGCTCACTTGGCGTCACCTTCTTTGAGAGTGGTATATCGATCTATCGGAACCGTCGTCCACTCTTCGGTCCTGCCATTTGGCCACACTACGCGTATACGCGACGCACTCGTCGACTGGCCAAGACCAACGAGCACGCGCGGATCGTTGGCCGACGCGTAACTTCCATCCGATCGCGCCCGCCGCCACAATGTCGAGCCGTCATCACGCACAACTCCGACACGCGCAGCCAGCATGTCACGGGGTGCCTGGCTGCCCACCAGACGGAACCCGATCCAATGATTGCGGCTGCCGAGTTCGTTGATCAGCAGTCGTGGCTTTCCGTTGTTGTTTGCGACGAGTACGTCGACGTCCCCATCGTTGTCGATGTCTCCGAACGCAGCGCCCCGACCGACTTCAGAGAGTTCGAACGCGGCCCCGCCTCGTGCCGTGGCGTCCTCGAATCGCGCGGTGCCCGATTGATCCCGACCTGGATTGCGAAACAGCAGCTTGCGCTGGTGCAGCGGGAATGGGTCGTTTTCGCGGCGAAGCGCCTCGATCGTCTGCACCGCGCCGTTGACGGTGAGCGTATCCAGCCAGCCGTCATTGTCGAAGTCGAGCCAGGCTGTCCCGAAGCCGGTATAGCCGCGGCTGGCGGCGCCGAGTCCCGACCGCGCGCTCCGTTCTTCGAAGAGGCCGGCGCCGTCATTGACGTAGAGATCGTTGCCTTCACCGGTCAGGTTGGTCACGAAGATGTCTTCGTCGCCATCGTTATCGAAGTCGCCCGCATCCACGCCCATGCCCGCTTTCGCCCTGCCATGCGAGCTCAAGGCCGTGCCCGACAGTAATCCCGTGTTCTTGAAGGTGCCATCGCGTTGATTGATCCACAGCAGGTTCGGCTGACCGTCGTTGGCGACGTAGAAGTCGATCCATCCATCACCGTTGAAGTCTGCCGTGGACACACCGAGCGCCGGCCCGAATTCGCGAGCGATCCCCGAGGCAGCCGTCACGTCGGTGAAGGTCCCATCGCGGTTGTTGTGAAGAAGCCGGCTCGGCTGCGGTTGGTACACGTCGGGCGAACAGTAGTCGGGACGCCCCGAGGGAGCAAAGCACGGCGTGTTCGACTCGACCCGCCAGCTCAGATAGTTGCCAACGAAGAGATCGAGCCACCCGTCGCGATCGTAGTCGAAGAACGCGGCGGAAACCGACCACGATGGATCGTCCGCCCGGCTTTGTCTCGAGACGTCCATGAATGTGCCGTTGCAATTGTTGCGGAACAATTGGTTGGGCCCGAGGTTGGTGAGATAGACATCGACGCAGCCGTCGTTGTTGAAGTCGCCGGCCGTCACGCCCATGCCGTATCCACGCGAAACGAGGCGACTCGCATCGGTCACGTCGACGAATTGCAACGTGCGCGTCCCGTCGCCGTTGACGCGTAGATCGTTGCGAAATAGCCGACCGCCAGAACGTAGAACCTCGGATCCCGCCGCCTTCGCGCGAGGTGCTTCCGCCTTCGCGCTCCGCGCTACTGCGGACAAGTCGGCGCCCAAGGAGTCCCGAGTCCCGGCGGCCGTCTCAGAGAACCGAGCGCCCTGCGTGAGATAGATGTCCAGATCGCCGTCGTTGTCGTAATCGAGCATCGCGGTGCCGGGCGCGATGATCTCGGCATAGTAGAACTTGCCCTCCATGCCGTTGATGTGCGTGAACGTCAGTCCGCTGGTTTCTGCGCGATCCATGAACCAATCGGACGCGACCTCTGTCACCGGGCGCACAGAGGCAGCCGGCGCGGAGCGATCGCAACCCCAACCGCCGAGGAGAAGGAGGGAGGCCGCGGGCAGGGCGAGTCGCGCGCGCATCGATGAATGAGCGTACAAGAAAAAGGCGGGTCCAACGAGAGGACCCGCCCTATTCAGTGGAGGCCGGGTCCTGCTGTCCAGGACCCGGCGTTCGTGTCTCAGAAGTCGTAGGTCATCGAGATCTTCATCAGACGCGGCGACACAACGGCCGTCGGTGCGAGCCACGTGGCGTATACCGCGCTGGCACCGGAGACGGTGTCGGAGTTGAGCACGTTGAAGAGGTCCAGGCTCACGACGCCCCTGGTCCGCCCCATGCGAACTACCTTGCCAAAGCGCGCGTCGATCTGATTGAAGCGTGGGCCATACAACGTGCCCGGTTGGATCAGTTGGACCGTCGTGGTACCAATCGGAGTCCCTCCGGACGGCAGTCGGCCAAGGCCCCCCTGGGACACGGGCCTGCCGACGTCGCTGTTGGCGGCGGCATACTCAGCGCTGTACTCAACGCCAGGAATGCTCTGGAACGACGCTCCGACCTGCACGTCGATCTTCGGGATCGTGTAGGACCCGAGGAACTTGACCTGCGGCAGCCAGTTCTGGTCCATGTGGCAGTAAGCCAGGGGCCTGGTCACCTGAGCCGCGCCGGCGCCAGTGACCAGCATTTCGACGAGCGCGTTGTTCCCCGCTTTTGCCGGATCCTGAACGTCGCAGAAGTCGGTGGTCTGATGCCCGGTGCTCAGACCGCCCTGGAAGATGACCCCCTGGGGAAGCCTGGCGTTGAGGCCGACGTCATACCCGAACCAACGGTCGTACACGTTACTGCCGGGGAACATCGTTTTCGACAGGCCCTGCAGGTTGTTGGTCTGTACGCCCGGGTTGATGTTGAAAAACTGAGTCGTGTTAACGTCGCTCGGCAGGCTCTCACCGCCCGCCTGCGGTGGTGAGGGTGGAATCAAGCCTGGGGTGACAGAGAACTGCGTGTAATCGGCAACCGTCGCAGACGTGTTGTCAGTGACAAGGAAGTTGCCGAACCACCGCCAGAACGTGCCACCGTAGACCGAGACGCCCTGGCTGATCTCCTGCTGCGCACTCAGCGAGAATTCCCAACTGTACGGACGCTTGTTCCACCCGTAGCGCGCGTCGTCCTGCACGGCCAGGTTCGGCCGCAGAATGCTGTCGTAGAAGTTGAGGTTTGCTCCAACCGGGGCGTTGCATGTGTCGATCTGTCTCTGAGTTCCGGTGAGCGTTGGACCCTGTGCCGCGGGATTGGCCAGGTCGCAGTCGGGAATGAAGTTCCGGTTGTTGTCGATCCACCCGCGAGACGAGGTGAGCTGGACGTTGTAGCCGGGCTGGCTGGCGAGACCGCCGACGACCAGTGCCTGCCCGAGCACGTAGCGTCCGTAGTTGACCTTGAGCGCGGTCTTGCCGTCGCCGAAGAGATCGTACGCGGCCGCAACTTTGGGTGTGATGTCCTTGTACGTGGTCGTCTTGAAGGCCGGCACATCATAGTCCCGGGTGGGCGTCAGCAGGGATGGTCCGAGGTGGTACTCGGGATTCTCCGAGTTGAACCAGTCGTAACGCAGTCCCATGCTCAACGTCACCCGGTTGATCGTCCATTTATCCTGCACGTAGATGCCACCTTCGCTGGAAACCTTGTTCTTGGCGATGGTGGGACATCCTGGTTGAACGGACGTGTGGCCACCAACCACGCCTCCATTGACCTGACGGACGAGCGGATCGGTGCATCCATCCGACCGCAAGGTCAGTGTGGTCGGCGCTGGTATGCCAAGGCCCACCCCGTTGTTCGCCAGCGTGCTGACGACGTAGCTGTAGGGGATGACCGACTCGGTGTTCGCCCATCGGGTCGCGCCGTTCAAGTCCATGCCAGCCTTGAATGAATGGGCGCCCGTCACGTATGACGCGGCAAAATTGCCCCGATAGTTGGGGTTGTGGCTTGGCGTGTCGGTTGCTCCAACACGGCCGTGGTAGTTCTGGATCAACTGCGTGTAGCTGTCCAGTCTCTGCGGGTTGTTGTCGGTGATGCCGACGGCCAAGGGATCCGCGACATCTAGGTCCGCGCGTTTGCCTCCCCATGTCTCCTGATGCCGCCAGAACCCGGCTTCGAGCAGGAGCCTGTTGGTCATCGGCGCTGACCACTGAACGAGGTTGTCGGAGAACGGGAAGAAGTACGACGCATTCAACGACTCATATGAGGTCGTGGCGTTGGCGTTGATCGACGTTCGCTTCTTGTTGTTGTAGTAGATACCGAGCTTGTTCTTGTCGTCGATCTGCCAGGTGAGACGAACGGTCTGCTCCCAGAAGTTGCCTCCACCTCCGACAGTGGTCCGGAGATCAGCGCTCGTCACGGGCACGTAGCTCAGCGTCGTTGTGTTGAGCAGCGTTGGGCTGGTCTGGCCAGAGACGAAGTTCTGGTTCGGATAATTGTTCGTTACGTAGTTCTCGGCCTTCGTCCATCGCGCCGTCGCAAACCACCACAGTTTGTCGCGCATGATCGGGCCGCCGTACCCGGGGTTGACGTCATAGACGGATTTCAGAGCGCCCGGCTGCGTAACCAGCCCTCGGCAATACAGGCTCTCGGCTGGTGAGCACCCTCCGCTCGCGTCTCTGGTGCCCTCCGAGTAGTTCGAGCCTTGCATCGCGCCATTCGCGCCAGAGAAGAACATGAGGCCTTTGAACGTGTTGCCGCCGTCGCGCGGCACGTAGTTGATCTGCACACCACCGCCAGCAAGGGATGCGTCAGCGCCTGACGTATTGACACTCATCTCCTGCATCGCTGTGAAGCTCGGTGAGCTGCTCAGCGACTCGCCGAAACGAATCGTCGTCGCAGCGGAGAGGCCGCCGATGGTCTGTCGCTGTTCCGCCGGCTTGCCACCATGAATCGAGAGGTCGGTGAAGGTGTCGCCCGCGGTGCCGCCGACATCCTGCGAGTTCAGCGCGTTGGTGTTGGCCTGTCCGACGCCGCCGCCGGCACCCAGAATGATCCCGGGCTGCAGGGCGGCAAGGTTGATCCCCAGTCGGCCTGTGGGAATGGAGTCGACGATCTCCTTGGTGACCACCTTCTGGACGGCAGAGCTTCTCACGTCCACAAGGGGTGTCTGTCCAGTGACCGTAATGGTCTCGGCCAGGGCGCCAACTCTCATTTCCGCGTTGACCGTGGCCACGAATGAGCCACTCAGCTCGATCTGATCGCGCACGAAGGTGTTGAATCCGGGCAGCGTGAAAGTGACGGTGTACGAGCCTGGAAGCAGGTTGATGATCTGATAGGCGCCGGAGCCGTCGGTCACGGTCCCCCGCGACTTTTCGATAAGTACCGGGCTGGCCGCTTCAACGGTCACACCGGGGAGCACAGCTCCGGAAGTGTCTTTCACAACGCCCGTGATTGATGCTTGAGCGAATGCGGCAACTGGCAACACGGCCAGTAACAGAAGCGCCGCGGCGCCTCTGATCAGAACGTGCTTCATTCGTACCTCCTAGGATTGGGACCGGAACCTGCTCCCAGACGAGGCGAATGTTGCGCTCGCGCCACAACCTGATCAACGTGTATCTGATACGTCAGATAATTCCGATATCGTTATTTATGTTGGGCATATCCTCGAAATCCTTAGGATTTTGGCGATCTGGTGCCGACTTGCATATTTCGTCACCCTAACTGCCTAGACAAGAATTGGACAAAACAGGAAAGCCCGTCCCGGTAAGCCGGGACGGGCCTCCAACTAACACAATGGCGTCGATCAACGCCCAACTTCCAAACCCCAACTCCCAATCCGTCCGGTTCGTTGGGAATTGGAAGTTGGGAATTGGGGAGTTGACAGGTTTTTTCTAAAAATCGAACTGCCCGCCGATCTTGAAGAATCGCGCTTGCAGGATTTGCGTCGGCTGCTGCCAGGTGACGGCTCCTGTGGGCGCGATCGCGAAGGCGTTGTTATAGGTCAGGATCGTGTTGGCATTGAGCGCGTTGTAGATGTCGAAGTTGATCGTCGCCCGCGCCGAGCCCAACCGCAGGATCTTCGCAAACCGTACGTCGAGCTGATTGAGCGAGGGGCCGAACACCTTGCCTGGCTCCACCAAGTTGACGGTGATGTTTTGCGCTCCGCCGGCCAACGTACGACCGAGCGTCGAGTTGGCGGCAAGGTACGCATTGGTTGCTGCGAAGTTGGCTGACAGGTCAGGAACTGGGGCTGGGAGTCGCTGGTACGTTCCCGACACAGACACGTCAACCCGGGGAATGGTGTAGGAGGCGACACCCTTGATCTGCGTCAGCCAATTCGTGTCGATCTGGCAATACGCGACGTTCGGGGTCTGTTGAACAAGCGAGCCGGCCACAGCCGGGAAGTCGAGAATGGTCTCTGGCACGTCGTCGACGATGTCGCAGACGTCAGTCGATGTTCGCCCGGTGCTCGTACCGGCCTGCAGGAAGAGACCGTTCTCGAGTCGAGCGTTTACCGACACATCGACCCCGTTCCAGTGTTCGATACGACTGCCGTAGGTGTCGGCGAGCGTGACGAGATAGTCCGAGGGTCTGCCAAACGCCGACTGCTTGATCGCCAGGAAGCCCGGAATCGAGTAGCCACCGCCATCCGGCAGCCGCGAGTCTGACGGTGCGACGATGCTGAACGTGTCGTATTCCGATGCCGCCACGTTGAGGTTGTCGGTGACGACGAAGTTCCCGTACCATCGCCGGAAGTAGCCGACATCGACGGAGACGCGCGGCAGGATCTCGTGCTGCACGCTGGTCGAGAACTCCCAGTTATTGAACCGCTTCCCCCACCCTGTGAGGAGGTCCGGGTCGTACCTGGTGTTGGGCGTGGCTCTTCCGAACGTTGCGTCGCTGAACGCATCGCACAAGTCACCGCCGGTGGCGCGGTTGTCCTGGCGCGCGGAGCTCAGGATGTTGCAATCGGGTACGTAGTTTCTGTTCGTGTCCTCCCAGGCGCGGCGCGCAACTGTGTTGAGCACGTTAATGGGATTTGGACCGATCGTCACGCCGTTCTCGCCGCCGTTGGTGCCGAGGCCGCCGAGGTATTTGTTCAAGCTGACCTTGAGCGCGGTTCTACCGTTACCAAACAGATCGAACGCGGCCTGGGTCTTTGGCGTGATGTCGTGGTAGCTCAGGTTGTCCTGTTCCGGGAACACGAAGTTCCTGTTCGGCGTGGCAAACGTCGGTCCGAGTGTCTGCTCGGGGAAGCTGTTGGCGTGGTAGTCGTAGCGGATGCCGCCTGACAGCGTCAACCGGCCGATTGTCCACTTGTCCTGCGCAAAAATCCCGAGGTCGTGATCGACGTGGCTCTTCACCGTATGCGGCAACGCTCGCAGCGTGATCTGGTTGGGCACCCCGTTGTTGAAGCGGTACGACACAGGATTCGGGACGTACGTCGTGTTGTCGTGATATCCGATGGCGTCATTGACTCCGACCTTGAACGCGTGCGCGCCGGTGATGTACGACGTGTGGAAGCGCCAATGGAAGTTATCGTTCCAGGAATTGTTGTAGGTGCCACCGGTGTTATTCAGCGCTTCGGTCGCTCCACGGTAGCGCAATCCGGGAATGGTCCCTCCCTGTTCGACGACGCCGATCATCTGCGGATCGAGTTCGAGCCCCTTCGTCTGAAGGTGCATGTTGCCCCAGCGCTCGACGCGGTGGATGCCGCTCGCTTCGAGCAGGAGCCGGTTGGTCACCGGCGAGGTCCAGTCGACGAGCACGACGCGTTGCGTGGGGAAACGGCGGTCGTTGGCTGACTCAGGGGCGACCGTGGCTGTGATGGCGTCGTGGCACGCGCAGAAGTCCTGCTGCGTGTAGGTCATGCCGATCTTGTTCTTCGGCGAGACTTGCCATGAGAGCCTGAGTTGCGCGTCCTTCCAGACTTTCTCGATTGATGCCGGATTGCTGGTATCGGCGACGTAGTCCCAGCGTGCCGGGTTGTTCGCATTCTGGTTGTAGAACATGCCCGGTGCGAACAGGTACGCTCCCTGATAGCGGCCGCTCGCGAAGAACCAGATTTTGTCTCGCTTGATAGGACCACCGATTCCTGGGTTGAAATCCCAGTTCTTGTCGATGAAGCCCGGATTGCGAAGTGCCGGGTTTTGCGTGAGCAGGTCGTCATCTATGTTGTTGCCCTGGAAGGAATCGTTCGCGAAGCTGGCGAAGATCGATCCGGTGTACGCGTTGCCACCTTCGCGCGCGATGAAGTTGATGCGGACGCCGCCGGTCGCCAGCTCGGCCGAAACTGCGGCGGTATCGTAGACCATCTCCTGCAGTCCGGTCGCGTTCGGGATTGCGCCACCGCCCCAACCGCCGCCGATCATCGAGCTCAGTGACACGCCGTTCATCAGGAACCGCTGATCCTCGGTGCGCCCGCCATGAGCGCCGAGGGCGCGCGTTTCTGGTCCGACGGCGCCGCCGACGTTGTGGTTCGCCAGCGTGCCGCCCTGCGACACCATAGAGACGCCTGGGATGAGAACGCCCAACTCGAACATGTTCCGGCCAGTCGGAAGTGTGCTGATGGCGTCAGCGTCCATTACTCGCTGTCGCGTGGAGCTCTGGACGTCGACGATCGGCGCTTCGCCGGTCACTGTAATGGTCTCCTCGAGGGCGCCGACTCGCATTTCGGCGTCCACCGAAGCGGTGAATGCGCCGGTCAGATTGATGCCGTCGCGCTTGACGGTGTTGAAACCTTGCAATGAAAACGTCACGCTATAAGCGCCGGGCCTCAGTTCCGTGATGCGATACGTTCCGGATCCATCGGTGACGGCCGTCCGGACTTTTTCGATGATGCTGGGACTGGAAGCTTCGACTGTTACTCCGGGAAGCACCGCCCCGGAAGAATCTCTGACGACACCAGTGATCGATGCTTGTGCGAGTGCGACCGCTGGCAACACGGTCAACAACAGAAGGGCCGAAGCGCCTCTGAGTACCTGCTTCATTCCTACCTCCCTACGATTCGAGAAGCCCAAACGCCTGCGATAACGTGGCGCATGTTGCATCCAGTCCTCGCTTGAATCAACGGCTATTTCACGTTCAATGTTCCGAGACCCGTCCGGCGGCGATCGGGATTTCGCGGAGTGATATGTCAAAGAAGTCGCAGGCCCTGCGCGCCGCTGTGCGAATATTGCTGACCGGATGAAAAAAGGGCCTCTTCTCCTTTGTCTGATATGCACACCCCTGTACGCGCAGGATTTCCGACAGACGGTCGTTGTAACCGCGGCCGCCCGGCCGGTCGAACTCGGCAGCGTGACCAGGACGATGACCATCATTACGCGGCAGCAGATCGAGTCACTGCCGGTGCATAGCATCGCGGATGTATTGAGGCTGGCGTCGTCGATCGATGTCCGCGCGCGCGGCTCGCGAGGTGTCCAGACGGACTTTGCGCTTCGCGGAGCGACCTTCGGTCAGATGCTCATGCTCGTCGACGGCGTGCGGCTGAACGATGCCCAATCGGGCCATCACAACGGCGACATTCCGGTGCCGCTCGATCTCGTTGAGCGGATCGAGATTCTGTACGGCCCGGGTTCGTCGTTGTTCGGGGCCGACGCCGTCGGCGGCACGATCAACGTGGTGACCCGGCGCGAATCGACCGAGTCGGCTGCTGTCGAAGGTGGCAGCTTCGGGCTGGTTGCTGGCCGGGGACAGGCTGACGTGGCGCGCGGTGACGTGCGCGAATCCGCCGGGGTCTCATTCGATCGATCCGACGGGTTCATGTACGACCGCGATTTCAAACAGGCGCTCGCGCGCTCGCGAACCACGTTCGGCAATCGTACCGGGCTGTCGATCTCGTATCTGTGGAAGGAATTCGGCGCCAACAACTTCTATGGCGGCAACGCGCCATCGCGCGAATGGACCAACCAGACGCTCCTGGCCGCTGACCACAGGTTCGGCGAGATCGGCGGCTGGAGCATCGACGGCCAGGCATCGTATCGAACGCACGGCGACCGTTTCGTGTTCAATCAGATCACGCCGGCGCTATCCGACAATCGTCATCGGACTCATGCCGTCCTCGTCTCGGCCAGTGGCTCTCGACTTGTGGCTGATCGTGGATCGCTCACCGTTGGACTCGAGGGCGGTGGCGACTGGATCCGATCGACGAATCTCGGCGACCACGAGACCTCTCGCATCAGCGCGTATGGCGAGTGGCGGCAGGAAGTTGGCCCAGGTGTCCAACTCGAGAGTCTGCTCCGCGTTGATACGTACGATCAGTTCGGGACGTCCTGGAACCCGTCGGTCGGTGCCGGATGGTGGGCGACGCCATCGGTGCGCCTGCGTGGATCGATCGCGCGCGCCTTTCGAGTGCCGACGTTCACCGAGCGTTATTACTCCGACCCTGCGAACCTGGCGCGAGAGGATATCGGACCAGAGACCGCATGGGCCGAGGAAGCCGGCGCAGACGTCATCCTCCGAGGCGGATGGTTACTGCAGACCACCCTGTTCACGCGCCAGGATAAGGACGTGATCGATTGGCTTCGTCCGACGACGGTCGACCGGTGGCAGACCTACAACGTCCGCGACGTCGACACGCTTGGATTGGAAATCGGTGTTCAGAAGACGCTCGGGTCCGGCGTCTTCGTGCATGCGCAGTACACGGCAATCGATATCGACGCCGCGACGGTCGATCAGTTGTCGAAATACGTCCTCGACTACGCGCCACAGTCGTTCACCGCGGCGGCAGCCGTTCCGCTCCCCGCCGGGTTCCGCGTGGCGCCACGAGTGGAATACCGGCGACGCTCTCGCTCAACGGGCACGTCCGACTACGTGTTGCTGGACACGCGACTTGGAAAACGAATCAGCCGCATGTTCGACCTCTTCGTCGACGGCACGAACCTGTTTGATGTCGACTACCAGGAGATTGCCGGTGTTGCAATGCCGGGGGCTGCTGTCAGTATCTCGCTCGCGATCTCTGCTCGATGACCACAATGCACAATCATTATTGATGTGACGATTCTTGATTGTTGAAACGTTGTTGAGTGGTGATTTCTGATTGGTGATTGCGCCTCGACCGAACCAATCAACATTCAACAATCGGCAATCAACAACGATTCAATAATCAAAGATCAATCAAGAATCGAATTTCGCCGGTTCCTGCTGCGTCAGGCAGTGCAGCGTGCCGAGCCCCCAGACCAGATCGACGGCGTGAATGCCGACGATTCGATGCGTCGGTAGCAGGTTCGCGAGAATGTCGAGTGCGACGCGATCGTTCGGGTCGTTGAAGGTCGGAACCAGCACGACGCCATTCGCCATGTAGAAGTTGGCGTAGCTAGCCGGTAATCGCTCACCGTTCATCATCACGGCCCTCGGAAATGGCAGCGTGACGATGTGAAGGGCTGCCACGCCGGGTGCGTTGGATGCGCGTTCGAGTCGATGCAGGTTGTCCATCGATCGCGCATGGTTCTCGTCGGCAGGGTCCGGCTCTACTGCCACGACGACGGTGTCGCGCGCAACGAACCGCGCGATGTCGTCGATATGACCGTGGGTATCGTCACCGACGCATCCCTCGCCGAGCCAGATCGTGCGATCGATGCCGAGCCAGCGCGCGAAGATTTCCTCGTAGTCCGCGCGAGTCAGTCCGGGGTTTCGCACCTGCGTGTCGCTCAATAACCATTCCTCGGTGACGAGCAGCAGGCCATCGCCGTTGACGTCGATGCCGCCGCCTTCGAGCACGATGGGCTCTCCAGCGTCGCGGCGTGGTTCTTCGCGGCGCAATCCGGTGAGTGCAGCGATCGCCGAGCCGACTCGATCGTCGAGCGCCCAGTTGTCGTACTTGGCCCACGCGTTGAACGTCCAATCCAGCAACACAACCTCGCGCGAGTCGTTGTGCACGGCAATCGGCGCCGAGTCACGGAGCCACACGCGGTCCGTCGGTACCTCGTGAAGGCGTATCGCATCGAGCCGAGCCCCGTGCGCAGTCAGCATCGCGCGTGCGGATTCGGCGACCTCTTGTGACTGGCAGAGAATCTCAACCCGCTCGTGCAGCGCGAGGACACGAGCGATCTCGGCGTACACCCAGGGAATGGGTCCGAATTTTCCCGGCCAGTCCGGCTCGTGATGCGGCCACGCGATCCACGTGGCGCGGTGAGGCTCCCACTCCGCCGGCATCCTGTACGGAGAACGAGGACGGGTCACGCGCCGAGATACCGATTGAGAATGGGACCGTACGCGTCGATGCGTCTGTCACGCAGGAACGGCCAGTTCCGTCGAACCGTTTCGATCAGTGCCGGATCGCATCGCGCGATGAGGACTTCCTCGTTCTCACCTGCTTCGGCGATATAGCGACCGAATGGATCGACGATGAACGAGTGACCGAAGAACGTGATGCCGTTGGTACCGGGTTCGTCCTCGTGACCGACGCGATTGGGTGCCGCAACGAAGACGCCATTCGCGATGGCATGCGAGCGCTGAATCGTGCGCCACGCGTCGACCTGTGCCTGCCCCCACTCGCCGCGCTCGGAAGGATGCCAGCCGATGGCCGTTGGATAGAACAACACCTGGGCGCCAAGCAGAGACGTGATGCGCGCGGCCTCCGGGTACCACTGATCCCAGCAGATCAACACGCCGATCGTGGCGTAGCGTGTCTTCCACACCTTGAACCCGGCTGTCTGCGGCGAGTCGTCGCCGGGCGTGAAGTAATACTTTTCGTTGAACAGCGGGTCGTCTGGAATATGCATCTTCCGATAGACGCCGAGCAGCGAACCATCGGCATCGAGGATGGCCGCTGAATTCCGGTAGACTCCAGCTGCCTGCCGTTCGAAGACCGGCACGACCAGAACAATCTGCAGCTCCCTGGCCAGCCGCTGCATCGCGTCCGTCGTAGGACCTGGAATCGGTTCGGCGAGATCGAATCGCTCGCTCTGCTGCGATTTGCAGAAGTACGGCGACTGAAACAGCTCCTTCAGGCACACGATCTGAGCGCCCTTACGAGCTGCGTCGCGGACCAGCCGTTCGGTTCGCTGCAGGTTCGACGAGACGTCTGCGGTCGCGTGATCCTGGATGAGGCCGATGGTGAACGAGGCTCTTGGATCTCGGTCCATGTTCAGCATTCAGTGTACGGCAGCTGCAGCCTGTAAACTGTAGAGCGATGCCGCAAGCCAAGAGTCCAGAAACTGAAGCGAGGAACCGGGAGCCAAGTGCGGAGAGCCCGGAGTCGAAGACTCCACTCAAGATCGCGCTTCTCGGTTTTGGAACTGTCGGCGCCTCCGTTGCCCGAATCCTGGTCGAGCGCCCTGAGTTGGCCAACCGACTCCACTTGACCCACGTGTTCAATCGTGGTGTCGCTCGCAAGCGCGCCGATTGGGTACCGGCCTCGGTCGTCTGGACCGACAACTTCGATGAAGTCCTCGCCGGTGCTCCTGACGTCGTTGTTGAAGTTGTCGGCGGTGTAACACCCGCGCGCGAATGGGTCAGCCAGGCGATCGAGCGAGGCGCTTCGGTGGTCACGGCCAACAAGATGTTGCTCGCGGCCCACGGGCCCGAGCTGTTGCGGGAAGCGGCTGGTGCCGGTGTGAGGCTCCGCTTCGAGGCCGCCGTGGGCGGCGGCGTGCCGCTCATTCACGGCGTGCGAGAGGGGCTTGCTGGTGACGAACTCACCGGCGTTGCGGGCATTCTGAACGGGACCTGTAACTACATCCTGAGCCGGATGTCTGCGACCGGCGAAGCAATGGACATCGTCCTCGCCGATGCACAGCGACTGGGCTATGCCGAAGCAGATCCGACCGCAGACGTCGATGGCTTCGACGCGGCCGCAAAACTCGTCGTGCTTGCCGGCATTGCGTTCCATCGTCATCTGCAAATGTCCGACGTTCCGAAACGCTCGATTCGCCCGCTGTCGACCGCCGACTTCCGATACGCCACGCGCCTGGGCTGCACGATCCGCCAGGTGTCGAGAGTTCAGGCGACCGAGGGAGGTTTCCACGGCTTCGTCGGGCCAGTGCTTGTTCCGCAGGGCTCGAGCTTCGGCCGGAATCAGGGGGCCAACAACGTGGTGTCTGTTTACGGTCGATACGGTGGCGAAAGCAGTTTCAGCGGCGCTGGCGCCGGCGGTCCCGCCACGGCCGTAGCGGTTGTGTCCGATCTGCTGGCTTTGACACAGGGGGGCCCGCGACGCGAAGCCGAGGAGTGGCAGCCGGCCTCGTTCATCGCGCCGCCTCCGATGCCGTACTACTTGCGTTTCGTGGTCAGGGACAAACCCGGCATCCTGGCGTCGATTGCGGGCTCGCTGGCGAGGCACTCGGTCAACGTCGATGCGCTGTTGCAGGAGCCCGGTTATCCCAAGGACCGGCTTCCGTTTGTTGTCACTGTCGAGCCTTGCGAAGAGGCCGCTCTCCTCGAAGCCTTGGGTGAGATGAACGAGGAGCGCTGGCACGCCGAGCCGCCGCTCGCCCTGCCAATGCTGGTCGATCATGATTCGTGATATCGTTTTTATTTCGTGTCACTTAACACGACAGAGACTGTTCGCGCCGACGCCGTTGTCGGTGAGGAAATAGTAGTCCCAGGCTCGGTTGCCAACCTGGGTGGCGGCTTCGATACCCTCGGCGTCGCCGTTGAGTTGTACTTACGGGCCCGGATTGTCGATGTCCGCGACGATGGCGGAACGAAACTCGTGGTGGCCAGAAGCACACCGCCGGTTTCGGGGAGCAACGCAGTCGAGCGCGCGTTCGGCATCGCTGCTCGACGCGCGGGAAGGCGCGGGCCAAGCGTCACGATCGAGGTGACGAGCGAGATTCCGATGGCCGCGGGGCTTGGCAGCAGCGCGGCAGCGACGGTTGCGGGTCTCAGGGTGTTCGAGCGTGTTACCGGGGCTTTGGAGGAGTCGGAGCTCCTCGGCGCAGCGACTCAGGCCGAAGGGCATGCGGATAACGCAGCGCCCGCGCTTTTTGGCGGCCTGAATTCGGTTATCGAGATCGAAGGGGCATTGCCCTACGCGCTTCGGTGGTCGTGGCCTCAGGATCTCCGGCTGGTGGTGGCGACCCCGGTCGTTGGATTGGCGACAGCGAAGGCTCGCGCTGCGCTGCCGCGCGAGGTGCCTCGAGCGGACGCCATTTTCAACATGCAGCGTGTGCTCGCGCTCGTGCATGCGCTGCAGCTGGGCCAGCACGATCGACTGCGCGAGGCCGTGAAGGACCGCTTGCATCAGTCAGCACGTTCGTCTCTGGTGCCGCTTCTTCGAGAGGCGTTGGCTCTGGAGGATCCGGATGTGCTGGGGGCTTTTCTGTCTGGTGCCGGGCCTTCGGTCGCGTTGCTGGCCAGAGCGGATGTCACGCACGTCGCGGCGCGCTTGTCATCAATGTATGAGCGGGCTGGCGTCGAAGCGACCGTCCGGACGCTTGGTGTGGACGACCAGGGCTCGCGAGTCCTCGAGTCGGGAGCAGTGAGGAGAACAGTATGAGGTTCGTGACCGGGCTGACCTGTCACCTATGTGGTGCGAAGTACCCGCCGAAGGCCAGTTGGGTGTGCAGCGAATGCCTCGGTCCGCTTGAAGTCTC
The DNA here is from genome assembly GCA_035649635.1 of Vicinamibacterales bacterium. GTDB lineage: Bacteria > Acidobacteriota > Vicinamibacteria > Vicinamibacterales > UBA2999 > Gp6-AA40. The sequence continues at coordinate 11,569 of DASRJE010000224.1, read as the reverse complement.
CTACGACTACGAAGCCGTACGGAAGGTCATGAGCCGCGAGCTCATTGAATCACGTCCCCGTTCGCTGTGGCGTTACCTCGAGTTGTTGCCGGTGAGTGAGCCTCTTACTGGTTTCTATTCCGGCTTTACACCTCTCGTTCGCGCATCACGCCTGGCGGAGGTCCTCGGCCTCGACGAGCTCTACATCAAAGACGACTCGGTGAACCATCCGACGTTTTCTTACAAGGATCGGGTGGTTTCCGTTGCGGCAACCAAAGCGCTCGAGCTGGGCTTCCCGGTGTTCGGTTGCGCCTCCACGGGCAATCTTGCCGGCAGCGTCGCCGCGCACGCAGCGCGTCTCGGCCTGCAGTGTTACGTCTTTATTCCGCACGACCTCGAGCCGACGAAGATTCTCGGCGCCGCCGTCTATCGACCCCATATCGTGGCCGTCGAAGGCAACTACGACGATGTGAATCGGTTGTGCACGCAGGTCGCCGACCGATATGGCTGGGGGTTCGCCAACATCAACCTCCGGAGTTATTACGCGGAAGGCGCCAAGTCGATGGGCTTCGAGATTGCCGAGCAACTTGGTTGGCGTTATCCCGATCACATCGTGTCGCCAGTCGCTGGTGGTACGTTGCTGCCGCGTATCTATAAAGGGTTGCGCGAGTTCAGTGAAGTGGGCCTCGTGCAGGGCCGCTTGCCTCGTATCCACGCGGCGCAGCCATCTGGCTCGGCACCGGTCATTCGCGCACTCGATGCCGGCCTCGAATTCCCGGACCCGGTCAAGCCGGACACGATTGCGAAGTCACTGGCGATCGGCAACCCGGCAGACGGTTTCCAGGTGGTTAAAGTCGTCAAGGAAACCGGCGGAAGCGGCGCGATGGTCAGCGATGCCGAGATCCTCGACGCCATCGACTTGCTCGCGCAAACCGAAGGGATCTTCACGGAGCCAGCCGGCGGAACGACGCTCGCCGCCACGCGCGCGCTCGTGCGCAGAGGTGTGATCAAGTCCAACGAATCGGTGGTGGTGTGCATCACCGGCAATGGTTACAAGACTGCTGAGATCATGGCAGACCGCGTCGAGCGGCCAGTGAGAATCGGCCGAGCGCTGTCGGACTTCGAACGTGTGGTCTCGCCGCAGGGAGTAACCGCGTAAGACAGGTTGTTCTCATGTATCCGGTCTTCCTGAAGCTTCGCGATCGCCGAGTTCTTCTCGTTGGCGGTGGTCGTGTGGCCGCGGGCAAACTCGCCGGCCTGCTCGCAGACGGAGCGCGCGTTACGGTGGTTGCTCCCGTGATTCGAGCGGAACTTCAGCAGCCTGGTGTGACGATCGTGCGGCGAGCCTTCGAAGCCGCTGATGTCGACGATGCCTGGTATGTCGTGGCGGCGGCGCCTCGTGACGTCAATCAGCAGGTGCTCGAGGCAGCGGAGCGACGGCGCGTATTCGTCAACGCCGTGGACGATCCCGATCATGCCAGTGCGTACGCGGGCAGCGTCGTGCGGCGCGCGGGCGTGACGATTGCGTTTTCCACCGATGGTCGCGCACCGGCGCTGGCAGGCTTACTTCGAGAAGCGCTCGACGCGTGGCTGCCAGCCGACCTCGATAGGTGGATGGTGGCTTCCGACGCGGCGCGTCGAGAGTGGAAGCGAAGTCGTGTACCAATGGAAGAGCGGCGACCCATGTTGCTCGAGACGCTCAACCGACTGTACGAACAGAGAGACAGCAATCAACTCCCAACTCCCAATTCCCAACTCCCAACGGGGGTGTGATGGGCGAATTGGGGAGTTGGAAGTTGGCCTTCGACTATCGCTCAGGCCACCCCGAGCGAAGTCGAGGGGTGGAAGTTGGGAGTTCGTCGATGGCGTTAGGTCGAGTTTCACTGGTGGGTGCCGGTCCGGGAGATCCAGAGCTGTGGACGCTTCGCGCGTTGCGACGAGTCGAAGAGGCCGATCTCGTTCTGTACGATGCCTTGGTCGATGCTGCGGCGCTTCGCGGTCTCACGCGTGCGCAGTGTTTCTGCGTTGGTAAGCGTGCCGGGCGAGCGAGCGTCAAGCAGGAAACGATCAATCGCTTGATGATTCGCGCGGCGCGGCGCGGTAAGAAGGTCGTACGGTTGAAAGGCGGCGATCCGTTCGTGTTCGGCCGGGGCGCAGAAGAGATGCTTGTGCTTGTGCAGGCCGGGATCGCCGTCGACGTGGTCCCCGGCGTGACGACCGCGGTTGCTGCGCCGGAAGCTGCCGGTATCCCGGTTACGCATCGAAACATGGCGTCCGGGTTTCTGGTGTTGACCGGCCAGACTGGTCGTGGTTTGAACGATGCCCTGGCGTCGGTGCGTCCCGGCGGTATCACCGTCGTCGTAATGATGGGGCTCGGCACTCGTGACGAGATCGCCCAGGCGTTCATGACGCACGGATGGTCTCCCCAGTCGCGTGCCGCGATCATTTGCGGTGCCTCGACGCGCGATGAATGGGTCTGGGCCGGAACACTGGCAGAGCTGGGAGCGCCTGAACCCCCGGAGGGGGTGGCAGGCGTCCTAGTCATTGGTGAAGTAGTGTCGATTGCGGAAGCACTGGCCGCGGCACATGCACAGCCTGTCGTGGCCGACGAGGTGAGGTATGGCCGTAGCTGACGACTCTAAGACTCTTGGCCGCGCACGCCTGGACTTCGCGGACGAGCGCGATATTGACGAGTTCGTCGACGTGTTGGGCAAGTACGAACGGGGCGAGATCGCACCAGAAGCATGGCGCCGCTTCAGGCTCGTCCGCGGAACGTACGGACAGCGTCAGGACGGTGTCCAGATGCTTCGGATCAAGATCCCGCAGGGCATCGTGTCGGCGTCGCAGATGCGCGCGCTGGCTGGTGTGGCCACCCGTTACTCGCGCGGCTTCTGTCACGTCACCACGCGTCAAAACATCCAATATCACTTCGTGTTGCTCAGTGTCGTCGAAGACGTCATGCGCGAGCTCGCCGCGGAAGGTTTGACCACGCGCGAGGCGTGCGGCAACTCGGTGCGCAACATTACCGGGTGTCCGTATGCGGGAACGTCAGAGACCGAGATCTTCGACGTGACGCCATACGCCGAGGCGCTGACGCGTTACTTCCTGCGTCACCCCTTGTCAGGCGTGTTGCCCAGAAAGTTCAAGATCGCGTACGAAGGATGCGTCGAAGATCACGCACTCGCGTCGATCCACGATATCGGCTGGCGCGCCCGCATCGTCGATGGCAAGAAGGGATTTCGTGTCACGGTCGCCGGGGGTACCTCAATCCTGCCGGTATCCGGGTACGTGCTCTACGAATTCCTGCCGGTCGAGGAGATGTTCAACGTTGCCGAAGCAGTGATTCGTGTGTTCCACCGTTTTGGTGATTACAAGCATCCACAGCGGAATCGGATGAAGTTCGTCGTCAAGGCGCTGGGATGGGATGGTTATCGTGCGCGCTTCGAGGAGTGCCTCGAGGAGTTCAGAAAGGAAGGCGGCGCACGCCTCAAATTCGATCCTGATAAGGTGCGTTCGGAGACGGCTCCCGACTGGGCCCCGGCAGAAGCCCCGACACTCCAGGCGGTCGCCGCCGCTGCCAGTACGCCCGTCAACGGCCCTGGCATCATGCCGAACACCGTCCGGCTGCAGCCGCTGCCGGATGCGTTCGTTCGCTGGATGCGGAGCAACGTGAGCAAGCAGCGTCAGCAGGGCTACTACCACGTCACGGTGCGATTGCCGCTTGGCGATTTCACCTCCGGACAGATGCGCGTGCTCGCGGATCTATCAGAGGCGTACGGCGACGGCTCGATGCGATTGACAGTCGAACAGAACGTGCTGTTCAGATGGATAAAGCGAGAGTCGATCGAGCCGTTCTATCAGCGCCTCTCGGCCGCCGGACTCAGTGCTCCCGACGCCAACAGGCTGAGCGATGTCGTCAGTTGCCCGGGCGCAGAGAGCTGCCGGCTCGCCGTGACGCAGTCGCGCGGACTTGGTCGCGCGCTGACCGAACATCTCAGCGCCCGACCGGAGCTCGTCGATCTCGTTCCGTCAGGTTCCATCAAGATCAGCGGATGCCCGAATGGGTGCGGGCAGCATCACATCGCGTCCATCGGCTTCCAGGGCAGCGTTCGTAAGCTCGGTCCTCGAGCGGTGCCGCAGTACTTCGTTCTGGTGGGCGGAGGCTGCGTGGATGAGGGGACCGCGCACTTCGGGAAGGTCGTCTCCAAGGTTCCCGTGCATCGCCTGACCGATGCCCTCGATCGTCTGCTCGACCTCTACCGCGATCATCGCCACGGCGACGAGGAACTGGGAGCGTTCTTCCGTCGAGTGCCGGCTTCGCTGGCAACCGATGCGCTCAAAGATCTCGCGATGTTGCTCCCGAACGAGGCGACGGACCAGGACTACATCGATTTAGCGGAGACTCACGCGTTTACACCCGAGGTGATGGACGGCGAATGCTCAGCGTAGCCCTCAAGGTCAAAAGTCAAAAGTCAAAGGTGACGTCAACGCTACGTTTGACCTTTGACACTTGACCTTTGACCTACCAAAGGTCGCCAGGCGAGCGCAACCAGACGGATGTCCACGTTGCCGCGCTTGGGTCTGATCTCAATCACGTCAAGCGGAGCGTTGACGTCGGCCGTGCGTTCAACGGCCGCGATCTGCTGTTCGAGCTCCGCGTTGAGCGCGGCGATCTCCGTGTCCACCTCTTGCAGTTTCACCTGAGCGCGTTCGACGTCCTGGGCCTCTTTCATCGAGCGGCCGACGCCGCGAGCGGCCGTCGTCGCGCGTCCGAGTGTCGATAGTGATACGGTTCTCCGGCCCATCAGGGCACCGAGCATCGTGGCGCCGAGCGACACCGCGGTCTGAAGCTTCTGCTGTCCGACCTGCGCCTGCTCGCGATCCACGACCTCCTGAGCCTTCCGTTTCTGTTCTTCGAGGCGTGTCACCTTCGGCGCGAAGCGCGCCCGCAACGTTTCGACCGCGCCGTCACGAGCCTCGCGTGCGGCCTGCTGCGACCGAATGCGGAAATCACGCTCGCTCTCGCCTGGTTCGGACATCAGTTTCAGCGAGGGCGCTGAAAAAAGCTTCAGCGGCTGTGACTGAACGATCCAGTCCGCGAAATCGCGACTCCAGTCGACATACCGCTTGGGATCGAGAGCGGCCTTCGGCAGCGTGGCGTAGGTCGCGGTGGGAATCGCCTTAGGATCGACGAGCGAGTCGGGCGGTTCGACTGAGTCATCAGCGCTCTGCCAGTCGATTGGAATCGCGCCCTCTGAAAACGGTACCGCGGCCTGCAGACTCCGCACGACGTCGACGCCGCGACGCGCGTCGGTGTAGTGAATGCGGGCGGCGCCGTAGAGAACAGGGCGATACGCGGACGTATTGGCGTCGCCCTTGATGAAGTACTCGCGGATCCCTGCAGGTACTGCCGGTTTGGCGGAGAGCTGGTTCGCGGGAGCAGTCGCAGCGGGCGTTGGCCCGGGTTGTGTCGACTGCGACGAAGTGAATCGCTGCAGTTCGTCGCGGCTCATCGGGCCGCGCAGGTACGACAGCGCCCAACGTGTTTCAAAAGCGACCGGTCCGGACTCGTGGACGTTGTGCATCAGGAACACTCGTCCGCGTAACGTCGAGAGCGCCCGATCGATCGTCTGGCGATCGAGTCCGCCGCCCAGGGATTCGAGACCATCGAGCACGCGAGCCTTGTCGCGCTCGGTTTGCAGCTTCCCGAGAAACCACGTGCCGATATTCGATAGCGCCTTGTAATCGAGGTCCACCGGATTCTGGGTCGCGAGCGTGAGGCCAACGCCGTAGGCGCGAGCTTGCTTCAGCAACGTCAGGATCGGAGCCTTGGACGGCGGATTAGCGACCGGAGGCAGGTAACCTGCCACTTCGTCCATGTACACGAGCGCACGCAGCGAGCCAGTCCCCGTTTGTCGCCGTGTCCACTGAAGCACCGCGTTCAGCGCCAGCGATACGACCAGCATTCGTTGTGGCTCGTCGAGGTGGGCAATCGAGATGATGGCGATCCGCGGCCGGCCCTCGGGAGTGAAGAGAAGCGACCCGGCCTGCATTGGTTCGCCCGTACTCCAGAGTTCGAAGCCCGGAGCGGCGAGAACGCTGTTGAACCTGAGCGCGAGGTCCTGCCGGTCACGTGCGGGATAGAACGTCTCGAGATCAAGGACGCCAACGCGTTCGAAACCGGGACGTTGAATCTGCTGCACCAGCCACGCGAGATCGGTGTCGCTGTCGGCGGGACGGCTTTGCAGGATTGCGGACAGGAGCGCCTGCTCGCGGCTGTGAGGCTGCACGTCGGTTATGCCCACGAGACCCAGCAGTCCCGCGGCTGTGGCGACGATCCGCGCCTGGGTGTCTTCCGCGGTCTCATGACGCGACTGACTCATTTGCCCGAGTACCGCGAGCGGCGTGCCTGCCCTGCTGCCGGGTGTGAAGACGCGAACTTCGGCGGCTTCGCGCAGGCGCGTGATGCGGCTTCCGTCCTGGTCCCATTCGGCCAAGCCAGTCTTCCAGCGATTCGCAGTTTCCGCCGCGTACGCATCGACAGTCATTTGCTGACGCGACGCTTCGGCCTCATCGACCCAGGGAGCGAAATCTGATGGCAAGAGATTCGGAAACGTGAGAAGAAGATTGGTCAGGTCGCCTTTTGGATCGATGGCGAGGACGGGCACACCGTCGATGGCGGCCTCTTCGAGGAGCGTGATCCCCAAACCCGTCTTGCCGCTGCCGGTCATACCGAGGACGACGGCATGAGTGAGCAAATCGCGCGAGTCGTAGAGGATTAGATCCGGCTGCCGGGTGTTTCTGGCAAGGTCGTAGCGCTTGCCGAGGTAGAACAGTCCGAGCTTTTCGTAATCAGCCGCCATAGGACCGCCGTGATACCACAGAAGAGCCCTTGGCTGGCTCCCAATTATGCAAGCTGCTCGAGCAGGTCGCAGGTTTCCTCGATGGCGTTGCGGGCGGAAATCTGATCGGCCCACCGTCGACAGTTTGTCGCCGTCCGGCTGTCGTCCAGCAGGCCCCCGATCGCCGCCGCAACCCGCTCGCCGTCGAATTCAGACGGCATGACCCAACGTGCCACGCCAAGCCTCTGCAATCGCGTCGCGTTATCCGGCTGGTCAAACCCCATCGGCATCGTCACCTGTGGAATGCCGGCGGCCAGTCCTTGCGCCAGCGTGCCGATTCCAGCATGGCTGACAAGAGCAGCGCAGCGCGGCAGGACGTGCGAAAGCGGCACGAACGACTCATGGTGGGCAGTCGGCGGAAGCGTGGGAAGGTGCCCACTGTAGCGGGTAAGGAGAAGGGCCCTTCGTCCGAGTCTTTGGCTGGCGTCGAGGGCAGCCGCGAAAAACCGGGCGGCCGACTGGTTCGCCGTGCCGGGCGTGAAAAGAAGAGGTGGAGCACCGCCATCGAGAAATCGCGTCAGTGACGGTGACAGGCTCGGCTGATCGGAGTCATCGAACAGCGGGAAGCCCGTGAGACGCGCCGCTACTGGCCAATCAGGCTGCGGATTGCCAAACCAGTCTGGGAAGAGACCGATCACACGTTGAGGCGAATGAATCCAGTCGCTGAATACACGGCGCACCGGCGCCAGTCCCAGCTCGCGTCGCCATTCGTTGAGCGCGGGAACGACGGTCGGATCGAGCATGAAGCGATCGATTGACCACCATAAGCTGCGTTTGAACCAGCGCGGCCAACTCGACCCGTCACGTCCCGGTGCGTAAGCCGGCTGGGCGTGATCGGATCGAAAAATGGAAGGTGCCAGGTGAATCGTCGCCGCGGGGACGCGATGTATTTCCTCGAATACGCGGGTAAAGAAGCTGAGCGAATGTCCGACGAGGACGGTGCGGCCGGGCGCATGTAGTCCTTTGAGGCGCTCGTATGCCGGCCGCAATTTCGTGCCGACGGCGCCCAGGACTAAACGCATACCGCGCAGCGGATGCCACAGGTCCGGATGTTTCGACAGCGTATCGAATTCCTCTACCGAGACCGTCTCCTCGAAGACTAATCCCGCTCTCTCCACCACCTGGTGGAACGGCGCGGCGGTGAACACGATGACCTCGTGGCCGCGTGACTTGAGGGCTCGGCCGATACCGACAAAAGGGTGGACATCTCCGGCCGAACCGACTGGCGTCAGAATGAAGCGCATCAGTGTAAAGTGAATCACATGACGCAGCTCAACACGATCGGGCAGATTGCCACGGCCGTGAAGGATCTCGAACGCGCCGTCGCTTTTTATCGCGACAAGCTTGGAATGCGCTTCCTTTTCCAGGTCCCACCAGGTCTGGCCTTCTTCGACTGTGGCGGAACTCGGCTCATGATTGAGGTTCCTCCTGACAAGGAATTCGATCACCCGGGCTCGATCCTGTACTTCAAGGTCGACGATATTCAGACCGCCTACTCGGACTTGAAGTCGCGCGGCGTCGACTTTCGCGATGAGCCGCATCTCATCGCCAGGATGCCGGACCACGAGCTGTGGATGGCGTTCTTTCGCGACGGCGAGGGGAACACGCTCGCTCTCATGTATGAAAAGCGGGGATAATTCCTGAGTGAAGCGATTCGAGGCCCTGGACCCGGAAATCCGAGGGGTCCTCGGCAAGAAGGTCAGCGAGCTTGGGTTACGCGTTGAAGGGTCCCCGGTTGAAAATTACGTCCGGCAGCTTTACAAAGAGCTCGAACGGCGAGGGTTCAAGAAGTTCCGCCCCGTCTGCTATCTGACGGACGAGTGGGGATGCCCTGACCAGCAGCCGGTGCTCGGCATCCCGTTTTATCTGGCTGATCCGAAGCTGCAGACGATCGAGAAAGCCGCCGACGCTCTCGAAACCGATCGCCAGATCATGATGTACATGCGTCACGAGGCTGGTCACGTTTTCAATTACGCTTATCGCCTCTACACCACGCCCGAATGGCGCGACCTGTTTGGCCCATTCTTCCGGTCTTATCGCGACGAGTACCGGCCTATCCCATTCAGCAAGCATTTCGTGAGGCACATCGAGGGGTGGTACGCGCAGAAGCACCCCGACGAGGACTTTGCCGAGACGTTTGCCGTCTGGCTCACGCCTCGGAGTCCGTGGCGGCGGCAATACAAAGGTTGGCCGGCGATGCGGAAGCTGCGTTACGTGGAGCGGATGGCCAGAGCATTCGCCGATGTCGAGCCAATCGTCAAGACGGGCGAGGTCGACATCACTCCCGATGACATCGGCGTGACCGTTGAGCAGTTCTACGAGCAGGCCGCCCAGGAGCAGCAGGCACGCATCGATATAGCCCTCGATGCCCACCTCGGACAGATCTTCCTGGCCCGGCGGCGCAAGGAATCACGGCCTGCAGCCGATATTGTGAGTAAGCACCGGCCGGAACTGGTTGAGAAGATCACTTATTGGACCGGTGTCCGGCGTCCAATTGTCAGCGGATTGATCGATTCCATCTGCGCCACGTGCACGCGGATGAAGCTGTGGGGAGAGGTAGGGGAGGAAGCCCGCTACCTGGTCGAGGTAACCGCTCTTGCCACGACCCTGGCGATGAACTTCCTGACGCGAGGGCAGTTCGAGCAGCGATGAGCAAACTGAAGATCGGCGTTATCTACGATCGTGTCCTGGTGGACGAAGCCGAAGAACAGTCGGCCGCGGCCGAGAAGTCGCCCGTCGTCCGCACGCTCGACAAGAAAGAGGTCGAGGAAGAAGTCGCCGAGGCGCTCACCAAGCTCGGTCACGAGCCCACGATGCACGAGCTCGATGGGAGCACCAAGAGTCTGCTTGCGCTCGCGCGTCTCGAATGCGATCTGATCTTCAACTTGTGCGAGTCGTTTGCCGATGACGACACGGCGGACTTCAAAATCGCCAGCTTCCTCGAGCTCATTGGGAAGAGATATACGGGCTCTGGGACTCATGGTCTGATGCTCGCGCAGGATAAGGCCATCGCGAAAAAGATCTTCGCGTTTCATGGCATTCACACACCGGTCTTTGCGAAGTCATTTCGTGGACGCCTCGATTTCTCCCACGATTTGCAGTTTCCGGTCATCGTGAAGCCGGCGCGCGAGGACGGCTCGATCGGCATCGAGTTCAGCGCCGTAGTCAGTTCGATCCGGGAGCTGATGGAGCGAATGGACTGGCTGCACGCCAACTTCAACTCGCCTGTGCTGATCGAGGAGTACATCGAAGGGCGCGAGATGTACGTCGGTGTGATTGGGAACGACAAGCCGGAAGCGCTCCCGGTCGTGGAGCTCGATCTTTCGAAGTTACCTGACGGTACGCCGCGCATTGCCGCCGCGGAAGTGAAGTGGGGGAAGGGCACCAAGGCCTACCGCGACACGAAGTCAGCCGTCGCGACCGATTTGGCGGAAGACACAGTAATGGCTTTGCAGCAAACCGCCGTCGCCGCTTATCAGGCGCTCGAGCTGCGTGATTACGGACGCGTGGACATGCGGCTCCAACCCGATGGCCGGGTCCATGTCATTGAAGTCAATCCGAATCCCTGGCTCAGTTCGAAGGCGGAATTCGCGATGGCGGCGAGGAAATCGGGGCGGAATTATCCGCAACTGGTCGAAGAGATCGTCGATCTCGCGATGGCACGCGCGTAGAGCGGGGGTTCAGCCTCCGCGTTCATGGCCTCGGTTTCCCGTCCGTCGTCCAGAGATACAACGTCCGCGAGGTGCCGTTCGCATCTCTGAAGGTATCCACCACCTCCGGCTCCCAATCGCCCATCGCGAAGCTGTGAGAGACGATGCGGGCGCCGCGGCGCAACTGACGCGTGAGGATCGGCCGTAGCTTCACGTTCGACGCGGAAAGCAGATAGAGCGTCACGACCGTCGCGTCGGACACGTCGACCGTCATCGCGTCCTGCACCAGAAACTTCACACGACGATCGACGCCGGCCGTCTTCGCATTGGCTTCCGCCTGATTGATCAAGTTGGCGTCGATGTCGACGCCGACGCCTCGTGCCCCGAACCTCTGTGCCGCCGCGATGACGATTCGACCGTCTCCACACCCAAGGTCGTACACGACGTCTCGCGGACCGACCTTCGCCAGGGTCAGCATGCGGTCGACGACATCGGACGGCGTCGGCACGTAGGGCGCGAGGCTCCGGCTTTGTGCCGACAGGGACAACTGTCCCAGAAGTACGGCCAGCGCCAGCGCGGCTGTAGGGCTGCGACCGGTTAAGCGGCGATGACTCACCGGCGAATTGTAACCTCGAGGAGACTTCGCGAAGGCGATCGGAAGGCTACTGCTCAAGTCCTGAAGCACGAATGAGTTAGCCCACGAATAACCGCGGGTCGGTCGGCGGAAGTCTACCGCTCAACGGGCAATTGCCGGGTCTGAAGTGCCGAAATAGGGCCTTTTTCGGGCAATTTTCGTTGATCGACTTGGGCGAGTGGGCTATACTCGTGGGTGCTGTTCCCGGCGTAACACCGCTACTACCAACCTTCCTGCAACGGGGGAAACGTGACATTCCAGCTTGGTGACAAGGTCATCTACCCGAATCATGGGCTCGGCATCGTCGAACGGGTTGAGGAAAAAACAATCCTCGGAACCACTTGCGGATTCTTTCATCTACGTATCGTCTCCAACGACACGACGGTGCTCGTGCCCGTCGCCAA
>DASRJE010000223.1:0-10621 GCA_035649635.1 Vicinamibacterales bacterium | reverse complement strand
CGAAACGGTTCTGCGGGATCGGATACTCCTCCACCTTGCCGGTCTTTGGATCGAGCTTGCCGATGAACTGGGAATTGAAATCCGAATACCACACGTTTCCCTGCGCGTCGAACACCTCGTCATGCGGCGACGCATCCGGTCGCGGCAGGTCGTAGACGGTGTAGATCACCTGTGTCGCCTTGCCGGCCGGCCGCGGCAACATCTTCACCTGAAAATCAAACGTGTCCCTCGCACTCAGGTTGATCGAACTGAGGTACTTCGCGAGCGTGCTCGGTCCCGATGGCGGTGCCGTCGGACTTTCTGTCGGACGCATCCATGGATGTAAGGGCGACGAGTTGTTCGTGTGCCTCGACATGCGCTGAACCACGCTCGTCATCTCGTCGGCGTCGAAATGGGAGAAGAGCACGCGCTGCAGCGTGTGGCAATTCACGCAGGCCCCGAGCGCGAGTTTCTGCGCTGGCGTGCCGGGCATGCTCATGAGCAACTCCCCGTTCGAGGCCTGCATGGCGAGTTTTGACGTGCTCGTGACTTTCGTGAGTCGCAGATTCAGTTCAGTGGTTTCGGCCGTCACGTTGACCGACGTCACCGGCAGCTCGTATCCGGACGCGCGGATGCTCACGGCATAGTTGCCCGGTTCCATCCTATCCAGCGGGAAACTGTATTGACCCTCGGCGTTGCTGACCACCCACGTCGTGATCGTCGAGCCCGCCTTCTTCGCGCCAACGAGTACGCCCTCCATCGCACCTTCCGCCTGCGACGTCACTTTGCCCGTCAGCGCTGATTGAGAAGACGGCTCTGCCAATACGGAACCGACAACGGCGCTGCCGAATGCCACCATTCCCACCAGGGTTGCCGCGAGAAGCGTCGTCTTGCGCATGACAAATCTCCTGCAGGCGAGAGGTTCAGGGTCCGTTCCAGAGCCCGGGGATCAGATACGGATGGTTCATACACCAAGCAGCAGGAGAACGGAGAACGTTCTCACCGTTCGTCCTGGCAGGGATCGTCCATCACTTCGGTCTCGAGCTCCAGTCCGGACGTGCGTCGCGCGTTTCCTGCGCGTTCGCCGGATCGGAGACGATCGCCAGAACGAGCAGGGCGACACCGGTGCAGAACAGGGGCCTTCTCATGATCTGGCCTCTCTCGGTGTGACACGATCGGCGATGCTTCTATCACCCGCTGATGAGGGTGTCAAGGCACGTCAGGGCTCGTCTCGGCGCTCCTTAGATGGCTCGAGCGAGAGCAGCGTAATGTCATCGACTTCCTACGCGAAGAGAACGGGGGCCCCGAAGGCGCTGTTGCGCGGCGGTCGCAACCAAGTGACCGCTGATCAGCGCCGGCGGCTTGTGCCTATCGAAAAGTCAAAACGAGACTGGGGTACCAGCCGTGCCGCACGAACCGTGAATGGTCGCGCCTCGCGCAGGTGCGGGAACTCGACAACACGCAGGAGCACGCCTGCTGGCGAGAGCCACGGCTAATGACGTCGCCCGGCGATCAGGCGAGCGTCCCAGCACCAAGACTGAGCATACCGAGCAGACCATTCGCCTTGTTCAGCAGTTCCCGACGATGTGCCAAGCCGTTCACCCCGCCATTGATTCTCGTCGTCACTCCGACAACGTCGTCGTTGTCCGCAAGCCTGTTCAGATCGTTCCTGACCCAAAAGTACACGGCTGAATGTACGGCGTACTCGGTAGATACGAGGTCAGGTTCATCCATCACGCGCACATCGCCAACCCATTCAGCGAATGCCTTGTAGTTGGACCGGCCTGTCAGTTGGATCAGTCCGCGGCCCCGGTATTTCCAGCCGTCCCCGCTCGTCTCGTTGCCGTTGCCCATGCGGTTGGCATAGACCCGGTTCGCGATCTTCTCCGGGTTGCGTGCATACGCGTCTGCTTCTTCCTTGGTGGTGAAGTACTTGCCGAACACCTTCCGCAAGGCGTCAGATGAGTAGTTCAGGTTCTCCATGTCGAAGCGCATACTGCCGGACTCGTGGAGCACCTGAGCAAAGAAGTGCGCGAGCCGTAGGCGCGAATCGGCGATGCCGTGTTTGGGCAACGCCTCCTCGAGATGGGGGAGGTATTGCTCGGCGTCACCGTCAGATACTCCCATTTCCTTCAGCATTTCGATGTGTGTTTTCATGCTGGTCCCTCCTGCGACACGTCACATACTAAGTTCCGCGCTTGTGCTCGCCAAAACTGACTGCTGCTGGCGATTGACATTGCCCGTTTCTTGGCCGCGATTGCCATAGCGTTGATACCGGCGCCTAAGGCCTGTCGTGACTCACCTGCTGGCCCCTCGCAGGGATGCCCGCCGCCTCCACAATGCCTCCATGAACCAGGTCGACCTGAGTGAACCCCGGTGGATGGCGGTAGAGACACCGAAGGTGGCTGTGTCATCCTTCGCCCATGGCGGAGCGGAAACTTGCCCCCCGCGAGGTGGTCGCGCGACGCGAGGGGGAGGTTTGGTATCTCGAATCGGCGCTGAAGCTCGAAGCGCCGCCTGCGCGTCTCGGCGATCTCCTCCGCCGTGCAGCTTCCCGCGCGCCCGATCGCGATTTCCTCATCGAGCGCTGCGAGGACGGTCTACGCCGCGTCACGTACCGCGAAGCGCTGCGCGCGGCAGAAGGCGTGGGCGACTGGCTCGTGCGCGATCGCCGGGGCGAGGGACCCGTCGTCGCGCTCTCGGGCAACTCGGTTGATCATGCGCTCGTGATGCTCGGCTGTTTCCTCGCTGGCGTCCCCTTCGTCCCGGTCTCGCCTGCGTACTCGCTTATGAGTCAGGACTTCGCGAAGCTCCGCGCCGTCGTGACGCTCGTGCGCCCGTCGGTGATCTACCTCGAGACGGAGGCACCGTTCGGCCGCCCGCTCGCCGAACTTCGGGCGCTCGTGGACGATGTGCCGCTGCTCGTCGGGAGGCGTGAGGCGCCTCTATCGGACGCGGCGCTGTCCGTGGGCGAACTCTTCGCTCGGAAGCCAAACGGCGAGCTCCGCGCGCGCGAAGCCGCGATCACGCCGGATCACATCGCCAAGGTCCTCTTCACGTCGGGCTCGACGGGTTTCCCGAAGGGCGTCCCGAATACGCACCGGATGCTCTGTTCGAACCAGCAGATGATCGCGCAATGCTGGCCCTTCCTCGAGGAGGACGAGCCTCTGGTGATGGTCGACTGGCTGCCTTGGAGCCACACGTTCGGCGGCAATCACAACTTCAACATGGTGCTCTTTCATGCCGGTACGCTCTTCGTCGACGAGGGCAAGCCCACTGACGCGCTCGTCAGCGCAAGCCTGCGGAACCTCCGCGAAGTACCCCCGACGCTCTACTTCAACGTGCCCGCTGGTTACGCCGCGCTCGTCCCGCGTCTCGAACAGGACGACGATCTACGCCGCGCGTTCTTCTCGCGCCTGCAGGTGATGTTCTACGCGGCCGCGGCGCTTCCTCCCGACCTGTGGACGCGCCTCGTCGCGCTGGCGAAGCGGTCGACCGAGCACGATATCTTCATGACGACGGCGTGGGGATCGACCGAGACGTCGCCGCTCGCCACCTCCGCGCACTTCCGGGTTGAGCGATCGGGCAACATCGGCCTGCCAGCGCCGGGCGTGAGCCTGAAGCTCGTGCCGAACGAGAGCAAGCTCGAGGTCCGCGTGAAGGGGCCGAACGTGATGCAGGGGTACTTGAACGAGCCCGAGCTGACGAAGCACGCATTCGACGACGAGGGCTATTACCGCATCGGCGACGCCGTCCGCTTCGCCGAGGAGGGCGATCCGGCCAGCGGTCTCGTTTTCGACGGCCGCGTCGCGGAGGATTTCAAGCTCGCGAGCGGAACCTGGGTAAGCGTCACGGGCGTGCGCACGGGCGTCGTCGCGGCGGCTGCGGGACTCCTCGCCGACGTCGTCGTGTGCGGGCACGATCGCGAGTACCTCGCGCTCTTGGCCTGGCCGAGCGTCGGCGCGTGCCAGGCGCTCGTCGGGCGCGACGATCCGATCGAGGAGCTCGTGAACGACGACGCCGTACGCGCGCGCGTGCGCGAGGGGCTGATGGCGTGGAACGCGAAGAATTCCGGCAGCTCGACCCGGATCCAGCGCCTCCTTCTGCTCTGCGACCCTCCGAGCATCGACGCTGGCGAGATCACGGACAAGGGCTACACGAACCAGCGCGCCGTCGTCATGCGCCGCGCAGCCGACGTCGAGCGCGTCTACGACCCAGTGAGCGACGAGAGCACGATCGACGTACGTGTCACCGGGTAATGTACCGGAGCGCGAGGCGAACAAGTTCGAGGAAGTCGGGAGGAAGTGTCGCGCTTGCGACCGATGGTCGATGTGGCATCGTTGCGCACAGGGTTTCCATCACCGCAGCTCTCCAAGACCTCAAGGCGCCAATTCGGTCGGTATCGAATAGGCTGCGCGATCGCGAGTGTCGTCACTACGTTCTCGCGGTCTTCGCGATGCATTTCCTGCAGCCCGAATTGGACCCCTCAGTGTTCCAATGAGCGCATGCGTCGGTTTCGACGGATTTCTGGCAGGCACAGGCTCTGAGCTTACTGACCGGCCGCTTCGACCAACTCTAAGGTCAGGGTGCTTTTGATGAGCATTTGCAAACTCATACTGCCGCCGTTCGAGGCAGGAATGGACATCGTCATCGGCTGAGTGAGTGCCGTGGTCACACGCTGGACGCGACCTCTTGCGATGTCGAAGAACAACTCGCTCTCACCTGTACTGTCGCTGGTTTGTATTGCGACGGGGACCCCGAGCGCTGGTTGCGGAGCCGACGGGTCGGCGCGGATCGCCAGTTTCGCCGTCAGCCGGGCCAGTGAGATACCACCTCTGGTCTCGACTCCTTCAAAGGTCCACGTTCGGGAGGTCGTCGTTGCCCCTAGCAGCGGCACGGTTGCGCTCAAGTGATCCTCCCATGTGTCGCCAGGATGGAGCGGGCGATCAGGAAGCGGTGCGGTCCCCCAGCCCAACATGTCGCGTGTGATGTCGTCGCTGAACGTATTTCGGAAACCGTCCAGTACATCGGGCGCAATTCGATCCTGCGGTTGCGCATTCAGTACGCGTTCCATCAGGCGGGCCATTCCCTCAATCTTCTGAACCGTTCCCCCCGGCGACACGACCATCGTGAGAGATTGTCCGATCATCGCTGAATACGCGGCCGACATTGTCTTGCCCAGCGGGTTGGCGGAAGTTGGATCGCTCTCTTTCGATGCGCTATCGAACACGGTCTTTCCAAGAGGAGAATTGAACTCGATGCGGACCGACTCGATCACCTGGCGAAGTGTCGCCGTGCCGTCCGCTGCTACGTCCTCGACGACTGTGTGGAAACCTTGGCTCATGAAGGACTCGACCGATCCGTTGCCTGGGCCCGCGGGTATCGCACTCGCGGAGATAGTCGTGCTGGCCTGCTGCGTCATGCGAGTGCGCGTTTCCTCGCCCTTCGTCCAGCGGTAGCGCAAGGTGACTTCCTGAGCAAAGCTGCTTGTCGCTGCTCCCACGAGACCGAGCGCAACAGCGCCTGCCGCGATTTTCCAATGCATTCTCATGAAACACTTCCTTCAAAAGCCGCAATGGCACTCGGCTCGTAGCCGGCGGGGGTGTCGTTCTTTCAGTTCGGTGTCGGCTGCTCAACCGAGTCGATCACGAGCAGTTCGACGGGGCCGCGCGCACGTTCGAGCTTGAGCCCGAGTTGTTCCCGAAGGGCGGTAAAGATCGAGGGATTGTCGGACACGTGCGGCACGGTGTCGAACGACGAGAACATGAGCGTGAACCCGAACATGCCCGTGAGCCCGGTCTGGTCGATGACTGGCCGATCAAGACCGGTGGTTTGGGACGAATTGAATAGAGTTGCCGCCAGCTGCGGCAGCCCCATCCCCCAACTCTCCAGCCCTCCCGACCACACCGCAAGGTGGCACGGCTGCGGGTTATTGCCCCCGCATTCCGCATCGGCGATGCGATAGATCGCAGGTCCGAGCTTCCCGTCCCGCCGGTCCACCACCATTCGGTAGATCGGGCGTTCCCGCACGTCGGCATGCGCCTTCAGAGCGAACCGTTCCGCCAGCATGTGTCTCACCATCGCTCGCATCTGCGCCGGCGTCGTCGTTCGTTCAGTTCGCGCATCCACCTGAAAACGGCTCGTGGACACCCAGGCTGGCCCGCCCGTTACCTGCGACGGCTGCATGTCGTATGCGTATTGGACCAGCTGCCGCAGCGTAGCCGCGGCGCGTGCGAATCGACCCCGGGACTGTTGGGGACCGGGCGTCCGCGATCTCGCAGTACCATTCAGTGATTTGATCGAGACGACGTCGAAGGTCAGAGCACTCTCGGTACTCGTCGGAAATTCTTGCGCAGCCAAAGCTGCGCTGAACCACAGGATCGCGACGATGACTGCAGCGGCGCTGTGCATGTGACCTCAACTTGAAAACGACGCACGCCGAGCGGCACCTACACGATGTTGGTCCGGGGCCCACATCACTGACTGCTGCTGCGACGTCTATACACACGAACGGCTGTGACTGACC
Source organism: Vicinamibacterales bacterium (assembly GCA_035649635.1). Taxonomy (GTDB): domain Bacteria; phylum Acidobacteriota; class Vicinamibacteria; order Vicinamibacterales; family UBA2999; genus Gp6-AA40. Next base: position 4,116 of record DASRJE010000223.1, on the reverse strand, counting down.
CAGCGGCATTGACTTCGACCATGCCGCTGGGTGCAGTCTGCGTTCTTTCGCGCTTTGCCTGGGGCCGAATGCGAATCCGATGCTCAGGCACCAGCCGGGGCGGCAGAAGCCAAGACGCCGATTTGTTGCAGCAGCGCATACTTGTCCCAGAGGCAATGTCCTTCGCTGACCTTCGATTCGGTAAGCCGGAAAATCAAAGTGCCGTTTGGCACGCTGACTCGTTTTCCCGTGGCGGGAATACCAGCCAGCGGACCCGATTGCGTCCCTGTGAAGGTGTATCGGACAACTACCTTGTCCCGTTCCGAAATCATCTCGTGCACAGCCAGATGGAAGTCGGGAAATGCTGTCGCGTAGGCCTGTAGCAGGTATGAGGCACCCTCCAATCCAGAGAGCTCCCCATCAGGCGTGTGTAGCGAAACGGAGGAAGCAAATAGCTCTCCGACGAGTGCTGTCTGCTTGCCGTTCCAGTGGTCCTCGATGAGACGCCGAACGACATCTTTGTCCTGCTCCGACATGATCGGCCCCCTTTCAGATGGAGGATTAGCATAGTCTGTCAAACATCATTACCGACATTCCGACTCGTTTGCCGCAAACGCTCAGAGCCATCGGTCAGGATATTTCCACGATCCGACGTGCAGCTTCACAGACGTGGACAGCAGCGGTTGTTGGCAGCACTGACTACGGGCACCAGGCGAGGCTGCTCACGGACTTCTGGGCTCATGAGGGCCACGCCTGGGACTGGCTCAATCGCATCGTCTATTTCCGAAAGCGAGATCCTCTTCTACTCGCGCATGGGATTTCGAGGCAGGGGGAACGCGGTCGAGACCTACGCCGCAATCGACGCAGGCACGGCAATCCGGTCCGAGCTGTCGAAGTCGGGATCAGGTGATCTTTACTGGTGCCAGTTTGACCGGTATCGTAACACTCGGCGGCGAGGCCCGATCGGGAGAATCTCACCATGACTATGTCAGCCAGCCCGCAGACGATTCGAGGCGCCTGCGGACACGATTGTCCTGACACGTGCCACTGGATGATCGACGTGCGCGACGGCGTCGCGGAGCGGTTGTACGGCGATCCGTCGCATCCCTTCACGCGCGGCACGTTGTGCGCGAAAGTGAATCACTATCTGGAGCGCGTCTATCACCCCGACCGCGTGCTCCATCCGATGAAGCGCGCCGGTGCCAAGGGCGAGGGGCGCTTCGTTCGGGTGACTTGGGACGAGGCGCTGGCCGACATCGCCTCGCGGTGGCTCGAAGTGGCGGAGCAGTCGGGCCCGGAGGCTATCCTTCCGTACAGCTCCGCCGGCGTTCAGGGGCTGATCCAGCAGGCCTCGATCGACATGCGCCTGTTCGGATCGATGGGCTGCACCGATCTCGATCGAAAGATCTGCGGCGCCGTCGCGTCCGCGGGGCTGAAAGCCACGATTGGCTGCGGGACCGGGATCGACCCGGAGGACACGGTCCACAGTCGCTACGTCGTGCTGTGGGGCACCAACACGATCGTTACCAACCTGCACTACTGGCCGCTCGTGCGCGAGGCGCAGAGCCGCGGCGCGAAGATCGTGGTCGTCGATCCGATCCGCACGCGCACCGCCGAGGCAGCCGATTGGCATCTGCAGATCAAGCCCGCGAGCGATGCCGTGCTGGCGCTCGCGATGATGCACGTGATGATCCGCGACGGCCTGGTCGACCACGACTACGTGTCGCGTCACGCGATTGGGTACGACGGCCTCGCCGAGCGTGCCAGGCAGTACGCCCCGCGCGATGTCTCGCGTACCGTGGGGTTGACACCGGAAGAAATCGAACGGTTCGCGCACGAGTACGCCACCACCCAGCCGTCGCTCCTGCGGCCGCTGATCGGCATCGAGCATCATCGAAACGGCGCGATGCAGTTCCGCACGCTGGCCTGTCTCGCGGTGCTGAGCGGCGCGTGGAAACACCAGGGCGGCGGCCTCGCCCGATCGACGCACGCGCTGCACTTCGACGTTCTCGACATGGACCGCGTGCTCATGCCCGAGGTGTACAAGCCGGGCGTGCGCACGCTGAACATGCGCGATCTCGGCAAGGATCTTTGCGACGTCGAACTGCAACCGCCGATTCGCGCGCTGATGGTCTACGGCGCCAATCCGATGGTGTCGATGCCGAACCAGGCGCGTATCCGCGAAGGGCTCCTGCGCGACGATCTCTTCACCGTCGTCCACGATCTGTTTGTGACGGAGACGGCGCGCTACGCCGATTACGTGCTGCCCGCCACGAGCCAGATCGAGCACCTCGACCTCTCGCCGGCATGGGGCCACCTTTATCTCGCGTTGAATCGACCGGCGATCGCCACGCGCGGCGAATCGGTCTCGAACACCGAGCTGTTCCGGCGTCTGGCCGGCGCGCTCGGCCGACGCGAGCCGTGGCTCTTCGAGACCGACGAGTCGATGATCCGCGGCGCGCTCGCGAGCGGCCATCCGTGGCTCGACGGGATCGCCTACGAACGTTTGTGGACCGACGGGTACGCGCGATTGAATAGGCCGGCCGACTGGCGTCCGTTCGTGAACGGCGGCTTTCGGACGCGGTCCGGAAAGGCCGAGCTGTACTCGGAGCCGCTCCGCGAGCAGGGACACGATCCCCTGCCGTGGGCCGGTGAGATTCGAGAACAGGCCGGTCTCCAACTGATTACCGGCAAGGCGCTCCATTTCCTGAATTCGGGTTACAGCAACATCGAACGCCTTCGGCGCCGCGCGGGCGACCTCTTCATCGAGATTCATCCCGACGACGCCGCAGAACGGCGCGTGACGGGTGGCGACGCGGTGCGGGTCTGGAACGATCGAGGCGAGGTCCGCGCCGTGTGCGCGGTATCCGATCGCGTCCGCCCTGGTGTCGCGTGGATGCCCTTCGGCGGATTCCTCGACGCCGGCGGCACGCGTCGATCCGTGAACGCGCTCACAGCCGAAGAGCCGACGGACTGGGGAGGCGGCAGCGGGCTCTACGACGCCTTCGTCGAAGTCGCGCCCGCCTGATCTTGCCCGACCGTCGCACGGCCGCGACGCTTATCGCGGGTAAAAGGATGTTCAGCCTTCGCCATCTTCCGGGCCTCTTCCATCAGTGACGCTTGAAGCCTCAATGCGAAGTTGCTCTTCTTCAGGTTCAACTCTCCAGTCGTCGCATGACCGCCATTCGCCCGCAACATCACTAAACGCAGCGGGAACGAAGTTTTCACTAGGGACAGGTGAATGACGATTACCGACGACCGCAGCTACGACGATTTCCGCAGCGCCGGATACGCCGGCGGTGGCACACGGCGTTTCGACGCTAGCTCGTACGCGGACGCCACCTTGAGGATGCGGTCCTCCGCGCCGGGTTCCGCTCGGAATACCAGTGAGAACGGCAAGCCGGGCTCCGCTACGGTCGTTGACGTGTCGCTGTTCTCAGCAATGTAGCGACGCTTATCGGGGCCGAGCACGAATCGTGCGTCATACACAGTGCGGACATAGCCGGCCGGGATGAGCACTTCGGTTTCACCGGCATAAGGCCCCATGCGCAGATCGCCGCGTGTATCGCCAGCCGGGCCCGGCCACGGCGCCAAGCCGATCTTGCCGGGTGGAAGTGAGGTGTGCAGCCGCACCACGACGTCGAGCCTGTTCTCCTGGATCACCTTCATCTCGACGCGTCGCAGCAGTTCGCGCAGCATCAGGCGCTCGGCTACGCCCTGGCGCTCCCCGAGCGGTGCCAACAGATTGTCGACCTCCTCCCAGTTCTTCCACATCGCTCGCTGTTCGTCGCTCCAGAACTTGGATCGCGCGTTGAGTGCTGCCCAGTCGACGAGTGTTTCAATGAACCCGCGCGCCTTCCAGTCCGCGGCGCGCCGCTCGAGGTACTGCGCGACGTGAAAACGGAACTGCCGCTCGGCGGCCAATGTCTGGATGGTCCGGATGTTGAGCCCGCGTGGCGGCGGGATGCGCCCCTGCGCCATGCCGAGCATGTAGTCGACCGGCGAGAGCGTTCCCGATCCGAACCGCTTGCCCGGCGCGAACTCGGTCGGCTTGATCGCGGCGGCAAATTCGGGGAAGACCGGTTGTCCCTGGTTGTTCAGCCGATACAGCAGATCGGGGAAGAAGATCGGCACGAG
>DASRJE010000222.1:0-19803 GCA_035649635.1 Vicinamibacterales bacterium | reverse complement strand
GCACGGTCGCAGGCCCAGAACGCCGCCGATGCGGGGGCGCTCGCGGGTGCGACCTCGCTCGCATTCAATAACTACGACGATCGAAGCCCCGGCGGTCCTGCAGTCAGTAGCGCGATCACCACCGCGAAGGAAAATCTGGTCGTCGGCGGAGCGGTGGACGTGCTAACAGGCGACGTTACGTTTCCGCTCGGACCGACAGGTCTGAACAACCGGGTAAAGGTGAACGTATTTCGGACGTCCAATCGAAACAATCCGGTTGCGACACTGATCGGACCGGTCTTTGGCGTGCAAACGGTGGACATCGGCGCCACCGCGACGGCCGAGGCGTCACCGGCGAACGCCGCCACGTGCGTGAAGCCGTTCACCATTCCCGCTCGTTGGCAGGAGAACTCTGTTCCACCGAACGACACGTTCGACAGATACGACAACAAGGGAAATATTCTGCCGAACGCGGACGTCTACCCTCCCCCGAACGGCGTAGTGACGTGGCCGGTCGGGACATACAAGACGCTTCGGGCCGGTACAGGCAACAACATCGAATCCTCGTTCTACTTCTCGTGGAAGATGCCGGGTGGAGACATCGGTGGCGACTACTATCGCGAGAACATCTACGACTGCAACAACGCCATCTTCACACCCGGCGCCCAGATGATTCAGGAGCCGGGTAACAAGGTCGGCGAGACCAACCAGGGCATCGACCTCTTGAAGTTGAAGGACCCGAACGCCCAGTGGGACACGGCCAACAATAAGGTCATCCACAGCGACAAGAACCCGAGCCCCAGGGTATTTCCCATTCCGCTCTATGACCCGGATTTTCTCCAGTTCAACGTTACGCACGGCCGCAACGCGTCCCTCAAGATGGTCGGCTGGGTGCCATTCTTCCTCGTGGACCGGAACGGCAACGAAGTCTACGGCTATGTGACGAGGATGCTGGGGGTGATCGACCCGGCTGCCGGTCCGGCTCCGGCTGGATCACTCATATACGCGATTCGTTTGGTGCAATAGACATGGCGCGACTCTCAGGCTCCCTCCATTCTGCGGACGACACATTTCGCACCGATATCGCCACGCTCTTGCGATCGACGGCGGTGCAGGTCTCACTCGCCGACGAGCGTTCGGCTCGCACCGGCGCGGCTCCCGACATCATCTTCGTCGATGGCCGCGCGGATCTCGACAGCTCGCTGCAAGCCATCGAGCGGCTGCGTGCGACGCATCCCGTTGCCGTCATTTTCTTCATGGCGGCCGAGGCAAACCCCGATCTGATCCTGCACGCCATGCGCGCCGGCGCCAACGAGTTCTTCGCCTGGCCCCCCTCGCGCAGCGCGCTCGATGAGGCCCTGCAACGGACTGCGACACGCCGCGCCGCATCGCCAGCTGCGGGAACAGAATCCACCACCATCGTGTTCTTCGGCGCCAAGGGCGGCGCCGGCACGACCACGATCGCAGTCAATTGCGGCGTCGACGTCGCCCGCCTCCGGAAGCGGCCGACGCTGATCGTGGATCTCAAACCTGGTCTCGGCGAGGTCACGTTGTTCCTCGGCGTCCGCAGCCGCTACACGTTGCTCGACGCGCTCGACAACCTGCATCGGCTCGACAGCGAATTCATGCGCGAGCTCGTCGTGAAACACAAGTCCGGGCTCGAGATCCTCGCCGGCTCCGATTTGTTCGACCGGCCGAGTAGCGCGGACAGCGGCGCGCTCGAAGAGCTGTTCCGGATTCTCGGCCGCCAGTACGAATACATTCTGGTCGACGCGGGTTCGCAAATGAGCACGCCGGCAGTGGCAGGACTCTATACGGCAGACCAGGTGTACCTGATCGCGTGCCCGGACGTGCCGTCGGTGCGCAACGCGCAGCGGCTGACCGATCGCATCGGCCAGCTCGGGACCGCGGGTGAGCGGGTTCGGCTGCTCCTGAACCGTGCGGCGGAACCCTACCCGATTCCGCCAGCGCAGATCGAAAAGGCGATCGGGCTGCCGATATTCCAGACGTTTCTCAGTGACTACAAGACGGTCTCCACGGCGCTCAATTCAGGCGTGCCGCTCGCGTTGGCGGACAATGGCGAGCTCGCGGCGCAGTTCGAGCAGTTTTCCCGAATGATCGTCGATCCCGGCGGAGTCCAGTCGGTGCCAGCGAAGCGATCGGCGCTTGGCCTGCAGCGACTGGCCTCAATGTGGTAATCAGACATGCGTAGCGCTGCTGCCCCCGCAACTTCTTCTGCTCCGGTCCACGCGACGGTTCGACAGCAATACCTCGATCTCCGCGCGTCGATTCATCGCAAGCTGCTCGGCCGGCTGAACCTCGAGGCGCTCGCCCACGTGGAGCGCGCCAAGGCTGAAGGCGAGATCCGATCGCTGCTCGTGCAACTGCTGGCGGAGGAATCGACGCCAATCAGCCTTGCGGAGCGCGAAACGCTGTTCGCCGAAGTACTGGATGACGTGTTCGGTCTCGGCCCACTCGAGCCGCTGCTGCGCGATCCGACCATCAGCGACATCCTGGTGAACACGTACCGCAGCGTGTTCGTCGAGCGCCGTGGCGTGCTCGAGCGGGTGACCGCCACCTTCCAGGACGACGCTCATCTGCTCCGAGTCATCGACCGGATCGTGAGCCGGATTGGCCGTCGCGTCGATGACAGCTCGCCCATGGTCGACGCGCGCCTGGCGGACGGCTCTCGTGTAAACGCGATCATTCCACCGCTGGCGGTCGATGGACCGCTGCTGTCGATCCGGCGATTTCCCGCCGATCGTCTCAAGGCCGACGACCTTGTCAGCCTGGGTGCGCTGACGAAGCCGATGCTTGACTTTCTGTCGCACTGCGTCCGCGCCCACCTCAACTGCATCATCAGCGGCGGTACCGGCGCGGGCAAGACCACCTTGCTGAACGTGCTTTCGAGCTTCATCTCATCGCGCGAGCGCATCGTCACAATCGAGGACGCGGCCGAGTTGCAGCTCCACCAGGAGCACGTTGCGCGGTTGGAGACACGGCCGCCGAACGTCGAAGGCAAGGGCGCCATCCGTCAGCGCCAACTCGTGGTCAACGCGCTGCGAATGCGCCCCGACCGCATCGTCGTCGGCGAGGTCCGTAGCGAGGAGGCGCTCGACATGCTTCAGGCGATGAACACAGGTCACGACGGCTCGTTGACCACCGTTCACGCCAACACCCCGCGCGACGCACTAACCCGTATCGAAACGATGATCGCGATGGGCACCACGAACCTGCCGGACAAGGCGATGCGCCAGCAGATTGCGTCGGCCATCCACCTCGTCGTTCAGCAGACGCGCCTGGCCGACGGCACCCGCAAGGTCACGAGCATCTCCGAGATCACCGGCATGGAGGGTGATGTGATCACCATGCAGGAGATCTTCGTGTTCGAGAAGGCGGGGATCAGCAAGGAAGGAAAAGTCATCGGCCGTTTTCGCGCCACCGGCGTGCGGCCCAAGTGTTCCGAACGGCTCAAGGCAGCGGGAATCCTGCTGCCAGCAGAGATGTTTGAAGGCATCACGGAGGTGCGGTAAATGCTGATGGCCTTTGTCGCGTTCCTCGTGGTGACCGCCGTCGTGGCCGGCCTTGGGTTCGGCGCCTTGCGTCTGCCGGGAGCACTGGCCGACCGCCGGATGGAGCGGCGGCTCCGCGAGATCGCACCTCGCGAGGGTAGTGACCAGCGGAGCTCGTTCATTCGCGACAGGAAAGCAGGGCCGCTCCCTGCGTTGGATCGAGCGCTCGCGGGATCGGGCTCGTCGCTGTCGCGATTGATCGAGCAGTCAGGGGTGGCGACGACCCCCAGCGCCATCGTCCTGGCGAGCGTCGGGCTCGCGGTGTTGTTGGCGGTGTTCGCGCTGATCTTCGTGCGGCAGCCCTTTTCGTGGTTGGTGGGTGGTGTCGTCGGCTCGATGCTGCCATATCTCTTTCTGAAGCGTCGTCGGAGCACCAGGCTGAAGCGATTCGAAGAACAGTTTCCCGAGGCGCTCGACCTGTTGTCTCGAGCGATTCGCGCCGGACACGCGTTCCAGACCGCCATGGGCATGTGCGCCGACGAATTGCCCGCCCCAGTTGGCATCGAGTTCAAGAAGAGCTTCGACCAGCAGAATTTTGGCCTTCCGCTCAAGGACGCGCTGAATGAGCTAGCGGAGCGCGTGCCGATTCTGGACGTGAAGTTCTTCGTGACCGCCGTCCTGATTCAGCGAGAGACCGGCGGCAACCTGGCAGAGATTCTCGACAATCTCGCCCATGTCGTTCGCGAACGCTTCAAGATTCTGCGGCAGGTTCGCGTTCATACCGCGCACGGACGGTTCACTGGCTACGTGCTGCTGGCGCTTCCGGCGGCGCTCGCCGCGGTCCTGGCGTGGATGAACCCCGATCACATGGACTTGCTGTTCAAGGAAAAATTGGGGCAGTCGATGATCATGGCCGCCATCGTGATGCAGACCGTCGGGTACTTCTGGATTCGTCAGGTCATCAAGATCGAGGTGTAGCGTGGCGTTGCTCCTCCCAGTGCTCGGATTCATCTTCGTTTCGCTCCTCATCGCTGCGGCGGCAATGGTGTTGTCGCCAAGCGGGAACGCGATCATTCAGCGCCGGCTCGGTGAGCTTCGCGGTATTCCGGAGGACAAGCCGGCGTACACCGAGGCTGCAGTCAAGACGCTGAAGCAGCTCGCCAAGTACGCGCCACAGTCGCCCTCGGAGATGGGCAAGCTGCAGAAGCGCCTCGTGTGCGCGGGCTTTCGTAACAAGGAAGCGATCACGATTTTCATGGGGATCCGGCTCGGCGTGGCGCTCCTCGCCTTCGGCGTGGCGTCCTCACCACTGGTGGGCAGGCCGAGTGTGATGCTGGCCCTTGTCGTCGCCGCCGTCGGATACCTGCTGCCCAGCATGGCGCTCGGGCGCTTGGCGAAAAAGCGGCAGCACCGGATCCGCCTCTCGCTGGCGGACGTGTTGGATCTCCTTGTGGTGAGTGTCGAGGCCGGCCTGGGCCTCGATCAGGCGCTGCAGCGCGTCGGCGAAGAACTCGCGACGACCCATCGCGACCTGTCTGACGAACTGCGACTCGTCAACCTCGAGCTGCGCGCCGGTAAGGCGCGATCGGAAGCGCTGCGCAACCTCGCCGAACGTACTGGCGTGGACGATCTCTCGTCACTGGCCGCGATGCTGATCCAGACCGATAAGTTCGGAACGAGCGTCGCGCAATCGCTGCGCGTGCACTCCGACACGCTCCGGACCAAGCGCCGGCAGCGCGCCGAAGAGGCTGCGGCCAAGACGGGCGTGAAGATGGTCTTCCCGCTGGTGTTCTGCATCTTCCCGGCGATTTGGGTCGTCACGATCGGACCCGCGGCGATCAGATTCATTCAAGTGCTCTTCCCGATGGCGCAGCAATGACGAGGGCGACAACCGCAACACTCGACGACATCCGAACCACGGCACCAAAGGTGCCGACGACGCTTGCGGAGACCGGTCTCACGACCGACATGGTCGAGCAGCTGTTGGTCAAGACGCTGTACGGCGGTGAGCTGACGGGCTTGATGCTCGCCGACCGGCTTCGGGTGCCGTTCACGCTCATCGAACCGATCTTGGAACGCATCCGAAACGAGCGCCTGATCGAAGTGCGCGGTGGAACCACCACCGCTAGCTACCGCTACACGCTGACCGATCTGGGCCGGGACCGCGCACAACAGTACCTCGCCATCAACCAGTACACCGGTGCGGCGCCGGTGCCGCTGGCGACCTACGTGGCGCAGATGCGCGCCCTCGCCGCTTCGCGTGGATACATCGAACGTGAGCGGTTGAAGAAGGGTTTCTCACATCTCATCGTCCCGGATCAGGTTCTCGAGCAACTGGGGCCGGCAGCCAACGCGAACAAGGCGATCTTTCTGTACGGGCCGCCAGGCAACGGAAAGACCGTGCTCGCCGAGGGACTGTCCCGCACGCTTGGCGGCGACATGTACATGCCGTACGCCATCGAGATCGAAGGCCACATCATCACGATGTACGACCCCATCAGCCACGAAGCGCTCGACGCCGATGTGGCCGACGCGACCAGCATCATCGCTGAGGCGCCGCGTGATCGACGCTGGGTACGGGTACGGCGTCCGGTCGTGATCGTTGGCGGCGAACTGACGCTCGATATGCTCGACCTCACGTTCAATCCATTGGCGAAGTTCTACGACGCGCCGCTGCAGCTCAAGGCGAACGGTGGGGTCTTCCTCGTGGACGACTTCGGCCGTCAACGGATGCGTCCCGAGGATCTGCTGAACCGGTGGATCGTGCCGCTCGAGAGTCGAGTCGACTACCTGACGCTGCACACCGGAAAGAAATTCCAGGTGCCGTTCGACGTGCTCACCGTGTTCGCCACCAACCTCGATCCCGCGTCGCTGGCCGACGAAGCCTTCCTGCGCCGGATTCCCTACAAGATCGCGATCGAGGATCCCAGCATCGAGGACTTCACACGAATCCTCGAGCTGAATTGCCGTCGTCGGGATCTGCAGTTCCACCCGGTGATGGCGGCGTACTTACAGCGGCGGCACTACCTGCCGACCGGCCGTCCGCTCCGGGCGTGCCACCCGCGCGACCTGCTCGACCAGGTCACCGCACTGTGCCGGTATCGCGGGATCGAACCGGTCCTGAGTCGCGAGATGCTCGACGCGGCGTGTGAAGCGTATTTTCTCGACGACAAAGTGTCCCAGCCGCAACCGCCGGCGGCAGCGCGTCCACGACGAAAGCGCCGTTCGGATGTCGAGGTACGGTAATGACGGCTTACCCGAATCTGGGGGAGGGCCCCTGGCTGGTGAATCAGCGCACGGACGAAGCGCTGGCCGAGCGCGTTGAGCTCGCGGTGACGCGCCGCGATCGGCGCAAGGGCCTGCTTGGCCGCGACGTGTTCGAGACGTCGAGCGCCCTGATCATTGCCCCATGCTTTTCCATCCACACGATGTTCATGCGCTTCGATATCGACGCCGTGTTCGTCGATGACGATGGGCGCGCGGTGAAAGTCGTGCACGAGATGGCGCCGTGGCGGATCGCGGTGCAACCGTTCGCGCATGCGGTCGTCGAGCTTCCCGCCGGGAGCCTGAAGGATCGCCCGGTCGACGTCGGCGATCGCCTGTACTTGTTGGATGGACGTGGGCAGCGGGTTGGCCTGTCGGCCGAAGACCTGCGGGAAAGACTGTGCTGACACCTCGCTCGCAAAAACCTGAGCTCGCCGGGCAGCAATACGCCGTCGTTCTCGTGAACGAGGATCAGTTGAATCAACTGATGCGACGTCCCGGGATGCGACAGGTAAACTCACGCTTCGGGTCGAACGACGCCCTTGCGCGGTATCAGACACTGAAGCGGCGAACCACGGCCGCGGCGATCGTCCTGCTCGTGCTCGTCGCGGGCGGCGTCGCCTGGGTCTTCGTCCCGCAGCCGGCGATGGCTTCGATGTTCGACTGGTCCAAGCCCTCGGCCATCCCGACGCTCTACACCGGCGCCAGCTTCAGCGTGACCATCGCGTCGCTCGACAGCGCCGACGGCGCCAACGACGCGGCGGCGCGCGTGCGGACTCTCGGGATGCCGACCTTCACGCGCCGCTCGCCTGGGAAGTCCCAGGTCTACCAGGCGATGGTCGGCCCATTCGCTTCACTCGATGAAGCCGAAAAGGCGCAGCGACGCCTGGGCGGAATGGGATATCCCGCCGCACGGCTCTTTGTCGACGAGTCGCTGCGGACCGCGCCGCGCAGCGAACGGCCTGTCGATGCGCCGAAAGATCTCGGCTTGCTGCTCCTCGGGGCGCCGGATCGGCTGTCACTCGTCTTTGAGCTCCAGTCAGAGCCTCGCCAGGTGACCTCGTCGCGTCCGGACGCGGCGACGCTCCAAATCGATGCCGGCCCGATGCCGTCGCCGGCTCAGCCGCAGCAGTGGAGTGCCCCGGATGGCGTTCACCTCCTGCATACCGTCGCGATCGAGACTGTCGCCGCTCAGGGCGGATTGAATTACATACGAGCGCGCGTGGCGCTGCCAGAGTTTGCAAAGGCGAACGTCCGGACTGAAGGCCAGCGTGTCTACGTCGATCTCACGTGGCCGCTCGACGAAGAGGGCGACCCGCGCACACCCCGGCGGACGGCGGCGTCACCTGTGCGAGAAGCCCATTCGACTGCACCGGCTCTAGAACGTGAAGCGGGAGCGGGCGCCCCGAAGCAGAACAGCCAGGCGCAGCAGGATCGGTACCGGGAAGAGATTCAGCCGCTCCATCGGCGCATCGTCGAGATCCGGCCGTTCATTCTGTCGGCATCGCAGTCAGGATCAACCGACGTCTATGCGGCGCTCGATTCGACGCTCGCAACCCTCGAAACCTCGCTGGTAGCGATGAGCGTGCCGCCATCGGAAGTTGGTCAGCATCAATTGCTCATTGCCGCCACGCGATCGGCCCGGTCCGGGCTGCAGCCGGGCTTCACGGGTGATCGGCTCGCGCACGCGCAGAAAGCGCTCACGATGTTCGACGGCGCGATGGCCGCCCCCGTCATCTCAACGGCGCCGTAAGCCACACACCGCCAGCGACGATCGCCAGGAGCGCCGCCGCGGACATCATGACGCGGTAGGCCCGTGGGCCATGTACCGTGCGGACCGCGATCGAGCCGACGGCTGCCGCGAAGACCGTCATGGCTGCAACCGTTCCCAGACCGAACGCCGCGATGTAGAGAACCGCCGCGCTCGTCGTCGGCAGCGCAAGCGCTGGCAACACACCGAAGAAGTGCGAGCTCCCGGCGACGCCGTGCAGCACGCCCATGCAGAACGATGCGTGTGCATGACCGAGGCGACGAATCCATTCGGGCCCGGCCTGGACATGAAGGTGATGGTGCGACCACTCACCGTGCTGGTGTCGCGCTGGCGCGACGCGCAGGCCGCGGCTCAGGGCCCAAAGCCCGATGCCGATGAGCGCTGCCCCGACGAGCCGCTCGCTCCACGCTGACAGGACATCGATCGGCGGCAGGATCTCGCGAAGGAGGACACCGAGCAAGGCAACGGCAACAACGCCGGAGGCGTGACCGAGGCCCCACGTCCATCCGGCAATCCAACCGCGGCGACGTCCATTCACCGCAAGCGGCGCGACTGCGGCGAGATGATCCGGTCCTGACAGGACGTGAAACAACCCGGCGATCGCACCGGTGAACACGACTAGCATCCGATCAACTCCCAAGCTCCAACTGCCAACTCCCAATTCTTCACCGAAACCCCGCGAATCCCGAGTCCCGCCGCCTTCGCGCGAAGCGCTTCGGCGCCCAAGGAATCCCGGGTCCCGAGTCCAGTCACTTAGGCGCCATCCGGATCGCCCCATCCAGCCGGATGACTTCGCCGTTCAACATCTCGTTCTCGAAGATGTGCCTGACGAGGGCAGCGTATTCCTCCGGGCGACCGAGGCGGGATGGGAACGGAACCTGTTGCGCGAGAGACACCCGCGCGGCGTCGGGCAGGGCCGCAAGCAGCGGCGTATCGAATGTCCCAGGCGCAATGGTCATCACGCGAACGCCGATTCGGGCGAACTCGCGCGCAATCGGCAACGTCATCGCGACGATGCCCCCCTTCGACGCCGAATATGCCGCCTGGCCGATCTGACCGTCGAATGCGGCGACCGATGCCGTGTTCACGATGACGCCGCGCTCGCCGCCTTCATTGGGCGGGTTCGCGGCCATGGCCGCTGCCGCCAGCCGGATGACGTTGAACGTGCCCACCAGGTTGACCTGAATGACCCGCGTGAAGTGATCGAGTGGCTGCACCCCTTCCCGCGGCAGGACTCGTTCAGCGGCGGGGATTCCGGCGGCGTTGACCAGGCCATCAATCTGGCCGAACTCCCTGGTGGCAAGCGCGATCGCTGCTTGCACCTGATCGTCACGCGTGACGTCAGCGCTTACGAAGCGGGCGCTCGATCCGTGTTGCGCCGCCCTGGCACGTCCGGCGTCGTCTTTGAGGTCGATGATGACGGCGCGTCCGCCGGCGGCCACTATCATGTCAACCGTGGCACCGCCCAGGCCCGAGGCACCGCCGGTGACAAGGACTGTTCGTCCGCTCAGAAGCACGAAGCGATTCTATCAGCCAGAGCTCACAGCTCCTGGCTCTGGGCTCAGGCTCGCGATGGCAAAGCTGCGACTGCTTCGTGGCTCGACGCGTCCGTCCTCGTTGATGGGTAACTCACATCGGAACGTCGTGCCACGGTCGGCGTTGTTCGACGCCACGATCTGCCCGCCGTGGGCAAGGACGATCGAACGGCTGATTGAGAGGCCAAGACCGAGACCGTGCTCACGGAATGTCACGAACGGCTCGAAGACGGCAGTGAGTTGATCGTCGGGGATGCCGACACCACGGTCGGCCACGGACATTTGCACCATGCCGTCTTCAACCGCTGTCGTCACCGAAAGGTGGCGTTCGGCGACTTCCGTTGTACTCATGGACTCGCAGGCATTGAGCACGAGATTGAGCAGCACTTGCTGCAATTGCACGCGATCGCCGTACACGGGCCGCATCGGCGACATCAGGCTGGTCGTCACCGAAATGCGTCGGGCAAGAAAGTCGCTATGGGTCAGGTCGAGGACTTCTTTGACAATGTCGTTCAGGTCGACGGTCTCGAAGAATCCGTCCCCCTTTTTCAGCAGGACCCGCAGCCGCTCGATCACCGAGCCGGCACGTTTGTTGTTGGCGATGATATCGTCGAGCGCGGCGCGCAATTCCTCGAGATCCATCGGTTCCCGCGACAGCAGACGTCGCGCAGCGTGGGCGTTGATCAGGATGGCCGAGAGCGGCTGGCTCAGCTCATGAGCGAGCGCACCCGAGAGCTCGCCCAGCGTAGCGACGCGGTTCAGATGCGCGAGCTCCCGGCGTTGGATGACAGCATCCATTTCAGCGCGCTTGCGGTCGGTGATATCGCGAACGATGCTGAGAATCTTGTCGTCATCGCAGCCGACGACGCACGCTTCATAGAAGCGCTGCGTCTGGTCCGCCTCGATGGAGTACTCGAATGTCTCCGGCTCACCCGAGACCAACGTGCCGGCGATCGCGTTCGCCAGCGGCGTGGCGACCGGCGGAGGGAGGATGTCCCAAATGGTCTTGCCAAGAAACACATCGGGCGGTACGAGCAACTCCGCCGGGTTCTTGGCGTAATAGTCCAGAAACATGCCATTGCGGCCGAGAATGAACATCCAATCCGGATTCGCGCGAAGCATCGCGAGATTGCGCTCTTCGCTTTGACGCAGCGCCTTGTGCGCCTGCTGGCTCTCGATCGCGATCCCGGCGATATTGGCAGCGACGTCGACCATGCGCAGCTCGTGGCGCCGCGGCGCCCTCGGTTCGGAGTAGTACATCGCGAACGACCCGAGCACCTTCTTTTGCGTCGACATGATCGGCGTCGACCAGCAGGCGCGAATGTGATGGGCGATTGCCAGCTCGCGGTAGTCCTCCCATGCGGGATCGACGAGAACGTCAGTCACGATTACAGGCCGGCCGAGATACATTGCGGTCCCGCACGATCCTGCCCGCGGGCCGATGGCGGCCCCTTCGATCGCGCTGTTGAAGCTTTCTGGAAGACTAGGCGCGGCCCCGCGCCGTAAATGCACGCCGTCCTTGTCGAGCAAGAGCACCGAGCCCAACATGCCATCACTGTGCTGTTCGACCAGTTGTACCAGGCAGGTGAGAACCGCATCGAGCGCGGCGCCGGTCGCAATCATCTCGAGCATGCCGTGTTGCCCGGCGCGGAAATCTGCCTCTCGCCTCCGCTCCGTGATGTCGCGCGAGACGACGAGCAGTTGCACGATCGCGTTGCTGTCGTCGGTGACCGACGTGATCACCACATCCCACCACTTGGCGACGCCGGCCGCCGTCGGGCAGAAGCCTTCGAACGTGGCGCGTTCGCCGGTCCGCGCTCGGGCGACAGCGTTGCTCGCGGCGACATAGTGCTCGCCCTCCCATACGCTCAACCAGGGACGGTTGATCAGATCCTCCGGGCCGCACAAATCCAATAGCTCGACGCCCGCTGGGTTGAGATAGACGACACGGCCATCGAGATCGAGGAGCTTCACGCAGTCTGTGCTAGCTTCAATCAAGTGCCGGCCGAGTCGTTCGAATTGTGGCTGTTCCACTGGCCTACACGGCGCGTTCCGAAGAGTCGCCGATGACATCGGTCATCGCTGCGATCAGCGTGTCTTCATCGAATGGCTTGTGCAGCGTGGGCACACCGAACGGTAGTCCCTCCCCGAGAAAACGTTCGCCGTCACCGGTGATGAAAATGGTCGGCAGCAGGAGACCCGCCGAATGCATCCACTCGCGGAGCTCGAGGCCGTTCAACCCGGGGAGGCGGATGTCGAGGATGAGGCAGTCGGCGGCGGCGTGGTTGACGGCAAACTCCTCCGCGGATGCGAACAGACGGACGTCGTGGCCTAACGCCCGAAGCAGTCGATTGAGCGCAGTGCGCACATCAACATCGTCATCAACAACCGAAACTATCATGTGGCGGGAACGGACGAGTCGATTGGCATGCTCACTCGCGACACACGCGGCTGCGGCAGGGCGGACCAGCCCAAGATACGAAGTTTACCATGGCCCGTGGCCTGCTGCCTGCAGCCCGGGTCACGCCGATGACGACGACGGTCAGTGAGACGTGAGTGCTCGGGAACGAAGTGTTCAACGCACTAATCGGCCGGATGGCATCGATGCGTCGCGACGAGCACAAATGCGAGAGCAGCATCGCGTTGGACTCCTGATGCGCCCAGCGCTCGGGGAACGGGAAACAACAGGAACCACGGCAGGCTCACCAGGTAGTCAATGGCGATCGCCAAGCACAACACGCGCATGGGCGCGACCTCACGCCGTCGTGCGAGGCCAACGAGGACGGCTACGCCGAGGATGGCAAGAAAGGCGAAGTGCGAGACGGCACCAGAAAGGCGCCCGTCACCCATGCGGTCGTGAAAACAGGAGCAACGCCACGCAAGAGCGATCAGAGTCGGTCGCCAACGGATGAGCTACAGCTGCGTGACGGTGCCTATCCGCTTCGTTGCCGATCGGATAGCGGTCGCGCGGCACACGCAACCCCGTTGTATATATAGGCGGCATGTCTCCGAATCTGGTCGCGGTCAGTGGTCCGTTGAGCGGTGGGGCGTTTCCACTCGATCAACCCGAAACGAGTATCGGGTGCGATCGCAGCAACAACATCGCGGTAGCAGACGCGACGATCTCGCCCCGGCACTGCGTGCTCGCCTGGAACGGACAGCAGATCGTCGTTCGTGACTTCGACCGCGCCAATCCCACGTTCGTCAATGGACTGCCGGCAGACGACCGTGCGTTGCAGCACGGCGACCGTCTCCAGATGGGAAGCTCCCTTTTCGTGCTGACATTCGGTGACGTCTCGCCGGCTCGGCAGGTTCGCGTTGCCCTGGACGCGGCACCGCCGCGTTCGATGCAGGTCATGCGGCGCGACGATGCCCTCATGGGCGGCACTCGCCTGGCACATATGTCGGCCGCTCGCCTGGCGCGCGATCTCGTGGGACTGATGCGCGTGAATTCCGCCATCAATGCCGTGCGCGGGCTGGTCGCGCTCGAGCGTCCACTGATCGAATTGCTCGCTGAGATCGTCCCGGCAAGTCGAGGCGCCCTGATTTTCACGAACGATCCCGATGAGATTCCCGCCGGGGAGGACACTTCCGGCGACGGGCGCGAGCTCAACGTGAGCCAGCCGATCATCGAACGTGTCCTGCGTGAAACCGTCGGCGTGCTGGCCGAGGCGGGGCAGAACGGCGGGCCCGACGAGCGCTCATTGTCGCCTTCGCGGTCGTTGCTAGCGGCTCCACTTGTCGCTTTCGAGGAGGTGCTGGGAGCGATCTATCTCGAGTCCGATTCGTCGGACCAGCCATTCGACGAGGGACATCTCAGCCTGTTGATGTCGATCGCGGCCGTAGCCGGCACGGCGCTCGGGTACGAGCGGCACGCCGAATGGCTCACGCGCGAGAACCAGCGACTGCAGAACGAGCTTGCAGGAGGTCACAACATCGTCGGCCAGAGCCCGGCAATGCGCGGAGTGTTTCAACGCGTGGCCCGTGTGGCGCCCACCGGGTCGACAGTGCTTGTCACCGGAGAGAGCGGAACCGGCAAGGAACTCGTCGCATACGCGATCCACAGCAACAGTCCGCGCGCCGAACGACCATTTGTGGCCATTAATTGCGCGGCCATCACTGAAACGCTCCTCGAGAGCGAGCTCTTCGGCTACGAGAAGGGCGCGTTCACCGGCGCCGTCACACAGAAAAAAGGGCGGCTCGAGATGGCCGAGGGCGGCTCGGTGTTTCTCGACGAGATCGGCGAGCTGTCACCGGCGCTGCAGGCGAAGTTGTTGCGGGTGCTGCAGGACCGGGCATTCGAACGCGTTGGCGGCACGCGGCGTGTCGCCGTGGATTTCCGTCTGATCGCTGCCACGAATCGAAACTTGGAGGAGGCGATCGCCCAGGGAATCTTCCGACGTGATCTGTACTACCGTCTCAACGTCGTCGCGCTGACCATCCCACCGCTGCGCGAGAGGCCCGACGATATTCCGCTGCTCGCGCAGTACTTCATTCGACGGCATGCCGGGAAAATCAAGCGACGGGTGAGCGGTTTTACACCAGCCGCCCTCGCGTGCTTGTCAAAGTACGAGTGGCCAGGCAACGTGCGCGAGCTGGAGAATGCGATCGAACGCGCAGTCGTGCTCGGGTCGACCGATCAGATTCTCGCCGAAGATCTTCCTGACGCGGTGGTAGAGGCCGGGGCGGTGGGCGCGGCGGCCATCACGCCGGCGTCGACCTCGTCGCGGTTCCACGATGTGATCACCCAGTCGAAGAAAGATCTGATCGTGCAAGTGTTCACGAAGGCGGGCGGCAACTACACCGTCGCGGCGCAACTGCTCGGACTCCATCCCAACTATCTGCATCGTCTGATTCGGAATCTGAACCTGAAAGCGTCGCTGAAGAAGCTAGGAGTGTAGAACCGGATCACCAGGTCCGCTAAGCCGGACACTACTTTGGGACCTTGGCCTTGCCGTTTTCCATTTCAACCAGCCCGACGCTGTTGCCCGCCGGGTCCTGGAACACCGCGAGCACCACGCGACCGGGGACTTCGAAGCGCGGGTATCGGATCGTCCCGCCTCGCTCCTTCACCTTCGCCAGCGTCGCGTTGATGTCGTCCACGCCGACGTAGACGATCGTCTCGGCCTCACCCTTTCCGATGCTCGCCGGAAGCGGCGACGAAACCGCCGTCATCACGTCGCCACTCGGCGCGATCTTCCACTCGAACAGGCCGGAATAGAACTGCTGCAGTTGCTCGCCTTGCGGGCCAAAGATGCTGAAGAAGACGACCGGCGCGCCGGTGGCGCCCGCGCTCTGCGCCGATGCGATGGTTGGAAAGAGCAACGCGGACGCGAGCACGATGTATCGAATCATGCGGCCGAGTGTAGCGAAGCGGGTGCGAGTCGTCTTGATGTTTCTTGCGCTGTCCAAAAGCAAAGGCGGGCTTGACCGCCTCCGCCAAGGCTACGGCGAGTCCGCCGAAGCATCATGCGAAGGCGGAAAGCCCGCCTCTACCCTGGTCGGCTGCAGCCGGACACTACGTCAGCGTCGAATCCCGAGTCCCGAGTCCCGGCTATTTCACATCCTTGTGCGTCACTTCCTGGACGTTCTGCTTCTTCTTCCCGCCCAGGTTCAGCCCCTGAATCTGGATGGTGGGCTGCTCCTTCAGTACCTGCTGGCGATACAGCCGTTCCATCTCCATGTGCTGACCGATCTCTTGTGGCGTCATCTGCGCCTTCTTGCGCGCGGCGAGCTTCTCCTCGCGCGCGTTCTTGGCGACACCCAGTTCGTCGAGGTCGGTCTGACGGCCGGCGGCCACGGCCTCGGCGTTCAACTGCAATGAGTGTTCCTTGCTTCCGAGCGGCACGTTCTTGTTGCCGGCGAAGATCTCGTGGCGGCCATGGTCTTCGTACCACTTGGTCAACGTGGCCGTCATGTGCATCTTCTCGAGGATGTTCCGCCAGCCGATGCCGGTGTTATACGCGCAGAAGGAGATCTCGCCCTGCTGCGTGCCGTAGGGAATGATGCACATCTCCGTGCGGCGGAAGTCGTAGTTGAAGAGATCCTGGAACCACATGCCCGCGATGAACAGGAAGTTCCACCGGTCCGAGCGCCGCTGCTCGATGTCCTTCATCGTCCGGTCGCCTGTGACGCTGCCGTAGTTCTTGCCGGTGGCGCCGAAGGTCTTGTCGAACTTCTTCATCAGGTCGGCGATGCGGAAATGCGTCGGCGCCTTGAACGGGTCGTAGTTGCGCATCAACGCGAGGGCCATGCCCACGACCGACAGGAACCTGCCACGCGCCGCGTCGTTGACCTGGGCGACGTCCTTGGCGAGCTGGTCCGCTTTCAGGAATGCGGTAACCGGGACCGCTTCTTTGGTTTCCTTGTCGATCATCACCGCCATGCCGATGCCGCAGTTCGGGTGGCAGCCGCACGTGAGCTGACCCCATTCCCGGTCAGGCCCGTGCACGACGTCTGCCCAGTCGGTGAACGTGGACATGAACGAGATCGGGAACCAATCGCGAATCGGCTCGCCGATGCCGGTCTGGTTTTTCACGTCATGCGCCAGGTGCGACAGCGTGTAGCGCTGCGCGGCACGGCGCTCCGGGGTGATCTCTTCGTCGCGTCCGGTGAACGACACCGGCTGGAACGAGAGGAAGTTGATGCGCTTCGGGTTGTCGAGTGCGAACTCGATGACGCGTCCGACCTGTTCGTTGTTCACGCCGTTGACGATCGTGATGACCGGGACGATGTCGACGCCGGCCTGATACAGATTCTCAATCGCGCGCAACTTGACGTCGAAGAGATTGCCGACGCGGCGATGCGAGTTGGCCGCGTTGCCGATGCCGTCGAACTGCAGGTACGCGTAGCGCAGGCCCGCTTCCGCTGCGGCCTTGGCAAACTCCGGGCTCTTGGCGAACTCGATGCCGTTGGTCGCCGCCTGCACGCTGTTGTAGCCGACCTTGCGCGAATAGCGGATCGCATCCAGGAAATACGGCGACATTGTCGGCTCGCCGCCCGAGAACTGCACCGACATCTGGCGGCGCGGCTTGATTGTGATGGCGTTATCGAGGACCTGCTTGATGTCCTCCCAGCCCAGTTCGTGGACGAAGCCAACCTGGTTGGCGTCCATGAAGCACGGGTCGCACATCATGTTGCAGCGATTGGTCAGGTCGACGGTGAGGACCGACCCGCGGCCGTGCAGGACGGTGGACGAGCCGTGGTTGTGCAACTGCTCGTCGTTGTGGGCGCGGATGTCGCGGCCCGGGAACACCTCTTCGAGGTGCTTGAAGAAGGCCGTATCGATCGCCATCACGTCCTCGAAGTGGCCGTGAAGAGGGCAATCCTTGACCATCAGGATCTTGCCGTCGCGCTCGATGATCGTGGCCTTGATCTCACCGACTTTCTCATTCAGGAGGACGCTGACGTCCTTCTTCCCGTCGAGAATGTCCTGCCGCGCCTCGCGTGTACAGGTGGGGCAGAGCGAGTCGGTCTCGCGTGGCCAGCCCAGTGGCGGTTTGGTCTTCTGATACGACTTGAGTAGCGGCTTGTCCGACCAGCGCGGGATGAACGAAGGGTTCTGCTTGATCTTGTTGGCTGTCGAAAACACCTGCCACAGTCCGTTGGCGGCGATCGACAGACCCTTCTCGGCGTACTTCATCGGCGCGTGCATCAGCGGCTCCTTGATTAAGGCTCTGGTTCCGTAGGCCGGGTCTTGTCGTGTAGACCCGGCAGGTCCACACAGCAGGACCCGCTCTACCCTAGGCGGGGTCCCCATCCCGGCCGCCCGGCCGGAACGTCGAGGGCATCATACGAAAGGAATTCACAAAAAAGGCCGTTTTTCAGCGGATTGGCGATTAGGAGCCGTGGGCGGGCCGGAGGGCGAGCCGATTGGCATACCCGACCAAATGAATCTTATATGGTGAAATTAGATTGAGACTTTCAGATCATTGTATTTCCCTTATGTAGCGAACCCCTTCAAAATGTGCCGACCATGTCAATTCCGGGAATGACCTATCCACCGCCCGCTCAGGGTCTGTACGACCCCTGCGCCGAACACGATGCGTGCGGGGTGGGCTTCGTCGTGCACATCAAGGGGCGGCGGTCCCACGGCATTGTCGAGAAGGCATTGCAGGTGCTCGTCAATCTGGAGCACCGCGGTGCGTGCGGATGCGAGGAAAACACTGGCGACGGCGCCGGCATCCTGATTCAGATGCCGGATGCGTTCCTCCGCACCTGCGCCCCGTCGGAACTGCCTGCCGCGGGCGAGTACGGCGCCGGACTAGTCTTCCTGCCGCACGACGAATCGGATCGCGATCGGATCAAGGATCTCATCGCCAGGATCATCGACGAAGAGGGGCAGCGCCTGCTGGGATGGCGCGACGTGCCGACGGACAATCGCCTGGTCGGTCCAAGCGCCCGTGCAACGCAACCCGTCTTCCAGCACTTGTTCATCGGTCTGACGGGACTGGACGACGCGTCCGAGGACTTGTCCGCCGAAGCGCAACGCGCGCAGGCGGAAGGCCGCAGCGCGAAGGCGGAGCGCAAGCTTTACGTGATCCGGAAGCGGATCGAGCACGCGGTCGACACGCTCAAGATCAACCCGCTCTCCCGAAGGTTCTTCTATATCGTCAGCCTTTCTACCAGGACGCTGACGTACAAGGGGATGCTGACGGCGCGACAGCTCGCACCGATGTTCCCGGATCTCGGAAGCCCAGAGCTGACGTCCGCGCTGGCCCTGGTGCACCAGCGTTTCAGCACCAACACGTTCCCGTCATGGCCGCTTGCGCATCCCTACCGCCTGATCGCGCACAACGGGGAAATCAACACGCTGCGCGGCAACATCAACTGGATGCGGGCACGTCAGGGACTGCTCGCGAGCGATCTCTTTGGGAATGACCTCAAGAAGATCCTGCCCGTCATCCGCGAGGGGGGCAGCGACACCGCCACCTTTGACAACGTCCTCGAGCTCCTCTTGCGCGCCGGGCGCTCGCTGCCGCACGCGATCCTGATGATGATCCCGGAGCCCTGGAGCGGTAATGAGGAGATGTCTCCGGACCGGAAGGCGTTTTACGAGTATCACGCATCGTTGATGGAGCCATGGGACGGTCCGGCATCCATAGCCTTCACCGACGGCACGAGTATCGGCGCCGTGCTCGATCGGAACGGATTGCGGCCGTCGCGCTATTACGTGACCAAGGACGATCTGGTCATCATGGCCTCCGAGGTCGGAGTTCTCGATGTCCCACCCGAGAACATTCTCGTCAAGGGACGTCTGCAGCCTGGCCGCATCTTCCTTGTCGACACCTCCAAGGGCCGCATCGTCGACGACGAGGAGATCAAGCGCGAGCTTGCGGCGGAGTATCCCTATCGGGAGTGGCTCGACAAGCACCTGATCGACATCGACGATCTGCCGGCAGCCCGGGCGGTCGAACCCGATCATGAGACCGTGCTCAGGCGGCAATTGGCATTCGGGTACACCCAGGAGGATCTGCGCGTCCTGATCGGTCCGATGGCTGCGGTTGGCGAGGAGCCGGTCGGCTCCATGGGCACCGACACCTCGTTGGCCGTTCTCTCCGAGCGGCCGCGTGTGCTCTTCGATTACTTCAAGCAGCTGTTCGCGCAAGTCACGAACCCGCCGCTCGATGCCATCCGCGAGGAATTAGTGACCTCGATGGGCTCGACGATCGGTCCTGAGCGCAACCTGCTCAAGCCCGAGCCCGCGTCCTGCGAGCAGATCACGATCAAGTACCCGATCATC